>DATADD010000147.1:0-11192 GCA_036258675.1 Actinomycetota bacterium | reverse complement strand
GCAGAAGCGGCCCCCGCCGCCGCGGAGCCGACCCCCGCGTCGGACGCCGGGCCGGCAGCGGGCGCCGAGCAGGCGACCGCGTCCGACGGGGAGGCGAGCTAGATGCTGCAGCCCCGGCGCTACAAGCACCGCAAGCAGCAGCGCGGCCGCATGCGCGGGCGCGCCAAGGGCGGCACGGAGGTGGCCTTCGGCGACTACGGACTCATGGCGCTCGAGGCGGGCTGGATCACCAACCGGCAGATCGAGGCCGCCCGCATCGCCATGACGCGCCGCATCCGCCGCGGCGGGAAGGTCTGGATCAACATCTTTCCCGACAAGCCGGTGACCAAGAAGCCCGCCGAGACCCGCATGGGATCGGGCAAGGGCAACCCGGAGAGCTGGGTCGCGGTCGTCAAGCCCGGCCGCGTCATGTTCGAGCTGTCCGGCGTGCCGGAGCCGCTCGCGCGCGAGGCGATCCGTCTCGCCGCGCACAAGCTTCCGATCAAGTGCCGGTTCGTGGCCCGCGAGCAGACGGTGGAGGTGCAGTGACGCGCGCGTCGGAGCTGCGCGACCTCTCCCTCGACGAGATGGAGACGCGCCTCGAGGAGACCAAGGAAGAGCTGTTCAACCTGCGCTTCCAGAACGCGACCGGTCAGCTCGACAACTACCGGCGCCTGGGCATCCTCCGCAAGGAGATCGCCCGCATCCACACGCTCATGCGCGAGCGGCAGCTCGCCGAGTCCGGGGAGAGAGGTTGACGATGGCCGACGACGCCGCCGGCCCGAGCGAGACGAGGACGCGGGGCAACCGCAAGGTCCGCATCGGCCGGGTCGTGTCCGACGCGATGGACAAGACCGCGGTCGTCGAGGTGCGGGACGCGGCCGCTCACAGCACGTACGGCAAGATCGTGCGCCGCAGCACCCGGCTCAAGGCCCACGACGAGGACAACGAGGCGGCTGTGGGCGACACCGTGCGCATCGCCGAGACGCGCCCCCTTGCCAAGACGAAGCGGTGGCGGATCGTGGAGATAGTGGAAAAGGCCAAGTGATACAGCAGGAGACGCGTTGCAGGGTCGCGGACAACACGGGCGCGCGCGAGGTGCTCGTGATCAAGGTGCTGGGCGGTTCGCGCCGGCGCTATGCCGGGATCGGCGACGTGGTCGTGTGCACGGTCAAGGAGGCCGTCCCCGGCGGCGCGGTCAAGCGCTCGGACGTGGTCAAGGCCGTGGTCGTGCGCACGGCCAAGGAGCGCCGTCGGATCGACGGCTCCTACATCCGCTTCGACGACAACGCGGTCGTGATCGTGGACAACCAGATGCAGCCCCGGGGGACCCGGATCTTCGGCCCGGTGGCGAGAGAGCTGAGGGAGAAGCGGTTCATGAAGATCATCTCCCTCGCGCCGGAGGTGCTGTGATGAGGGTGCGCAAGGGAGACGAGGTCGCGGTGATCGCGGGCAAGGACATCGGCGCGCGCGGGCGCATCCTGTCGGTCGACCCCCGCAAGGGCAGGGTCATCGTCGAGGGCGTGAACCGCGTCACGCGGCACGAGAAGGTGCGAATGAACCGGCGCGGCGGCCAGGAGGGCGGCATCGCCCACAAGGAGGCCGCGATCGACATCTCCAACGTCGCGCTCGTGTGCCCCACCGACGGCCCCACGCGCGCGGGGGTCCGCGTCGAGGGCGACGGGACGAGGGTGCGCATCTGCCGCAAGTGCGGGACGGACCTGTGATGGCGACGACCGAGACCTACACGCCGCGGCTGAAGCAGAGCTACAACGACGAGCTCCGGGCGCGCCTGAAGGACGAGCTCGGGCTCGGCAACATCATGGAGGTGCCGCGCCCCGAGAAGGTCGTCGTGAACATGGGCGTGGGCGAGGCGTCGCGCGACGCCAAGGCGTTGGACGGGGCGGTCAAGGACCTCGCCACGATCACGGGCCAGAAGCCGGCTATCCGGCGCGCCCGAAAGTCGATCGCGACGTTCAAGATCCGCAAGGGGATGCCGATCGGCGCCGCGGTGACGCTGAGAGGCGACCGGATGTGGGACTTCCTCGACCGGCTGCTATCGGTCGTGCTTCCCCGCATCCGCGACTTCCGCGGCCTCGACCCCCGCTCGTTCGACGGCGGCGGAAACTACTCGTTCGGCGTCACCGAGCAGCTCGTGTTCCCCGAGATCGACTACGACGACATCGATGCGACGAGGGGCATGGACATCGTCATCGTCACTACGGCCAAGAACGACGATCAGGGCAGGGCACTGCTGCGGGCGCTGGGGTTCCCCTTGCAAGAGGTAGAGAGGGCATAGATGGCTAAGAAGGCGTTGGTGAACAAGCAGAGATCGAGGCAGAAGCACCAGGTCCGCAACTACACGCGCTGCATGCGGTGCGGACGGCCCCGGGCCGTGTACCGGCGGTTCAGCCTCTGCCGCCTCTGCTTCAGGGAGATGGCCCACAACGGCGAGATCCCCGGCATCACGAAAGCGAGCTGGTGACCACATGACGATGACCGATCCGATCGCCGACATGCTGACCCGCATACGCAACGCCTCGACCGCGGCCCACGAGGAGGTCTCGATCCCGGCCTCGAAGATCAAGGAGAGCATCGCGCGGATCCTCGTCGAGGAGGGCTTCGTCGAGGGCTACGAGATCGTCGAGCAAGCGCCCCAGCCGGCCATCGTGATGCGCCTGCGCTACGACGACGGGCGGGAGTCGGCGATCGCCGGCATCAGCCGCGTGTCCAAACCGGGACGGCGCGTGTACCGGCCGGCCACCGACCTCCCCCGCGTGCTGGGCGGGCTCGGGGTCGCGATCGTGTCCACGAGCCGCGGGGTCATGTCCGACAAGCAGGCCCGGCGAGCCCGGGTCGGCGGCGAGGTACTGGCCTACGTATGGTGACGAGAGGTGAGGTGACGTGTCGCGCGTAGGGAAGGCTCCCATCGCGGTCCCGTCCGGGGTCGACGTGACGATCTCGGGCGGCCACATCAGCGTCAAGGGCCCGCGGGGCCAGCTCGAACGCGACCTTCCGAAGGGGATCTCGATCGAGCGCGCCGACGGCGAGCTGCGCGTCACGCGCGCCAACGACGAGCGGGAGGTGCGCGCCCTGCACGGGCTCGTCCGCTCGCTCGTGGCGAACATGGTCCAGGGCGTGACGGAGGGCTACCAGAAGAACCTCGAGATCCAGGGCGTCGGCTACCGGGCGCAGAAGAGGGGCAACGACCTCGAGGTCATGGTGGGTTACTCGCACCCCGTGACCAAGGCCGCACCTCAGGGCATCGAGTTCGACGTCCCCACCCCCACGCGCATCGTCGTTCGGGGCATCGACAAGGAGCTGGTGGGCCAGACCGCGGCCGAGATCCGCGCGATCCGCAAGCCCGAGCCCTACAAGGCCAAGGGGATCCGCTACGAGGGCGAGCGGATCCGGCGCAAGGCGGGCAAGGCCGCGAAGGCGGGCGGGTAGAGATGAAGGCACGGGAGAAGGTGGCGGCGCGCCGGAGGCGGCATCGCCGCGTGCGAAAGAAGGTGTCGGGGACGGCGGAGCGGCCCCGGCTGGCGGTCTACCGATCGAACCGCCACATCTACGCGCAGCTGATCGACGACCTCTCGGGGCGGACGCTGGCGGCGGCCTCCAGCTTGTCGAACGGGCGCGCCGAGGGCAAGCCGAGCGAGGTCGCTCGGGCCGTGGGAACCGACCTGGCGGCGAGGGCCAAGGACGCCGGCATCGCCGAGGCCGTGTTCGACCGGGGAGGCTTCCGCTTCCACGGGCGGGTCAAGGCCGTTGCCGAGGGCGCGCGCGAAGCCGGGCTCCGGTTGTAGGAGATAGAGAAAGGAACGGGATGGCAAGGTCAGAGCGAGGATCGCGCGGCGGGCGGGACGACGACCGGGCGCAGTACGAGGAGCGCGTCGTCGCCATCAACCGCGTCGCCAAGGTGCACCAGGGCGGCCGCCGGTTCTCGTTCACCGCCCTCGTCATCGTGGGCGACGCGGCCGGACAGGTCGGCGTCGGCTACGGCAAGGCGCGCGAGGTGCCGGCCGCGATCCAGAAGGGCGTCGAGAACGCCAAGCGCAACTTCTTCCGCGTCCCGATGATCGGGTCGACGATCGTGCACGAGGTCGTGGCCGAGGACTCCGCCGCGGTCGTGCTGCTCAAGCCCGCGTCGCCCGGGACCGGCGTGATCGCGGGCGGCCCGGTGCGAGCGGTGGTGGAGTGCGCGGGGATCCGCGACATCCTGTCGAAGTCGCTCGGGTCGGGCAACCCGATCAACATCGTCCATGCCACCGTCAAGGGCCTCAAGGGTCAGCAGACGCCCGACTCGACCGCGCGCAAGCGCAACAAGTCGCCCGAGGAGATCGCGCCCTCGTTCATGCTGCAGGACGCGGGGAGGACGAGGCGATGAGCCGGCTCAAGGTGACCCAGGTGCGCTCCGCGGTCGACCGCGGCGCGCGCCAGCGAGGCACGATCCGGGCCCTCGGCATCAAGCGCATGGGGGACTCGGTCGTGCACGAGGACCGCCCCGAGATAAGGGGCATGATCCGCGCCGTCCGCCACCTCGTGGTGGTCGAGGAGGTCGACGGCGGGGGAAGCGGGGACGAGGAGCGATGAAACCGCACGAGCTGAGGCCGCCCGAGGGCGCGCACCGCGCCCGCAAGCGGGTCGGACGAGGGGAGGGCTCCGGGCGCGGCAAGACTTCGGGCCGGGGCACCAAGGGCACCAAGGCGCGCGGCCGGGTCAAGGCCTTCTTCGAGGGCGGGCAGATGCCGATAACGCGCCGTCTCCCCAAGCTCAAGGGCTTCAAGCCGGTCGACCGCAGGGCCTACGGCTGGGTCAACGTGGCCGAACTCGGGCGCGTCGAGGGCGACACCGTCGGGCCCGACGAGCTGCGCGCCGCCGGCCTCGTGCGCAAGCGCGACCGGCTCGTGAAGGTACTGGGCGAGGGCGAGGTGGCGCGCGCGGTCACGGTCAGGGCGCACGCCTTCAGCGCCTCGGCCCGCGCCAAGATCGAGGGCGCGGGAGGGCGCGCCGAGCTCATCGAGGAGAAACAGTGAACCTGCTCAAGGCGTTCGTGAACGCCTTCAAGATCCCCGACCTGCGCAAGAAGATCCTGTTCACGCTGCTGATCATCGGCGTCTACCGGCTCGGGTCGCACATCCCCGCGCCGGGGATCGACGTGCAGGAGGCGCAGCGATTCGCTCAGGGCGCGCAGGGAGGCGTGTTCCAGTTCATCAACCTGTTCTCGGGCGGCGCCCTCACACAGATGGCGATCTTCGCCCTGGGGATCATGCCCTACATCACGTCGTCGATCATCATGCAGCTGCTCACCGTGGTGATACCGAAGCTCGAGGCATGGTCCAAGGAGGGCGAGAGCGGGACCAAGAAGATCACGCAGTGGACCCGCTACCTCACGGTGATGCTGGCGATCCTGCAGTCGACGGGCCTCGCGTTCCTGTTCCACAACGGCCAGATCCGGGACGCCCAGGGACGCCCCGTCGACCTCATCCCCAACTTCAACGCGGGGCGCGTCGCCATGGTGGTGCTGTCGCTGACCGCCGGGACCGCGCTCATCATGTGGTTGGGCGAGCTCATCACCCAGCGCGGGATCGGAAACGGGATGTCCATCGTCATCTTCGCCTCGATCGTGTCGACGCTTCCGAGCGAGGGCAACCTCATCCTGCGGCAGAAGGGGATGGGGCCGTTCCTGGTCATCCTCGCCCTCGGGGTCCTGATCGTGGTGGCGATCGTCTACATGGAGCAGGGACAGCGCCGGATCCCCGTCCAGTACGCCAAGCGGGTGGTGGGCCGGCGCGTCTACGGCGGGTCGTCGACCTACATCCCGTTGAAGGTCAACCAGGCCGGTGTCATCCCGATCATCTTCGCCTCGAGCGTGCTCTACATCCCCAGCCTGCTGCAGAACGTCGTCCAGTACCCGTGGCTGCAGGGGGTCTTCGACGCGCTCGTCAACTCGCGCAGCATCGCCTACATGCTCGTGTACGGAACGCTCGTGGTCTTCTTCGCCTACTTCTACACGGCGATCACGTTCAACCCGAACGACATCGCCGACAACATGAAGAAGTACGGGGGCTTCATCCCCGGCATCCGCCCCGGCCGGCAGACGGCCGAGTACCTCGACCGGATCCTCAGCCGCATCACCCTGCCGGGCGCGCTCTTCGTCGCCGCGATCGCGTTGCTGCCGAGCGTCTTCCTCGCGACCCAGGACATCTCGCAGCTGCCCTTCGGCGGCACGTCGATCCTCATCACGGTGGGCGTGACGCTCGAGACCATGAAGCAGATCGAGTCCCAGCTCACGATGCGCCATTACGAGGGCTTCCTGCGGTGAGGCTGGTGGTCTTCGGGCCCCAGGGGGCCGGCAAGGGGACGCAGAGCCAGCTCCTCGCCGAGAAGTACGACATCCCCGCGATCGTGATGGGGGACATGTTCCGCTGGGCGATCGGCCACAGCACCGAGGTCGGGCGGAAGGCGGCGGAGTACGTGCGCACCGGGCGGCTCGTCCCCGACGAGGTCACGATCGAGGTCGTGCGGGAGCGCCTCGCCGCGGCAGTCGGCCGCGGCGGCTTCCTGCTCGACGGCTTCCCCCGGAACACCGCGCAGGCCGAGGCCCTCGACGAGATCCTCGCCGACCAGGGCTGCACCCTCGACGCCGCGATCGCGATCGAGGTGCCGGAGGAGATCTCGCTCGCCCGCATCATGGGGCGGCTCGTGTGCTCGAGCTGCGGGCGCGTCTACCACCTCGACGCGCCGCCGGCGCGCGACCGGGTCTGTGACCGGTGCGGCGGCGAGGTCGCGCCCCGAGCCGACGATACCGACGAGCACGCGATCCGGGAGCGGCTCCGCCTCTACCACGAGCAGACCGAGCCGCTCAAGGACTACTACAAGCGGCGCGGCGTGCTCCGGGTGGTGGACGGGCGCGGGACCCGCGACGACGTCCTCGACCAGATAATGACGCAGCTGTGAGGGACGGGGGTCGGCGGTGATCTACAAGAAGTCACGCGAGGAGATCGCGATCATGCGGCGCGCCGGGAAGGTCGTGGCCGACGCCCTCGACCGGCTCGAGGAGGCCCTCAGCCCCGGGGTCACGACCGCGGAGCTCGACCGGATCGCCGAGGGGGTGATCTCGGGCGCCGGCGGCCGGGCCTCGTTCAAGGGCTACCGCGGCTACCCCGCGTCGATCTGCACTTCGCCCAACGACGTGATCGTCCACGGGATCCCGAGCGCCGACGACCGCCTCGACAGCGGGGACATCATCTCGCTCGACGTCGGCGTCCTGCTCGACGGCTTCCACGCCGATTCCGCGTGGACGTTCCCCGTGGGCGAGGTCGACGCCCGCGTCGCCGAGCTGCTCAAGGTCACCGAGCAGTCGCTCGAGGCCGCGATCGCCGAGTGCCGCCCCGGGAAGAGGCTCGGCGACGTCGGCTGGGCGGTCGAGGAGGTCGCCGAGGCCGCCGGCTTCTCCATCGTGCGGGAGTACGTCGGGCACGGCGTCGGGCGCGCCCTGCACGAGGACCCGCAGATCCCCAACTACGGCCCCGCCGGCCGGCGCGAGCTCCTGAGCCCGGGGATGACGCTCGCGATCGAGCCCATGGTCAACCTCGGCGGGCCCGAGACGAGGGTCCTCGACGACGGCTGGACCGTCGTTACGGCCGACGGCGAGCTCTCCGCCCACTTCGAGCACACGGTTGCCATCACCGAGGAGGGCCACGAGATCCTGACGCTGCGGGGCCCCCGCTGACGGCGTCCATCGTGCAAACCGCGTACGTTCTGGTAACCTGTCGGGTCTGCCTGGCCGCCCTTTCGGCGCGCCCGCGGGGGACCGGCCCGGCACCGACCATCCACCGAACGAGTCGACGGGAAGGCTAAGCGCGCGTGGCCAAGAACAAAGAGAAGGGTGCCTCCCAGAAAGAGGAGGGGATCCAGATCGAGGGCGCCGTCATCGAGACGCTCCCGAACGCCATGTTCAAGGTCGAGCTCGACAACGGGCACCAGGTGCTCGCGCACATCTCCGGCAAGATGCGCATGCACTACATCCGCATCCTCCCCGGGGACCGCGTCCTCGTGGAGCTGTCGCCCTACGACCTCTCCCGCGGCCGGGTGGTCTACCGCTACAAGTGAGGATCCAAAGGTGAAGGTGCGCCCCAGCGTCAAGAGGATCTGCGATCGCTGCAAGATCATCAAGCGGCGCGGGCGCGTGATGGTCATCTGCTCTAACCCGCGGCACAAGCAGAGACAGGGATAGGAGGGGCCGTTGGCACGGATCGCCGGAGTCGACCTTCCGAGGGACAAGCGGCTGAACATCGCACTCACCTACATCTACGGGGTGGGGCCGACGCGCGCGATGGAGACGTGCGTCGGATCTGGTGTCAACCCGGGGACCAGGGTCCGCGACCTGACCGACGAAGAGGTCGTGAAGGTGCGCGACTGGATCGGCTCCAACTACCGCATCGAGGGCGATCTGAGGCGAGAGGTCAACCAGAACATCAAGCGCAAGATCGAGATCGGCAGCTATCAGGGACTCAGGCACCGGCGGAGCCTGCCGGTGCACGGGCAGCGGACCCACACCAACGCCCGCACCCGCAAGGGACCGAAGAGGACGGTCGCGGGCAAGAAGAAAGCGAAGAAGTAGGAGAACCTATTGGCGACTCCAAAGAAGGGCAAGAAGCCGCGTCGACGCGAGAAGAAGAACGTCGTGCACGGCGTCGCCCACATCAAGGCGACCTTCAACAACACGATCATCTCGATAACCGACCCCGAGGGGAACACGCTGTCGTGGGCCTCGGCGGGCAACGTCGGGTTCAAGGGGTCGCGCAAGTCGACGCCGTACGCGGCGCAGCAGGCGGCCGAGGCCGCGTCCCGGCGCGCCCAGGAGCACGGCGTCCGCCGCGTCGACGTCTTCGTCAAGGGGCCCGGGTCGGGCCGGGAGACCGCGATCCGCTCGCTCCAGGCGTCCGGCCTCGAGGTGATCGGGATCAAAGACGTCACGCCGGTTCCCCACAACGGGTGCCGGCCCCGCAAGAGGAGGCGCGTCTAGTGGCTCCCGGCGCGCGGGGAGGCCGCGTCTGATGGCGCGCTACACCGGGCCCGTCTGCAAGCTGTGCCGGCGGGAGAAGACCAAGCTGTTCCTCAAGGGGACGCGCTGCGAGACGCCCAAGTGTCCGATCGAGAAGGGCAGGCCTCCTCCGGGCGAGCACGGGCGCGGGCGAGTGCGGGAGAGCGAGTACCTCCTCCAGCTGCGCGAGAAGCAGAAGGCCAAGCGCTTCTACGGCATCCTCGAGAAGCAGTTCCGCGGCTACTACCAGGAAGCCGCCCGCTCCAAGGGCGTCACGGGCGAGGAGCTCATGCGCATCTGCGAGTCGCGCCTCGACAACGTCGTCTATCGCTCAGGGCTGTCGATGAACCGGCCCATGGCGCGCCAGCTCGTCAACCACGGTCACTTCGAGGTCAACGGCAAGAAGGTGAACATCCCGTCGTATCGGGTCAAGCCCGGAGACGTGGTGAGCGTGCGCCAGCGGTCGCGCTCGATGGGCCGCATCATCGAGAACGCGTCCTACGCGGGCGGGCGCCAGATCCCGGAGTGGCTGCACAGCAACCTGAGGGACATGACGGTCGAGGTGCGGGGTCTTCCGGAGCGCAACCAGATCGACGTTCCGGTGCAGGAGCAACTGATCGTCGAGTACTACTCGAAGTAGCAGTTCAAGCGAGGGAGGACCTCGCAGGAGGGACGGTCCATGAATCTTCTCATCGTTCAACGCCCGCAGATCGAGGAGCAGCCGATCTCGGACGTCCGCAGCAAGTTCGTGATCGAGCCGTTGGAGCCCGGCTTCGGCTACACACTCGGCAACTCGCTGCGGCGGACGCTGCTGTCCTCGATCCCCGGGGCGGCCATCAAGCAGATGAAGATCGACGGGGTCCTGCACGAGTTCGGCGCCATAGAGGGCGTCACCGAGGACGTGACGGACATCGTCCTCAACCTCAAGGAGCTCGTCATCAAGAGCGACGTCGAGGAGCCGACGACGGTCCACCTCAAGGCGACGGGACCGGCGGACGTGACCGCGGGCGACATCGAGCTGCCCGCCGGCGTCGAGATCCTCAACCCCGGCCACCACATCGCGACGCTCAACGGCAACGCGGGCCTCTCGATGGAGCTGCGCATCGAGCAGGGCAGGGGCTACGTGCCGGCCAACAACTCCTCCAAGGAGGCGATCGGCACGATCCCGATCGACGCTCTGTTCAGCCCCGTCAAGCGCGTCACCTACGACGTCGAGCCGACGAGGGTGGAGCAGATGACGAACTACGACCGGCTCATCCTCGACGTCGAGACCGACGGCTCCATGACCGCGTCGGACGCGGTCTCGGCCGCGGGTTCGACGCTCGTCAACCTCTTCCAGCTGTTCGCCGACACGGGCGAGGGCGAGGGCCTCGTGCCGGGTCCCGAGGTCGGGCAGGACGAGCAGTCCGGCGAGTTCGCCAAGCCGATCGAGGAGCTCGACCTCACGGTGCGGTCCTACAACTGCCTCAAGCGGGAGGGCATCACGTCGGTCGGCGAGCTGGTCGAGAAGTCCGAGGACGACCTGCTCGAGATCCGCAACTTCGGGCAGAAGTCGATCGACGAGGTCAAGGCGAAGCTCGAGGAGCTGGGCCTCGGCCTCAAGCGCAAGGAGTACTGAGAGCACCATGCCTCAGCCCAAGCGGGGCAGGTCGCTCGGCGCGAACCCCGAGCACCAGCAGCTCATGCTGCGCAACCTGGCGCGCTCGCTGTTCGAGCACGAGCGGATAAAGACGACCGAGGCGAAGGCCAAGCTGCTGCGTCCCTACGCCGAGCGGCTCATCACCAAGGCCAAGGCCGGCACGCTCCATCACCGCCGCCAGGTGCTCTCGGTCATCGAGGACCGCGAGGTCGTGCACAAGCTGTTCGCCGAGATCGGGCCCCGTTTCTCGGGGCGCGCCGGGGGCTACACGCGGGTGCTGAAGGTCGGTCCCCGCCACGGCGACGGCGCGCCGATGGCGCTGATCGAGCTCGTCGAGAAGTCCGAGGAGGACCTCCTCGAGATCCGCAACTTCGGCCAGAAGTCGATCGACGAGGTCAAAGCGAAGCTCGAGGAGCTCGGACTCGGCCTGAGGCGGAAGGAGTTCTAGTGCGCGCGGCGCCGAGTGGTGGTGACGGGCTGCATACGAGCCGTTTGTCACCACTCGACGGAGGGGTGGCCTTATGC
>DATADD010000146.1:0-6360 GCA_036258675.1 Actinomycetota bacterium | reverse complement strand
GCCGTCTCGGCGCGCGCGCCGAGGGCCGCGCAGTGGGCCCTCGGCCGGGGGTCCACGTCGCTGTCGACGATCTCGGCCCTGGCGGTGCGCCACGTCGGCCTCCTCGTGCGGCTGTTGCGGGCGCGGCCCGAGGGGTGGTTGCAGGGCACGTGGGAGGACGAGGCGCGCGCCTCGCTCGAGTGGTGCGTGCGGACCCTCCGGGCGCGCCACGGCGACGACCCTGCGGCGTGGGCGTGGGGACGGGTCCGGCCGCTCAAGCTGTCGCACGCGTTCGGCCGCCGCCGCCCCCTCGGGCGCGTCTTCGACGTGGGGCCGTTCCCGTGCGGCGGCGACGCCAACACCGTGGCCCAGGCCTCCTCCGCACCCCTGGACCCGACCGGGCCGCCGTTGTTCGTGCCCACGCTGCGCGCCGTCATGGAGGTCGGCGCGTGGGACGACGTCCGCTTCTGCCTCGCCGGAGGTCAGTCGGGCAACCCGATGTCACCCCACTACGCCGACTTGGTCGGGCGCTGGCGGGACAACGACGGGGTCTCGATCGCGTGGAGCGAGGCCGCCCGAGAGCGGGCGACGGTGGCCACGCTCGTGCTTGCGCCGGAGGGCGACGGCGGGACGTCAAGCGGCGCCCCGACGGGCCGATAGGGATGGTGTGGAGGCCAACAACGGCTACGAGTACAGGGTCGTGAAGGTCCGCGCGTGGCTCGGGAGCCTCGAGCGCGCCTCCGAGCGGGCGACCGAGCGCGCCGCGGCCGAGGGATGGGAGGCCGTGAACGCGTTCCAGATCGAGGGCTCGCTCCGCGCTGCTGCGCTGGTGCTGCGCCGCCGGGCGGACGACGCCGGGAGCGCCGGCGACGGCCCTTCGGTCGTGGCGATCTCCTCGACCAACTGACCTGTTAGCCCCGGCGCGGCTCGGTTAGCCCGGCGCGCGGGCGGGTACGGCTCCTCCCCGAGAGGTGGACGAGACCGCGATCGAGAAGAGGTGAGCCCCGTGCCCGACGAGCAGGACCCGCGCGCCGCGCATCCCCAGCCGCCGTTCCCCGAGCAAGAGCAGAGGCCCCCCGGCAAGGAGTCGGACATGGACCCGCGTCCCGACTTCGGCGAGGACAGCTACGTGGGTCACGACAGGCTCGCGGGCCGGGCGGCGTTGATCACCGGCGGAGACAGCGGGATCGGGCGGGCGGTCGCCCTCGCGTTCGCGCGGGAGGGCGCCGACGTCCTCATCTCGTACCTGAACGAGCACTCGGACGCGGACGAGACGGTGAAGCTGGTCGAGAAAGAGGGGCGCAAGGCTCTCGCGGTCGCGGGCGACATCTCGAGCGAGCGGCACTGCAGGGACCTCGTCGACCGAGCCGTGTCGGAGCTCGGAGGGATCGACGTCCTCGTCAACAACGCGGCCTATCAGATGACCTACGACTCGATCCTCGAGATCCCCTCGGAGGAGATCGAATTCGTCTTCAAGACGAACATCATCTCGATGTTCTATCTGTGCAAGGCGGCGATCCCGCACATGAAGCCGGGGTCGACGATCATCAACACCGCGTCGGTGGAGGCGTTCCAACCCTCACCCAAGCTGCTCCACTACGCCTCCACCAAGGCGGCCATCGTCAACTTCACGAAGGGCCTCGCGCAGCAGCTCATCGAGAAGGGGATCCGCGTGAACGCGGTCGCACCCGGACCCGTGTGGACGCCGTTGATACCGATGTCGTTCCCGGGCGAGACGAGCGCCAGCTTCGGCGAGACCGCGCCGATCAAGCGGCCGGGTCAGCCGGCCGAGCTGGCGCCCGCGTACGTCTTCCTCGCATCGGCGGAGTCGAGCTACCTCGTGGGGGAGGTGATCGGGGTCACGGGAGGCATGCCCGTCCCGTGACGCGCGCGCGTCACGCGCGCCGCGATGCCTCGAGCAACCTGTCGGCGAGCTCGACGAGGTCGTCGGCGCGGGCCACGTTTTCGACCCAGCGCGCCGGGATCGCGTCGACGCCCGCGCGGGCGCCGACCGCGGCGCCCGCGATCGCGCCGTTCGTGTCGGTGTCGCCGCCCGCGCCCACGACCTCGACGACGAGCTCCTCGCCCGGGTCCGGTTGGACGAGGGCCCAGAGGCCCACCTGCATCGCCTTGAGCGTGTAGCCCATGTCCATGGGGTCGTCGAGCTCGAGGTCCGGAAGCGAGGCCCCCGCGACCTCGCGGACCGCCTCGACCACCTGCTCGACCGCGGCGGGGTCCTCGCCCCCGGCCGGGTCCAGGCCCCGCGCGAGAGAGTCGAGCTCCACCTCGCCGCCCGACAGCGCCACCGCCAGCGCGACGTCGAAGACCACCGTGCTCCAGCGGCAGCGCTCGTCGTAGTGCGTTGCGACCGCGCTCGCCCGCGCTGCCTCCACCAGCGAGGCTCCCGATGTCCTCCACCGCAGCGCCACCGGTGCGCACCGCATCACCGCGCCGTTGCCGGCGTTCGACCACCCGCTGCGCTCCCACACGAGGCGCGCGGCCTCCTCCGACGACCTCCCCGCGCTCACCTCGTCGAGGACCGCGCCGGTGAGCACGCCGATGCCGCGCCCGTTCTCCTCCCGCCATCGGACCAGCTGGAGCGCGAGGTAGTCCGCGCTCAGCTTCTGCATCCGCAGGGCCGCCTCGGCGACGACCACGGTCTGGGCGAGGTCGTCGTCCCACGGACGGCCTCGCTCGGCCGGATCGACCTCGCGCACACCCTCGGGGTGATGACGCCGCAACGACGAGTGCGACTCCCCCTCGACGGGCAGGCCGAGCGCGTTGCCCGCGGCCACGCCCAGCAGCACGCCCCGGTAGCGCGCGCGCAGGGCCTCGTCGTCGACCGAGGTGGCGGCCGCCTGGTCGACGAGGCGGGCGAGGGCAGCGGTCATGCGGGCATCTTCCTACACGACGCCCCGTCCGCCCGGGGCATCACTCGAGCGTGAAGTACCCGAGGGGGCGGACGCCGTCGCGGACCCTCAGCAGCGTCCGTCCCAGGTAGACGCCCTCGCCGGCGTCCACGACCTCGTCGCGCACGCGCCGCGCCCAGGGCGGGTTGGCGTCGAGGTCGTAGTCGACGAACAGCACGCGCAGGCCGGGGTCGCCGGCGCTGTGACCCGACCAGGTGCGGAACGGCACGCCCTCGATGCGACCGTCGCCACGCTCGCGCCCGAGGCCCGCGGCGGGCCACAGCAGCGACAGCGGGATGCGCGCCCCGCGCGTCAGGACGTTGACGCCGGTCGCGGTCGCGGGGTCGAACCTCTTGCCGAGCCACGGCATGTGAAGCGCGGCGATGCGTCGCTCGAGGGCATCCACGACGCCCGAGAACGACACCACGAGCCACCGCCCCGCGAGCTCGCCCCGGGGCGGCGGATCGGGGGCGCGCCCCTGTGCGAACAGCTCGCCGAGGCGCTCGACCGCCCACGAGTGGGCGCGCCCGGGCCGGAGCCGCTCCTCGACCTCGGCCAAGCGCGCCCGCACGGCTCTCTGACTCACGACGCAGGCCAGGCTACTGCCCGGCCCCCCGCTCGGGCGCGCGGCCCACGACGCGGGCGAGGGCCGCGAAGAAGCGGCGCGCCGCGTCCGCCCACGTCGGCAGTGCCGCCCCCGTGCGGCGCGCCGACTCGGCCATCGCACCCCTCAGCCCGGGATCGCGCGCGAGGCGCTCGAGATGGCCGGCGAGCCCCGCGACGTCGCCCGGAGCGGCCATCAGCGCGTCGCGCTCGTGGCGCGCGAGATAGGCGAGGTTGCCGGCTCTCCACCCCACGATCGGAAGCCCGGCGGCGAGCGCCTCGCCGAGCACGGTGCCGTAGGGCTCGACGTAGCTGGCGAGGGCGAACACGTCGGCCCCCGCGAGGAGGGCCGCGATGCGCTCTCTCGGCACGGGTCCGTGCACGACCACGCGCGACGCCACGTCGGGGCGCGCGATCCGCGCCCGCACGCGGCGAGCGTAGGCGCGGTCGGCCTCCGTGTCGCCCACGAGGTGCAGCGTCGCCCGTCCCTCGTCGAGAGCGCCCAGGGCCTCCAGGAGCTCGAGCAAGCCCTTGCGAGGGACCCAGTTGCCAACGCTGACCACCGCGATCTCCCGCCCCGCCCGCATCCCCTCCGCCGGGGGCTGCGGCGGCGCCGGGTCTCGACCGGGCGCGACGACCTCGACATCCGTGAAGCCCTGCGCCGCGAGCTCCGCGGCGAGGGAGTCGCTCGCGGCCAGCAGGCTCGTGCACCTGCGATAGGCGCTGCGATCGAGGCCCGCCTGAGCGCGCGTTCGCAAAGCGTTGTGGTCGATGCCGCCGGGCGGCTGATGGAGCATCGCGACCACCGGTCGGTCGACACCGAGCGCGAGCGCCGGCGCGACCGCGGCCGCGGCGATGCTGTCGAGGACGACCACGTCGGCGCGCGCGGCGCGCGCGAGCACCGCGCCGGCGCGCAGCCACGCCGCCGGCCAGGGCCACTCGGGGACCGACTCGAACCCCATGCGCGCGCCGTGGGATGCGGCCGCCTCGGCCATGCGCCGGTGGTAGAGATAGCCGCCGGTCAGCCGCCCGGGGTCGCCCAGCGTGATGAGAGAGACATCCATGCGCGTCATCCACGTCGCTCCCACTCCGTTCGGACCGGAGGGACTGTACGGCGGAGGCGAACGGTACCCACTCGAGCTCGCGCGTGCGCTCGCGCGCCACATCCCCTGCCGACTGGTGACCTTCGGCGCACGCGCCCGCACGGACATCGAGGGCTCGGGACTCGAGGTGCAGTATCTGCGCGCGCGAGCACACCTGCGCCGCCATCCCGCCCACCCGGTCGCGGCGGGGCTGTGGCGCGCCCTGAGCGGTGCGGACCTCGTCCACGTCCACCACGCGCGCAGCGCGCCGAGCATCGCCGCCGCCCTGCTCGCGCGGGCGCGCCGACGGCCCGTAGCGGTAACGGACCACGGCCTCGTCGGAGGCCGCTGGAGCGAACGCGCCGCCGCCCACTACGATCTCTATCTGACCGTGTCGCGCCACTCGGCCGACATACTCGGCGCGCCGCCGGACAGAACGCGCGTCGTGTTCGGCGGCGTCGACCCCGAGCGCTTCCGGCCCGCGTCCGACGAAGCGCGCGCGGGGGTCCTGTTCGTCGGCCGCATCACCCCCCACAAGGGCATAGAGGTGCTCCTGCGCGCGCTGCCCGCCGGTGCCTCGCTCACGATCGCCGGCTCCCCCGGCCACGACGCAACGTGGCCGGAGAGGGGCTATCCGACGCTCTTGCGGCGTCTCGCCGCAGGCCGGGAGGTCCGTTTCACGGGGCCCGTGGCGGACGCGGAGCTGCCCGCGCTGCACCGCCGGGCGCGCGTGTTCGCCCTTCCCTCCGTGCCGGTCACGTGCTTCGGGCGCCGGGTGGCGATCTCCGAGCTGCTCGGTCTGAGCGTGATGGAGGCGATGGCCTCGGGGCTCCCGGCGGTGTGCAGTGCCATCGGAGGCCTCCCCGAGGTCGTGCGCCACGGCGAGACCGGCTACCTGGTCGCTCCGGGCGACGTTGAGGAGCTGCACGACAGGCTCGCGGAGCTCCTCGACGACGACGCTCTCGCGCGCCGCATGGGCCGCGCCGGTCGCGAGCTCGTTCTCGACCGCTTCACCTGGGACGCGTGCGCGCGCCGCTGCCTCGAGGCCTACGGGGCGTTGGGAGGGGGAGCAGCGTAGCCGCCGAAGGCCGTCGGGCTCTCCCACACGCGCACCGACAGCCGCTGCACGCCCGCCCCGGCGATCAGGCGACCGAGGGCCCCGTGCGTCCAGCGAGCCAGCACCTCGACCGTGACGGCCTCGGCATCCGGGGGCTTGATCTCGTCGAGGTTGCGCCCCTCGACACGCCCTACCACTTCGGCCAGCGCCCGCTCCAGGACGTCGAGGTCGCACACCATGCCCCTGTCGTCGAGGTCGGCGCGCGCCGCGACGACGTCCACGCGGTAGTCGTGCTCGTGGAGGACGCCCTCGGGCCCCTCCATCCCCGGCATGACGTGCGCGGCGCGGAAGCTTCGCGCCAGCCCGACCTCGTACACCGTGCGAGCTTAGTAGCGAAGCGCGGCGTGCACGAGGCCGTCCTCGGCCGCGTCGACCGCCCGGAAGGCGGCGGGGGCGTCGCTCCATGCGAACGTGTGCGTGGCGAGCTCGCCCACCGGCAGCTCGTCGAGCAGATCGCGCGCCACTCGCCGCCTCCGTTCGACCGACCACCGCGCACTCAGGCGCGCCGGGATCGTGGATACCTGGGAGCTGCGCAGGGTCAGCCGGCGACGGTGGAACTCCGCTCCGAGGGCGAGGGGCACCGGCTTGGTGCCGTACCACGACACCACGAGGGCGGTGCCCTCGTGAGCGAGCAGGGGCAGGGCGTGGGCGAGGGCCGCCGGCGCGCCCC
>DATADD010000145.1:0-4000 GCA_036258675.1 Actinomycetota bacterium | reverse complement strand
GAGGGGCTGCCTGCGGAGCTCCCCGTCGCGCACGACGCGCACGCGCCCAGGCTTCTCCCCCACGTACATGCGGCCGCGCGCGTCGAACGCGATCGCGGTGGGGAACTCGAGCCCCGAGACCACCGTCCGAGGGCGCGGGGCTGCCGCCCGCGCGGCCCCTCCCGGCGCGGCCCCGAGGACACACGCTGCGGCCAGCAGCGCGGCGGCGAGCGAGCGCCGCGGGCCCCTACCCCCCGCCGGCTTCACCCGGGGGCCGGAACGACTCGTCCATGGTGTTGTCGCACGCGACGCTCTCGGGGCCCTGCCCGCGGAACTCCTCGACGTAGCGCCTGATCGCGGCGGCATCGAGCCGGTCGAGCCGCATGAGCTCGCCCCACGACGTGAGCGCGATCGCCGTGTCCATGTCCGGATAGGGAGCGGAGAACACTTTCGAGTCGTAGTCCCGCACGATGTCCTCGATCGCTGCGATATCGGCGGGTTCGACATCGGGCCGGTACTGGATGCCGACGGCTCCGTGCTCGAGCAGGTGCACCTGGTTCTCGTTCGGTATGGGCTCGCCGTGCACACCGCATGCGACGACCGCTCCGTGGGGCCCGTGGGTGGGCGGTGAGGAGTCGTAGTCCACGGTCCCCGTCACGTGCTCGTTGACGCCCGTCTCGGGGAAGCGCTGGATCGCGTGGCCGCCGATCGAGTCGGGTCCCTCCGGCCGCGTCTGGAGGAAGAAGAACCACACGAACGCGCCGGCGAGAAGGCCCAGGAGCGCGAAGCGGACGAGTCGCTGCCGGCGCGCCGCACGCGCGCGCGCCTCGAGCTCTCGTTCGCGCGCCGCGCGGCGCGCCTCCAGGCGGGCCTGGCGCCTCTCGTGCGCATCGCTCGCCGACGAGGGTCGCCGTCCGGTCTTCGTCCGCTTCCTGGCCATGACGCACCGAGGCTAACGCGAGCGGCAGGCTATCTTGAGGCGCCATGGCGAGCGACCCGTGGCAAGCAACGCTCGTCGCGGCTCTGGTCGTGAACGCCGTATCGGGGTTCGCCTATCGTGTCTACAGGCTGGCGCGCGGCGGGCCGACGGCCGACGCCATCGGTCAGGCGGCCCTAGGCGTGGTCCTGGTCGCCATCGCGTTCGCCGTCGCCGCGGAGGCGGGCTGGGCTCGGTGGGCCGCGCTCGCGTACGGCGTGCTGTTCGCGATCGTCGTGATGCCGGTCTGGACGGTCGCGGTGTTCATCCCCATGCGCCCCGGGCCCCTCGACAGGGCGTTCGCCGCCACCTACTGGGCCGTGCTCGTCGTCGTCGTGGTCGCCGCCCTCTCGTGGTGAGCGTGCTCAGTCGCGCACGAGCAAGCCCCACCGGAAGAGTCTCTCGCCGAGCTCCTCTGCCGAGACCTCGTAGAGCAGCGCGAGCGACATGATGTCCTCGTGCCGGATCGTGAGGACCCGGCCGTTGAAGTCCCCGCGCTGGCGTTGGATCGCGGCCGCGAACCGTTCGACCCTGTCGCGCTCCGGACGGGGGACGCGCTCGAGGCTCTCGAGGTCGAGAACGAGCCGCAGCCTTCCGTCGGCGCGCCCGGCGGCGGGCCGCTCGTCGCCGGGAAGGATCTCGGCGAGCGGGACGCCGTAGAAGCTCGCCAGCTCGGCCAGCCGCGCCACCGTGACGTTGCGGTCGCCTCGCTCGTAGGCGCCCACGACGGCCGCCTTCCAGCGACCGCTCGACGACTCCTGGACCTCGTGCAGCGACATGCCCTTCTGCTGGCGGATCGCTCGCAGTCGCCGGCCCAGCTCCTTGCCATAGCCCCTGCTCGCTGCCATGAACGCCTCCCCTAGCTCCCCGCCAGCGTTCCCGCGGCACCTCACGGCTCTCGTCGAGGCTACAGGGAGTCCCCCCGTACAATCAAAACACCGTTCCGCCGCGGTAACGTGGGACCGAGACGAGTCGGAGGGCAGCTGGGAACAAGATGCGACCGCTGTGGAAGGGAGCCATCACCTTCGGCCTGATCAGCATCCCGGTCAGGCTCTACTCCGCCGTGGAGAGCAAGTCGCTCAAGTTCCACCTCTTGCACGGCGAGGACGGCGGGCGCGTTCGCTACAAGCGCGAGTGCTCCAAGTGCGGCAAAGAGGTGAGCTGGGACGACATCGTCAAGGGCTACGAGTACTCCAAGGACCACTACGTCATCTTCACCGAGGAAGAGCTCGAAGGTCTCGACGTCGACTCGATCAAGGCGATCGACGTGGTCACTTTCGTGCCCCTGGAAGACATCGACCCCATCTACTACAACAAGACCTACTACGTCGCGCCCGAGGCCTCCGGGCTCAAGGCATACCGCCTCCTCGCCGGCGCCCTCGAGGCCGAGGGACAGGTGGGGCTCGCCAAGGTCGCCCTGCGAGACAAGGAGCAGCTCTCGACGATCCGGCTCAAGGACGGTGTCTTCGTGCTCGAGACGATGCACTGGCCCGACGAGATACGGCCCGCGGAGTTCGAGGAGCTCGACAAGAAGGTCGACGTCCGCGATCCCGAGGTCAAGATGGCGCGTCAGCTGATCCAGCAGCTCTCGGGCGAGTTCCAGCCCGAACATTTCCACGACGAGTACCGGGAACGCCTGCAGGCCCTTGCCACCCGCAAGGTCGAGGGCGAGGAGGTCACGGTCGCCGCCGAGCCGGCAGAGGAGCCGGCGCCGGTCGTCGACCTCATGGAGGCGCTCAAGGCCTCTGTCGCCGAGGCGAAGAAGAGGAAGAAGGACGGCGCGCCGGAGGCCGCGCAGGACGAGGAGCGCAAGGCCTCGGCGTCATAGCCGCGCCCCGCGGTCCCCGAGCGTAGGGAGAGGCGTTCGGTGGAAACCGTCTCGATCAGGATCCCCGCGTCGCCGGAGTACCTCCACGTCGTCCGCCTCGTGACGTCGGGTCTCGCGGCCCGTGTCGGATTCACCCTCGACGATATCGAGGACCTCAAGATCGGGGTCGACGAGCTCGCCGCCTACCTGACGGGTCCCCAGGGCCGGGACGGAGCCCTCGAGATCCGGTTCTCCGTCGGCGACGACCACATCGAGATCCACGGCGCGGCCCGGGTAGGCACACCGCAGGCCATGCGCACCGACCTGACGGAGATGTCTCGCATGATCCTAGAGACCGTCGCCGACTCCGCCGTGCTCACCGAGGACGACCTCGGCCCCTGTTTCCGCCTCGTGAAGCGGAGAGGGGCGTGACCGAGCGCGCGATGCTGGACCGGGAAGAGGTCCGAGCGTTGTTCGTCGCCTACCGGACGGCCTCCGACGAGCAGACCAAGGTCCATTACCGCGCCACCCTCGTCGATCAATACATCGGTTTAGTCGAGTTCCTCGCGCGCCGATTCCGTAACCGAGGAGAACCCCTCGAGGATCTGGTGCAGGTGGGAACGATCGGATTGCTGAAGGCCATAGACCGCTTTGATCTCGACCGCGAGGTCGAGTTCTCGACCTACGCGACGCCGACCGTGGTGGGCGAGCTCAAGCGTCACTTCCGCGACAAGGGGTGGGCGGTGCGCGTCCCGCGCCGTCTCCAGGAACTGCATCTCGAGCTGAGCAAGATAGTGAACCGGCTGGGTCAGGAGCTGGGACGCTCCCCGACCGTGGGGGAGATCGCACAGGCCGCCGGCGTCTCCGAGGAGACCGTGCTGGAGGGGTTGGAGATCGCGCAGGCCTACAACTTCACGTCGCTCGACGCCCCCATCGACGGCGACGACGGGTCGACCTCGTTCGCCGAGCAGCTCGGCACCGAGGACGAGCACCTCGAGCATCTGGAGTACCGAGCCTCGCTCGCGCCCGAGATGGCCAAGCTCCCGGAGAGGGAGCGCCGGATCCTGTACCTGCGCTTCTTCCGAGGGATGACCCAATCCGAGATCGCCGAGCGCCTCGGCATCTCGCAGATGCACGTCTCTCGTCTCCTGAACAGGACGCTGACTCGCCTGCGGGAGGCGCTGGAGGAACGGTGACATCCAGGAGCGCCGCTGCCCTCGCGGCGGCGCTGTGCCTGT
>DATADD010000144.1:0-16587 GCA_036258675.1 Actinomycetota bacterium | reverse complement strand
GCCTCCTCCTCGCCGAAGGCCTCGCTGCGCCGGCACCGCGACAGGCCGGTCCCGGACTCGCCGCTGGAGCTGGAGCCGCGCGACTGGAGATCGACGCTGCGTCGCACCGGAAAGGAGATCAAAGACGACCGCGTCACGCTCGTCGCTGCCGGCATGGCCTATTATTTCTTCCTCGCGATCTTCCCTGCGCTGATCGCCTTCGTGGGGGTCATGGGGCTCATCGATGCTGAGCCTGCGGGATTGATCCAATCGATCGAGGCAACCCTGCCCCCGGCAACCGCTCGTGTGCTCACGCAACCGATGGAGCAAGCGGACAATGCTGCGGAGACGGCCTCTCTGGTTGCCGCGATCAGCGGTATCGCCGTGGCCCTGTGGAGCGCCTCAGCGGGCATGGTCGCGCTGCAGTCCGGGCTAAACGTCGCCTATGAGGTCCCGCAGGACCGCAAGTTCGTCGGTAAGCGCGCGATCGCGCTGGTCCTCCTCGTTGCCACCGGTCTCTTGGGCGGGGTCCCCTCGCCGTTCTTCACCTTCGGCGAAGGGATGTTCTTCGAGGTTCTGGGATGGGTCCTGACGCTGGCCGCGATCGCCGTCCTCTTCTCCCTGTATTACTTCCTGGGACCTAATCGTGAGTCGCCGACGTGGCAATGGGTCAGCCCGGGCGGGGTTATCGGCGCCATCCTCTGGGTGGCCGCGTCGGTGCTGTTCTTCCTCTACGTTCAGAACTTCAGCTCGTACGGCAAGACCTATGGCAGCTACGCAGGAGTGGTTGTCCTCATCCTGTGGCTGTACTTCAGTTCCCTCGCAGTGTTGGTGGGCGGCGAGCTGAATGCCGAGCTCGAGCGCCAGGCAGAGGGGGTGGCCTGACCACCTTAGTCGCCCCTCGAGGTCGCCCCCAAAGAGCCTCCCACCGAACGCGCGCGGATTAAGATGGGGCCAGCGAAGCGGCGGAGCTGAGGAGAAGGCATGCGAGACATGCGCATCGTCTGGAGTATCGGGAGCCGGAGCCACCATCCCCACTTCGTCCGCCTAGCGTGGTTCCGGCTCCCGTCCTCCGGCGCGGCCTCCTAAGGCCGGAGGTCGCGACCCGCTCAGAGAGCTGCGTCTACTCGCACCTGGTCGTGTCGTCGCCCGGGTCCGCGTCGCAGGTGTCGGATCCGGGTCCCCCACTGACGGAGTCGTTGCCGCTCACCGAGTCGACGGCATCGAGCGTGTCGTCGCCGTCGCGCCCTCGCAAGCGGTCGGGGCCGGTCCCGCCGGTGATGTCGTCGTTCACGAGCCCGCCCGCGAGGTTGTCGCGTCCGGGGCCGCCGGAGATGCGGTCCGACCCGTCCTGGCCCTGGACGGCGTCGTTGCCGGCGCCGGCGCCCAGACGGTCGTTGCCGTCGCGACCGAGGATGAGGTCGTCGCCGGTCTCGCTGAGCAGCCTGTCGTTGTCGGTGCCCCCCACGAGCCTGTCGGCCTTGCGCCCTCCTCGAGCTCGGTCGGCTCCGGGCCCGCCGGCGATCCGGTCCCTGCCCTTGGCGCCGCTCAGCCGGTCGTTGCCCTCCTGACCCCAGAGGATGTCGGCGCCGTTGTTCCCCCGCAGGCTGTCGTTGCCCCTGCCTCCTGAGACGTGGTCCTTCTTCTTCCCTCCGACGACCACGTCGTCACCGCGCATGGAACAGATGTGATCCTTGCCACCCTTGGACCTGATCGTGTCGTTGCGCGCGGTCCCGATGATGACGTCCGGACCGCGGGTCCCGCGTATGAAGCGGTCCTTCGCGACGATCGTCGCGGTGCGACCGTGGCACTTGGGGCGCGCCGCCGCGGAGCTCCAGCCGACCGTCGACGCGCCGGCCGCCACGGTCCCGGCCGCGACAAGAGCGAGCGCTCGCCTGTTCACGGACACCTCCTCTGCATCGCTCTCACTGCCGAAAGAACATCGCGTCCTGGACGTAGCCGTCGTGGCGCCGGCCGGTGTAGATGTCGAGCTGCGGCGACGTCGCCCACCTGTTTAGCCCCGTCCAGACCACGTTGAGGGAGCCGTCAGAGCCCCACGCGAGGCCGGTGTAGTCGCCGAGGAAGACGTTGCAGTCCTTGCCCTCGGCGTTCGCGACGGGCGGGTCGCGGTAGCCCTCGGGCCCGCAGATGCGCGGCCACTCCGGGCGCGGCACGTACTGGCCCGCCCAGTGCGTCACCGAGATGTCGGGGTTCTCCGTCGCCTCTCGGTTCCGATCGGAGGTGTCGGGCAACAGCGCCTCCGAGCCGCCGCCCTCGACCCACAGGTAGTGGTTGAAGTGGTCCGCGGGGGCCCGCTCGAGGTCTTCGTCGTAACCGACCGCGAGCGTCCCGTCGGGACCGTGGTCGGCCCACGGGAACCAGGCGGATCCCGCTGACCCGTCGATCGTCGTCCGCGCCGACCACGACCGGGCGCCGTTGTGCGAGCTCACCATGTAGACGTCGGTGTCGAGGCCGGGCCCGGCGCGGCAGGGGTCGTAGCGGGGCGGCTCCCCGGGGAGCGTGAAGAAGCACTCCTCCGTGGCGCGCGGGTTGGGCCTGCCGCGGTCGGCGAAGACGATGACGAGCTCGTCGGGGTCGTCGGGGTCGACGGAGATGTTGCCGTAGGGGACCCACCTGAACTGGTGGCCCCATATCGTCTGGCGTCCGAGGAACTGGTAGGGCATGTCGCTGAGCCCGTCCTCGAGCTGGACGGCCGGAACCGGATCCGAGAACGACCGCCCGCCGTTGTGCGATGTGACGACCATCAGGGTGCTGTCGAAGTCGAGTCCTACCTCCCACTCCGACTCGTTCTGAGCGTTGATGAAGTGCACGTACACCGTGCCGTCGGACGCGACCTCGGGGATCGAGTACTGGTCCTCGTCGCACTCCGTTCCGCCGCCCGACGACTGGAACGTGCATGTGGGGTGGGACCCCGAGATGACCTTGGGGCGCGTCCACGTCCGTCCCCCGTCGTCGGAGTAGCTCAGGTAGATGGGCGATTCCCGGTAGACGGGCCCGCCGAAGAACCTCGTTGCGGTCAGGTAGGCGCGTCCGTAGTAGGGCGAGTCGGGGTTGTTGTCGACGGCGAGCCACTCCTTGTCCCAGAACACCTGCGTCTCCGAGGTGTCCGCGCCGCGGCCGCGCATCACCTGGACGGGCTCGCTCCAGTGGCGGCCTCCGTCGGTCGAGCGGCTCACCGTGACGTGTCCGTTGGCGGCGACCCCGCCGACGGGGTCGCGCAGGAAGTCGAGGCTCGCCATCAGGGCGACGTCGTGCTTGGCGTCGAAGGCGGGCGCGGGGTCCCCGGCCTGGTTGTTGCGCCCGAACGGGATCTGCCCGTCGAGCCAGGTGCGCCCGCCGTCGAACGAGGTGAAGAACCCGGTCGGCGTGTTCGCCAACCTCTCACCGGTCCGGTTGTTGAACCGGTAGAAGTAGTCGTTGGAGCCGGCGAGCAGATGATCGGGATCCTCCGGGTCGACCGCGATCGCGATCTCGTTGTCCGGCCCGAAGTGCTGGTTGAGGCGGCGCGTGTTGCAGCTGATGTCCAGTGACGGCGACGGAGCCCCCGACGTCCGGCACCGGAAGCGCTCGATGCGCCTGAGCAGGGCGGCCTCCTCCGGAGGCACGGCGTGGACGCCGCCGTCGAGATCTAGAAGCCTCTGCAGCTTGAGGTTGACCTGATCGTTCGGAGCCGCGGACGATGCAGTCAGTCCCGCGGAGGCCAGCCCCGTCGCGACGGCGAGCAGCAACGCAACCCTTGTCCTCATGTCGCCCCCTGGTGGTCGAGCATCCCGGGCCCATCAAACCGGGGCGAGCCCCGCGATGCAAGACTTTTCCAGGCAGGCCGGTCAGGGGGTCCGCGGCAGGAAGAGCTCGAACGTGCTGCCCGCGTTCTCCTCGGAGGAGACCGAGATGTAGCCGGCCCACTGCTTGAGCAGCCCGTAGACCGTCGCCAGGCCCAGTCCCCTTGCCACGGCCTTGGACCGGGTCGTGAAGAACGGCTCGAAGATGCGCCGCCTGATCTCCTCGCTCATGCCGACGCCCGTGTCGGACACCCGCACGACGGCGTAGTCGCCGCACGAGAGCCCCTGCGAAGCCCGCGCCCGGTCGGCGTCCACGCGCTCGAACGCGGTCTCGAACGAGAGCACGCCTCCCTCAGGCATCGCCTCGCGTGCGTTGAAGGAGAGGTTCAACAGGATCTCCTCGATCTGGTGCTCCGGCACGACGCTCGACCCGGAGTGCGGATCGAGATGGGTCCGCAATCGGATGTCGTTGTTCCACGACGCGGCGAGGAGGTCGACGGTTCTCGTCACGACCTCGTTCACGCTCGCGCCCCGCCCTTCCACCTCTTGCTGTTGCGTGAAGTACGACAGGCGCCTCACGATCTCCCGCGCTCGCTCGGCGGCCGAGACCACCTCCTCGAGGTCCTCGCGCACCGACGTGTCGTCGGACAGCTCGTCCATCGCGGACTCGGTGTAGGTGCGGATGATCGTCAAGAGGTTGTTGAAGTTGTGCGCCGCGCCGGCAGCGAGCGCGGCCACCGCCTCCAGCTTCTGTGCCTCGAGAGCGCGCTCCTGGAGGGATTTCGCCTCCGAGATGTCGAACATCATGCCGTGGAAGTACTTGCGCCCGTCGACCTCGTCGACGTACGCGACCGCCTCGTCGCGCACCCAGATCGTCGAGCCGTCGCGCCGGATGAAGCGGTACTCCGACGTGAAGGGGCGCCCGGTCTCCCGGCTTGCGGCCTCCTCCCGCTTCACCCTCTCTCGATCGGCAGGGTGCAGCTGGCGCGTCCACAGCAGTTCGTCGCCCAGCCATTCCTCGGGCGTGAACCCGAGCATGTCCTCCACCTGTGGGCTCACGTAGATGCACGGGCCCGAGTCAGAGCGACCGAAGTCCGCGATGTACGTCACCGCCGGAAGACGTTCGATGAGATGGCGGTAGCGGGCGTGGGCGGCCGCCAGCTGCCGCTCGGCGTCGGTGACCCGCTGGCCCTGGCTCCGGCTCTGACTGTCTACGTCGACACCCATCTGCAAGATGGTTCGGCCGAACCCGCCGAGCCTTGAGACCGAGGGATGGTCGGGAGCCGGAGCCGCCACTAGGCGGAAGAAGTGGGGATGCGACTCCGGCTCCCGACTCACCGGGCATCGTCGAGATGTCCCTTCGCGGTGGAGGGCGCTGCTGCCTTCCCGGGGATATGGGACGCACGATGGCCGGCACGGGGTTCCACCGAGAGGAAAGATCGGCGCGCAGGCGTCATGGCAGGGCGGCGAGCCGCGCCGTCCATCCCCACGGGCCCGCCTTGCACGGCGCAGCTCCCGACCGCCCCGACCTCTTCTACAGGCGCCTGGATGCTCTGTCCAGGAAGATTCTGTATCGGCGAGGCGGCGATCCCGTCCGGCGCTCCGTGTACCCCGTAAGGTCGCGCCGATGACGGGGCCGGCGAGATCGAAGGTGGTGACGGTCGTCCTGGTGGCGGCGCTCGCCTCCGTGGGGGCGACCTGCCGGGGCTCGGACGGCGACCGCGCCGCCCGCGACGCCGTGCGCACGGAGGGCGAGGCGGACGCGAGCCCGGTCGGCGGCGGCCAGAGCCGAGGGGAGCGCGAGCGGGTCCGCCTCCCGGCCTTCGTCGAGGAGGGGGTCGCGGAGCAGATCGAGCACGAGCTTTCCGCCGAGGACCCCGTGGCCCAGGCGCGAGCGAGGATCGAGCACTTCGTCTTCATCGTGAAGGAGAACCGCACCTTCGACCACATGTTCGGCCGCATGCCCGGGGTCGACGGCGCCACCGAGGGGATGACGTGCGACGGCACCCGGATCCCCCTGCGGCGGGCGCCCGACCGGACCACGGGGGTCGACCACTCCTTCGTCGCAGGGCTCACCGCGGTCAACGGAGGCGAGATGAACTGCTTCGACAGGCTGCGCGGCGACGCCGATCGTCGCAACGCCTACGTGCAGTATCGGGAGGAGGACATCCCGAACTACTGGGCCTACGCGCGGCGCTTCGCGCTCGCCGACCGCTTCTTCAGCTCCGTCTACGGTCCGACGACGATCGAGCACATGTGGCTCGTCGCGAGCCAGTCCGACCGCTTCGTCGACCTGGTTCGACCCGAGCAGGCGGGGGAGGGCCCGCAATGGGAGTTCTGCGACGATCCGCTCGAGAGGATGTGGTCCTTCAAGAAGATGTCTGAGCGGGAAGAGGACGTCGCCTACGAGCTCGAGGAGCGGCCGGCGATCATCGAGCTCCTCGACCGCTTCTGGATCGAGCGGCCGCCGTGCACGAACATCAAGGTCCTGCCCGACCTGCTCGAGAAGCACGGCATCTCATGGCGCTACTACTTCTCCGGCGGCCCCCACATGAAGGTCATGAGGATGATCGAGCACTGGCGCAACGGACCCATGTGGGACAAGGTGGTTCCCGAGTCGCAGCTGTACGAAGACCTCGAGCGCGGCGACCTGCCCGCGATGTCGTGGGTCGTGCCCCCGCAGAGCGGCAACGACCACCCCAGCGCCGAGCACGGCATCTGCGAGGGAGAGAACTGGACCGTGCGCGCCCTCAACGCGATCATGAGGAGCGACCACTGGCCCACGACCGCCGTCGTGTTGACGTGGGACGACTTCGGCGGTTTCTACGACCACGTCCCCCCGCCGCACGTCGACCTCTACGGCATGGGCCCGCGCGTGCCCGCGATCGTCATCTCGCCGTGGGCGCGCCCCGGCTACGTCGACCACCGGGTCTACGACTTCTCATCCGTCCTCAAGACCGCGGAGCGGCTCTTCGGGCTTCCCGCCCTGCACGAGCGCGATCGGCGCGCCAGCGACATGTTCGGCGCATTCGACTTCGATCAGGAGCCGCTGGAGCCGCTGTTGCTCGACGAGCGCGACTGCCCCACCTACTGACCGCGCTCGGCCTCCCGGGAGCACGCGAGGACGTCGGCCATCCGTTCGGTCGGGAACGCGGCTGCGAACAGACGCTCGTGCATCCGGTCGTGGTAGAGGGCGGGCAGCTCCGAGCGCTCGAGGTTGTCGCGCGCCCGCAGGTCGGTCAGATAGGAGGCGACGTCTTCTGTGGTGATGCCTTTTTCCTGGAGGGTGGCGTAGTCCAGCCACATCCCGACCGGTCGCTCGTCCAGCACGAGCTCGTCCGCTGGGACGCCGAAGTGCTCCTCGAGCGTGGGCGTGAGCGCGTCGATGTCTATGGGCCATCCGCCGGTGCTCTCCGGGAGCGGGGTCTGTCCGTGGTCGGCGGTGACGAGCAGCACCCACTTCCTCTTCCCGACCGTGTCGTTCAACGCGCGCACGAGATCGTGCAGGACCCCGTCGGTGATGCGCAGGGTCTCGTCCATCTCAGGGCTCAACATGTTGTGCTGATGGCCAACATGGTCGATCTGCTTCGAGTTGACGTAGAGCAGGTCGGGCACGTCGTCCCCTCCGAAACCCTCCACTCGCAGCAAGCGTTCGACCAGCCGCTGCTGATAGAGGGTCCACGCGGGCGTGAAGTAGACGGAGCTGGGGTCCTCGAGGACGTCGTTGCCCATCCAGAGCCCGTCGAGACGTCCGTCGGAGGCGTCGACCGCGCGGACGTCCGCAGAGAGGCCCTCGGTCTCGGGCAGGAACGAGGGCAGCCGGTACCACTCCTCGTTCGTGAGCATCTCCGCGGTCGACCGGTCGATCATGAGCGCGATGTCCTTGTCGCCGCCGTCGTCGTACGCGCCGTGCCCCATCATGCCGAGGTGCCAGCCGTCCTCCGCCAGCATCGCCACCTTCGGCCTGTTGTCGGCCGCGCGGTCGAAGCGGTCGGCCAGCGTGGAGAGCTCCAGGTATCTCGGCGTGAGCCCGGGGAACGAGTCGACGACGCGCTCGCCGTCCCGCAGCGGGATGTCGACGATCCCGTGGACCCGGGGCCACGCGCCGGTTCCGATCGTCGCGTGAGCCGACGGCGTCACCGAGGGAGAGGAGCCGACCGTCCCCCCGGCAACGCTCGTTCCCCTCTCCATGAGCGTGGCTAGGTAGGGCCACGAGTGCGGCCAGGCATCGAGGACGTTCCAGCCCCCTCCGTCCCACACAAGAGTCACGACGAGCCTCGGCTCGCCCGGCCGCCTGCGCTCCGGAACCAATGCCTCGCGCAGGGGCCTGCCGGGCCTGTCCTCCGGCCACTCCGTGCCCAGCAGCTCGGCGACCGTGGGAGCGAGATCCGCCAGCGTCGGCCTCTGCCCGACGACGAGCTCGCCGCGCGGCCGGATGAAGCCCGGGCCGTAGAGGACGATGGGGATCCTCTGCAGGTAGCCCCACGGCCCCGAGTGCGACGTCGCGACGAGGCCTCCGAAGGAGCTGAACTTGGATGCGACCGTCGTCACGTCGGGGGAGCGTCCCGGGTACAGCCCCCTGTCGACACGCCGCAGGACGCGTGCAGGCAGCCGGCACGCGCGCCGGAACCACCTCTGCGAGCGGAGAGCGCGCGCGACCATCGGCGTTGGCTCCTCGCTCACAGTGCGACGCGGGGCGGCATCCTCGGAGGCGGAGCAGGAAGTCGACAGAACGATCGATGTGAGCGCGATCGAAAGGACGCGCCGAGCCGCGCGAGCCAGGGGGGTCATGCGGTGGATGTCGTCCGCTCCTCTCGCCGGCTGTGTCGCTGCGCACAGCTCCGTCGCTTCCGGACCGGCGGCTATCCTAGCGCAGGTGCGTTATCGGGGGCATGCAAGTAGTTCGGTTCGTCCTGCGCAACCGGACGTCGAGTTGACGCGCGCGTCGTCGGTGGGATGACCGCCGACCTCGCTCTCGTTATCCCCGCGTTCAACGAAGCCGTGAGGCTGCCCCGCGCCCTCGACATGCTGGCTGCCTACGCGCGGGAGTCCGGGCTCTCGCTCCAGGTCGTCGTCGCGGACGACGGGTCCACGGACGGCACTCCCGAGCTCGCCCGCCGTTGGGCGCACGCGTCGAGCGACCCTCACTTGCGGGTGGAGGTCGTGACCATCAGGCACCGCGGCAAGGGAGCGGCCGTGCGCGCGGGGATGCGCCATCTCGATGCTCCCGTCGTGGGCTACTGCGACGCCGACCTCAGCGCAGGTCCGGATGCGATCGCGCAGCTGCGCACGCTCGTGCTCGACGGCGCCGACATGGTCATGGGCTCGCGCGGGCTGCCCGCGTCGATCCTCGAGATACGGCAACCGTTCTATCGCGAGCGCGCGGGAAAGGTCTTCAACTTCTTGCTGCGCAAGCTCGCCGCGGTCCCATACCGCGACACGCAGTGCGGGCTCAAGCTGTTCCGGCAACAGGTGGCGCGCGACATCTTCCGCCACCAGCGGCTGGACGGGTTCGCGTTCGACGCCGAGGTCGTGGTGCTGGCCCTGAGACTGGGCTTCACCGTCGACGAGGTCCCCATCCGGTGGGCCCACTCGGGCCAGAGCAAGGTGTCGATGCTGACGGATCCCCTCCGCATGGCGCGGGACATCGTCCGGGTCGTGCGGAGGCTCGGCCGCGGGACGTTGCACGCGCCGGGGCTGCCGGGCGCCTCGGCCGCCCACCTCATGGCGACGTCGGAGGAGGCGCAGTGGTGGAACGTAGGCAACCGGCGCGCCGTGCAGGGCGTGCTCGCGTCCGAGTCGGCGCGCGGGCCGCTCCTCGACGTGGGGTGCGGCGGCGGGGCGATGCTCGCAGAGGCGCCCTCACCCGGGGAGGCGGTGGGGGTCGACCTCGCGCCCGGCGCGCTGCGACACGCGCGCGCGCGAGGGGTCCGCAACCTCGCGGCGGCCGACGCGGCGGCTCTTCCGTTCGCCTCCGCCTCGTTCGCGACCGTGCTCGCGCTCGACGTGCTCGAGCACCATCCCAGGCCCGAGGAGATGCTCGCGGAGATAAGGCGCGTGCTGCGCCCCGGAGGGCTCCTGATCGCAACAGTGCCCGCGTTCCCGGCGCTGTGGAGCTTCGCCGACCACGTCCTCGGCCGCTACCGCCGCTACACCAAGTCCGGCCTCGAGAGGGAGCTCTGCGCCGCGTCCCTCGAGCCGAGCCGGGTGACCTATCTCCACTCGTGGCCGGTGCCGTTCGTGTGGGCCTTCCGCAAGCTACGCGCCGTCGGCCGGCTCGAGAACCACGGTGCCGTCACGCGCCTGTCGCCGGTGCTCGACGCGCTCCTGCTGGAGATGACCAAGCCCGAGCTTCGGCTCCTACGCCGTCGCGATCTCCCCTTCGGGCTCTTCCTGATGGCCGTCGCCCGAAGCGGGCCTGCGGCCTCTCAGGGGCACGCCTCCCCCTCGCACGATGCGACCGACGCGAGCTCTCGGCTCAGTGCGGCGACGTCGGGATCGTTGGACGGGTCCCCGTCGCCGAGCAGGTTCTCGAGCAGCCAGGGATCCTTGACCAGGTCGTAGTACTCGCGCGCGACCACGTCGTCGTCGGCGCCGATGTATTCGACGTAGTGCCACGTGCGCGACCGCAGCGCGGCCCAGTCGGGAAGGCCTCGGACGCCGTTCTCGTACTCCTCGAGCAGGATCCGGCTCCGGCGGTGCGAGCTCAACAGCGATCGTCCGTCGGGTGCCCGCGGGGGAGCGGCACCGGCTGCGTCGAACACCGTCGCGGCGACGTCGATGTTGGCGGCGAGGCGCCGGTCGCGGACACCCCGCGCCACGCGCCCTGGCCAGCGCATCAGCAGCGGGATGCCGGCGGACATCGTGTAGGGAAGCCTCTTTCCGTACAACCCGTGCTCCCCGAGCATGAACCCGTTGTCGGAGAGGAAGAAGGCGAGGGTGTCCCGTGCCTCCCCCGCCCGGCGAAGGGTCCGGAACAGCCTGCCGACCAGCTCGTCGACCGAGATGAGGGTGCGGAGCTGCGCCTCCAGCACGGCGCGACCCGCGCGCGGGTCGTAGGACTGGCGCCGCACGAAGGAGGGCTTGTCGCTGCGGTCCCGCTCCCGCATCGCCGGCGACGAGCGGAGGCGAGGCAGCGGCGCACCGGCGTGCTCGGGGGCGGGAGTGAACGGCTGATGCGGTGCGTAGGGCGCGATGTAGAGGAACCATGGGTCGCGGTCGTTGCTCTCGAGGCGGGTCACCCACCTGCGCGCGAACCTCCCCAACACAGCCGTCGAGTAGCCCGCGATGCGCCGGAGAGACCCGTTCGCGTTGTAGTAGATGTCCTCGTAGCCCACCTTCATCGTGCGCCAGTCCTCGAAGTGAGGAGGGTCCTGCTTGAGCTCGACGCCCTGCAGGTACTTGCCGGCGATCGCGGTGTGGTAGCCGGCGTCCTCCAGCACGCGCTGCATCGTGACGCCCGTGTCCATGCGCGGTCCGAGGCGGTTCCTGAGCACGCCGTGGTTGTGGGCGTACATGCCGGTGAAGATGGAAGCGCGCGAGGGGCAGCACAGAGGCGTGGTCGCGAACGCATTGGTGAACTGGGTGCCGCCCCGTCGGAACCAGCGCCTCGTGCGCGGCATCACGCGCAGCGATCCCAGGCGTTGGTCATCGGTGACGATCACAACCACGTTGGGGACCCGTCCCGCACCGACGGGCTCCCCGGTCGCGGCGCGATGCTCTGCGGGCGCGTTCCCGCGCCGCTCCGCGGGGCGCTCCTGCGCCGACTGCGCGCCCTGGCAGGCGAGCGTCGTCAGAGCGACAGCGCCGGCGGGCGCGCGAGCCGGCTGGAGAACGCCCCGACGCGCGCGGAAGAACATGCCCGGATGATAGTGACCGGCGGCGTCGCCGCCCCTGTGTGCGACGCGGCGCCCGTCAGGGATCCGCTCGGAGGCGGAGCTCGATCCCGTCCGGGTCGCGCAGCACCAGCTCGCCGTCGCCGCTCGCTTCGTAGCCGAGCGCCTCGACGCGTGCGCGCGCGTCGCGCACGTCCTTCTCGCTGCCCGCGAGGAGCACGACCCTGTCGAGACCGGCGCGAGATGGCGACGCAGGAGACGCCCCCCTCGAGCTCCACGAGTTCGCCCCGATGTGGTGGTGGTAGCCGCCCGACGACAGGAACGCCGCCTGCGCTCCCATCCTTGCCATGAGGTCGAGGCCGAGGCCCTCGACGTAGAAGCGCACCGTCTCGGGGACATGCGAGACCCGGAAGTGGACGTGGCCGACGACCGGCCCGGAGGCGTGGGCGTCGCCGTCCTCGCCGCTCCTGCTCGCGAGGAGGTCGTCGAGATCGACCGGAGCCGTGTACATGTCGACGCGGCCGTCATCCGTGCGCGGCCATTGCGCGACGGGGCGGTCGCGGTACAGCTCGACCCCGTTGCCGTCGGGGTCGTCGACGTAGAGGGCCTCGCTCACGCCGTGGTCGCCGGCCCCGATCGAGTGCCCGCCCGCGGCGAGGCGCGCGAGGGCGTCGCCGAGCGAGGGCCGGTCCGGGAACAGGAACGCGGTGTGGAACAGCCCTGTGACGGTGGGCTCGGAGGGGCCCTCGATCCCGTCGGAGCGCAGGCGGAGCCGGATGGGGCCTCCCGGCGTCCCGAGCGCGGCCCGGTCGTCGTGGACCTCGACCACCTCGAGCCCGACGACGTCGTTGTAGAAGGCGACGGCGGCGGGGATGCTCTGCACGCGCAGCTCGACGGCAGCGATGGAATCGATCACCGTGCTGGTGCCGCCGGGTGCCGGATCCGGGGCTGCGGTCACCGTGGTTCAGCCCTCAGCGAGGCGCGCCGGCGGCTGCTGCCATCTCTCGCCGGGAAAAGGCGAACGCCCTCTCGAGCAGCACGGGCAGGGGGACGGTGTCGTCGGCCCACCGTGCCAGCGCGGCAGCCATGGGAGCGAGGGCCAACAGCGTCAGGTTGAGATGCTCCTCGGTCACGTCGGATGCGCCATCCCGCGCCGCCACCTCCCGCGCGAGCGCCCGCGTCCACGTCCGAGATTCCTCCGCTTCTCTCTTCTGCAGCGAGGGGCTGCTGGCGATCACGCGGCGCCCCCGTACGACCGCGTCCTTGTTGTCCTCGAGGTGGGCCGCAAAGACCCGCAGCGCATGCTCGAGCGCCTCCAGCGTGGTCTCGGTGCGGGGGCGCTCCCGGAGCGCGTGCCGCAACACCGCCTGGTACTCCTCGGCGCCCGCGAACACGAGGTCCTCCTTGCAGGCGAAGTACCGGAACACCGTCCGGGGACTGAGGTCGGCGGCATCGGCGATCTCCGCCACGGTGGCGTCCTCGAACCCCTTGCGCTCGAAGCACTCGAGAGCTCTCTCGGCGAGAAGTCTCCTCGTCCTCGCTCTCTTTCGCTCCCGCAGCCCCTTCTCGTCTCCCATGGCCCACAACCTAGGACCCCGCGTCATCGAGGTCAATTGACATCGGATGCCATGGAGGCAGTCGTTGACAGTCTCGGCGGTGATGTCAGAGACTGTCCGGCCATGCGCCCCGGCGAGGCTGAAGCGGCGCGTCGGCATCCGCACAGGGGCATCCGCAAAGGGAAGGAAAGGGATGGGCACCGGAGATCCGCGCTCGGCCGCCGTGATCGCCCGCGCCTATTCCCTGCAGAACAGGGTTGAGGCGGGGGCCCTCACGCGGGAAGAGGCGGTCGAATCGGTGATCGGGGAGTTCGGCGCCGACCCCCGCGCTCTGCGGGAGGCGCTCAGGAGGTGCTCGGCGCACCCCGGGCCGGAGCCGGCCCTGGGCCTGATCCGGGACGCTGCCGCCAGGGTCTCGCCGGACGGCCCCTAAGGGCCCTGGCTCAGGGAAGCAGACGCTTCAACAGAGCGCGCAGGGACGGACGTCGGCGGGCGCCCGCCAGCGCCGCCCGCGTCTCCGCGGCGACGCGGGCGCGGTGTCTCTCCGCCCACGCGCGCTCGGCCGCGACCTTGTCGGACCCATGGGTCTCACTCCACCCCTGGTCCGGCGCGCGCGACGAAGAGCGACTCACCCCGACCTTCCCCTTGCTCGATACCTGCAGGGACTGTGGAGCGTGTGGGGCCCCGGCACAAGGGGGTTTGCGCGAAAAAAAAGCCGCGCTTCGGACGGATCAGACCAGCGGCCGGGGCAGATGAAGACGGAAGTGGATGTCGGGCTCGACCAGCACGGAGTACGGGTGCGCGATCTCCTCCGGCGACACGATCTCGAGCGCGGTCCACGTGTCGAAGCGAGCGTCGAGGAGATCTCCGCTCCACGGCGCCATGCGCCGATGGGACACGGGCATGTGGCCCTGGACCCCCGCCGACGACGTGAAGAAGCCGTGGAGGCGATACGTGATGTGCTGGGCCAGCTCCTCCCCCGTCTCGAAAGGAGGCTTGGCGACCGGCTCCGCGCTCGCTCGGATCAGGAATCTGTTCTCGGCGTCATGGCTGCGCACGCGGCAGGAGTAGGAGCCGTAGCGGGTGCCCTCCATCTCGGTGTCGATGTGGAAGTCGCCCAGGCCCGCGTTCCTCTCGAAGAGCTTTTGGGGACCGAACGCGGGCAGGGCGCTGAGGTAGCGGCGAAAGAAGTAGACGCCCCTCCTTCCCCTGTGGGTCACGTAGGCGCGAAAGGTGCTCTCATCGAAGGTGAGGCGCGGGTAGGGCAGAGCCGACCACCGAAACCCGTCGTTGCAGAAGGTCGTCGAGGACACCAGGCACCTCTCCTCTCGTCGCTCGTCGAAGAAGGTCTCGAGCTCGTAGGGGTCGGGAAGGTGTCGCCGCACTCGGGACGCGGGGACCGCGTAGGTGATGAGAGCGAAGTTGCGCACCCGGACGGAGATCGTCGCGAGGTTCTGGCTCAAGGCGTTCACGATCGCCCCCCTCCTCTCCGCGTCACCTTCGCCTCGACGAAGCGCCCGGGGACCAACGCGATAGCGTGTCGGTTGCCCTCGGCCGGCGCCAGGGGCCGAAGGAGGAAGCCATGTCCGGTTACGACGTACCCGACAAGGAGCAGCACAATCCCGTCTCGGGGACCACCCCTCGAGATCCCAAGACCGGCACCCACAGGTGGCCCGTGCGGAGAGACCAGAAGGGGACGGGCTCGGGCGACATGAAGCGGCCGGGAGACGACGGGCCCGTCGACGAGGGCTCGGCTTCCGACCCGCCCGCGGACGCCAACGAGATCGCCGACGAGCGGGCGCGCATCGTCGAGCCGTGAGTCGGGTCGCGACGGTTTGACCCGCCCGACCGGCGCGGGGGCGTGAGACAGAGCTATCGCCGCGGCCCGAGGGGTGCCGGGATCGTCCTCGGCATCGGGCTCGGGGGCTTGGCCGACGGCATCGTTCTCCACCAGATCCTGCAATGGCACCACGTTCTCTCGAGCACCCCTCGTCATCCCGCGACGACGGTGCGCGGGCTCGAGGCCAACACGCTGTGGGATGGGTGGTTCCATGCCGCCAGCTGGGTGGTCGTCGTCGTCGGTGTGGCGCTGCTGTGGCGCCGGGGGCAGATCCGGGGACGCGCTCGGGCACTGCTCGGCTGGGTCCTCGTCGGGTGGGGGCTCTTCAACATCGTCGAAGGGGTCGTGGACCACCACATCCTGGGCATCCACCACGTCCGCCCCGGACCGGATCAGCTCGCGTACGACATCGCGTTCCTCTGTGTCGGGGCCGCGCTGATCGCGGGGGGATGGCTTCTCGCTCGCAGCCGAGGGGTCGTCTGAGCTGGCGGACGCTTCGCTTGCGGGGCTATCGTGGTCGAAGGTGAGCCGGGAAGCCTGGTCGGCGTCTGTCCGACGCGACCCCGGAGGCGACCATGCCCCGCTCGAAGCCGCCCCTGAAGGACCTCTGGCTGGCGAGCGACCGGCTCGGTGCGCGATCGATCACTCGTCCCCTGCGCGCGTTCCTGCGTAGCGGCCGTGGGCGGCATGGTCGTTCCCGCCCTCGTCTATCTCTCGTTGAACGGGGGCGGCGAGGCGGCGCGGGGATGGGGGATCCCCATGGCCACCGACATCGCGTTCTCCGTCGGCCTGCTCGCGCTTCTGAGCAACCGCGTCCCCCCCGGCCTCAAGGTCTTCCTGCTGAGCTCGCGATCGTCGACGACGTCGGGGTGATCATCGCGATCGCGCTCTTCTATTCGGGCGGCGTGAGCTCCGGCTGGCTCCTGGCGGCCGCGACTCTCGTCGCGGTCATCCTGGGACTGCGGCGTCTGAGGGTGCTGTGGATCCCTGCTTACGTCCTGCTCGGCACGGCTCTGTGGTACGTCACTTTCCGCTCGGGCGCCCACGCGACCTTGGCGGGGGTCGTCCTGGGTCTCATCACCCCGGCGCGCGCCCGATCCTCGCGCGGGAGCCGAAGAGGCGGTGTCGGCGGCGGAGTCGTCGCCCACGCCAAGACGGGCGTTTTCGTCGGGTCGGTGATCGCGGGGTCGGTGGGAGCCCTCGCCCTGCGGGCGGTCCCGGCTCGGTACGGCCGTTCGTCTTAGGCGTCTAGCGCCGAGGCTCGTCGAACTCGTCCCGCAGCAAGTCCATCAGGAGCGCGTCGTGCCACTCCCCGTCCGGGCCTCGCTCGGCGCGCCGCATGACGCCGACGCGGCGGAACCCAACGCGTTCGTAGACACGGATGGCCGCCTCGTTGCCGGCCGCGGGATCGATGGTGAGGCGATGGTGGCCGTGCTCGAACAGGTAGCCGGCGAGCACGCGGATCGCGTCGGTTCCGAGGCCCTGACGCTGCCGGGACGTGGCGACGAAGATGTCGATGCCGGCGTGCCGGTAGTCCGGGTCGACCTCCTCGTCGTACTGGATCAGCCCGACGA
>DATADD010000143.1:0-11475 GCA_036258675.1 Actinomycetota bacterium | reverse complement strand
CCCGTGGGCGATCGGGTCGGCCGAGGGCGGCCACACCGCCGTCCACCCGGACCTCGGCACCCTCGATGACTTCGACGACTTCGTTGCGGAGGCCGGCCGCCTCGGCCTCGAGGTCGCCCTCGACTTCGCGATCCAGTGCTCCCCCGACCACCCGTGGGTCGAGGAGCATCCGGAGTGGTTCCACCACCGTCCCGACGGGACGATCAAGTACGCGGAGAACCCGCCGAAGAAGTACCAGGACGTCTATCCGGTGAACTTCGATACCGACAACAGCAAGAAGCTGTGGGCGGAGCTCAAGGGGATCGTCGATTTCTGGATCTCGCACGGCATCAAGATCTTCCGCGTGGACAACCCCCACACGAAGCCGCTTCCCTTCTGGCACTGGCTGATCGAGTCCGTCCAGAGCGACCACCCCGAGGTCATCTTTCTGTCCGAGGCCTTCACGAAGCCCAAGGTGATGCGCGCGCTGGCCAAGCTCGGTTTCACCCAGTCCTACACATACTTCACGTGGCGGAACACGAAGTGGGAGCTGATGGACTATCTCGTCGAGCTGTCCCGCTCGGAGATGGCCGATTACTTCCGTCCCAACTTCTTCACGAACACACAGGACATCCTGCACGAGTACCTGCAGACGGGTGGGCCGCCTGCCTTCAAGATCCGCTTCGCTCTCGCCGCGCTCCTCTCCCCGACCTACGGGATCTACTCCGGCTTCGAGCTCTACGAGAACGTGCCCCGAGAGCACGGGAGCGAGGAGTACCTCAACTCCGAGAAGTACGAGCTGAGGTTCCGGAACTACGACGAGCCCGGAAACCTGGCTCCCTACATCACCCGCATCAACGAGATCCGCCGGGAGCACCGGGCGCTGTCGCACCTGGCGAATCTGCGCTTCCACGCAGTCGACAAGGACAACCTGCTGGCGTTCTCCAAGACCGGACCAGGCGACGACACGATCCTCGCGGTCGTCACCCTCAATCCGTGGCACTGGGAGGAGGGAACCGTGGCGCTTGACCTCGGGGCCCTCGGACTCGATCACGACCAGCCCTTCAAGGTGCACGATCTCATCACCGACGCCTCGTACGTCTGGAGCGGTCCGTACAACTACGTCCGCCTCGACCCGCATCACGAGCCCGCGCACGTCTTCCGCGTCCTGAGGTAGCTCCGATGCCCAACCTCCAGCGCGACGCGCTGTGGTTCAAGACGGCAGTCTTCTACGAGCTGTACGTCCGCAGCTTCTACGACTCGAACGCGGACGGCTTCGGTGACTTCAGGGGGATGATCGACAAGCTGGATTACCTGGAGTGGCTCGGCGTCGACTGCATCTGGCTGCTGCCCTACTACCAGTCCCCGCTGCGCGACGGCGGCTACGACATCTCCGATTTCTATTCGATCCTGCCGGAATACGGGAACCTGAACGACTTCATGGAGTTCCTCGACGCGGCCCACGAACGCGGGCTGCGGGTCGTCGCCGACCTCGTCATGAACCATACGTCCGATCAGCACCCGTGGTTCCAGGCGGCCCGCAAGCCGGGATCTCCGACGCGCGACTGGTACGTGTGGTCGGACTCCGACAAGGGGTACCCGGACGCCCGCATCATCTTCTTGGACTCCGAGAAATCCAACTGGACGTGGGACGAGGAGGCACAGGCCTACTACTGGCACCGCTTCTTCAGCCATCAGCCCGACCTCAACTACGCCAACCCCGACGTCCAGGAGCAGATGCTCGCCGTCCTCCGCTTCTGGCTCGACCTCGGCCTCGACGGCTTCCGTCTCGACGCGGTGCCCTACCTGTTCGAGAGGGAGGGAACGATCTGCGAGAACCTTCCCGAGACGCACGACTTCCTCAAGAGGGTGCGCAAGGAGGTCGACGCGGCCTACGAGAACATCGTGCTGCTCGCCGAAGCGAACCAGTGGCCGGCGGACGTGGTGGAGTACTTCGGCGAAGGCCAGGAATGCCACATGTGCTTCAACTTCCCCCTGATGCCGCGCATGTTCATGTCGGCGCGCCGGCAGGTTCGCTACCCTATGGTCGAGATCCTCGAGCAGACCCCCACGATCCCCCACAACTGCCAGTGGGGCATCTTCCTGCGCAACCACGACGAGCTGACGCTCGAGATGGTCACCGACGAAGAACGCGACTACATGTACAAGGAGTACGCCCGCGACCCGCGTATGAAGCTCAACCTCGGCATCAGGCGGCGTCTGGCGCCACTCCTCGAGAACTCGACCAACCAGGCCGAGCTCTTCCACGCCATGCTGCTGTCGCTCCCGGGGACCCCGATCATCTACTACGGCGACGAGATCGGGATGGGAGACAACATCTACCTCGGGGACCGCGACGGCGTCCGGACCCCGATGCAGTGGACGGGAGACCGCAACGCGGGCTTCTCCAAAGCGGACTTCGCGCAGCTGTACCTGCCGATCCTGCTCGATCCCGTGTACGGCTACCAGTCGGTCAACGTGGAGGCCCAGCTGCGCAACCCCAACTCGTTCCTCCATTGGTTCCGGCGCATGCTGTCGATCCGCAAGGAGCACCCCGTCTTCGGGCTCGGCACGTTCGAGGCGCTGCACCCGGACAACGCCGCCATCTTCGCCTTCATACGCAAGCACAACGACGACATCGTCCTGTGCGCCAACAACCTCTCGGGAAGGGCGCAGGCCGCGGAGCTCGACCTCTCCGCCTACAAGAGCCTGTATCCCATCGAGCTCATGGGCCGCGAGCGCTTCCCGAGGATCGGCGACCTGCCGTACCTTCTCACCTTCGGGCCCCACAGCTTCTACTGGTTCCAGCTCGTGCCGGAGGGGACGGCGTGACCGACGCCCGCGCGCTCGCCGGCCTCCTGCCCGCTCAGCGCTGGTTCGCCGGCAAGGGCCGCACCGTGGAGGGCGTGACCGTGGTCGACGAGGCGACGGTCGACGAGGGACATCCCGCGCTCGTCTTCTGCATCGCTCGGGTCGAGCTGGCGGGCGGAACCGCGCACATGTACAACGTCCCCGTGCTCGTGCACGAGGACGGGCGCGTGCAGGACGCGCTCGAGGACGTCGACCGCCTGCGCCTCCTCGGCGAGCTCATGACTCACGGGGAGACGGTCAAGGGCACCTCCGGGGTGTTCCACTTCGGCGGCCCGGGCCTCGACCCCCGCTCGCCGCCCGGCGCGCACTCGATCCGGACGGCGGGCGTCGAGCAGACCAACTCGTCGCTCGTCCTCGACGAGACCGTCATCGTGAAGCTCTTCCGCCGCGTCGAGCCCGGGCCGAACCCCGACCTCGAGATCGTGCGGACGCTCACCAGCGAGGGCTACGACGGCGTGCCGGCGCACGTGGGCGAGATCCTCTACGAGGGCCAGATCGACGGCGACGACATCGAGGTGGACCTCGGCGTGGCACAGCGCTTCATCTCCGACGCGCGCGACGGTTGGGTCGAGACGCTCGCGCGGCTGCACGAGCTGCTCGAGGGGGCCGACGCCGCCGCCGATCCCGCAGAGGTGGTCGCGCTCGAGGCCGCCAAGGAACTCGACGATCTCGCCCGCCTCGGCGAGGTCCTCGCCGGCCTCCACGTCGTGCTCGCGCGCGAGGAGCTCGATCCCGCGATCGGAGCCGAGGCCGTCACCGACCACGACCTCGGGGCTTGGGCCCAGCGCGTCCGTCGCTCGCTGCAGCGGCTGCTCGACGAAGGCGAGAACGAGCTCGCCGCCCTCGCCCCCGCGATCGAGGCCCGCGCCGCGGGCCTCGCCGCGCTGGCCGGGGCGGGCCTCGGCGGCCGCAAGGCGCGCGTCCACGGCGACCTCCATCTCGGACAGGTCCTCGCGACTCCGCGCGGGTGGCTCGTCCTCGACTTCGAGGGGGAGCCGGCGCGCCCGCTCGAAGAGCGGCGCGCCAAGCACTCCCCCCTCGTCGACGTCGCCGGGATGCTGCGGTCGCTGAACTACGCCGCGAGCGCCGCTCTCTTCGAGCGGAGCGAGCCGGACTCCGAGGAGTGGCGGCGTCTCGAGCCGTGGAGCCGGGCGTGGGAGGAGGCCGCGCGCCAGCGCTTCGTCGGGTCGTACCTGCGCGCCGCGCACGAGGGAGGGTTCCTGCCCCCGGAGCGCGACGCGCTCGCGGTCATGCTCGGGGTCTTCGAGCTCGACAAGGCCCTCTACGAGCTCGGGTACGAGCGCGCCCATCGCCCACAGTGGCATCGCATCCCGCTCCACGGGATCCGCCGCATCCTGGCGCGCGCCGAAGCGCGATGACACGCGACGAGGCCGCGGTCGAGGCGCTGGTGGCCGGCACCAGCCGCGACCCGCACGCGCTCCTCGGGGCGCATCGCGCGGCGGACGGCGGCACCGTGGTGAGGGCGTGGCGGCCGGGGGCGGAGTCCGTCAGGTTCGTGGCGCCGGGAGCGGACGCGGCCAAGCTGGAGAGGGTCCACCCCGCCGGCCTCTTCGAGGCCGTCGTCGACGGCGCCCACGGCCGCTACGAGCTCGAGGTGACCCGCCCGGGGGGAGTCACGGATACGGCGCCCGACCCCTACTCGTTCCCGCCCACGCTCGGCGACATCGACCTCCACCTCGCGGGCGAGGGCAGCCACCGGCGGCTCCACAGGAAGCTCGGCGCCCACCCCCGGCGCGTGCAGGACGTCGACGGGACCGGGTTCGCGGTGTGGGCGCCCAACGCGCGCTCGGTCCGCGTCGTCGGCGACTTCAACGGCTGGGATGGACGCATCCACCCGATGCGCATGCTCGGGGCCTCGGGCATCTGGGAGCTGTTCCTCCCCGGCGTCGGCGACGGCGCCCTCTACAAGTTCGAGATCCTCACCGCGGGCGGCGGCGTCGTGGTCAAGGTGGACCCGGTCGCCTTCGCGACCGAGGCCCCGCCGCGGACCGCCTCGATCGTGCACCGGTCGCGCTACCGCTTCTCGGACGACGGGTGGATGTCCGCGCGGGCGCAGCGGGACCCCTACCGCTCCCCCGTCTCGATCTACGAGGTCCATCTCGGCTCGTGGCGGAGGACGAAGGAGGGTCACCCGCTTCCGTACCGGGACCTCGCCGACCAGCTCGCCGACTACTGCACGGAGATGGGCTTCACACACGTCGAGCTCCTGCCGGTGGCGGAGCACCCCTACGGCGGCTCGTGGGGATACCAGGTCACGAACTACTTCGCGCCCACGGCGCGGTTCGGGGGGCCGGACGACTTCCGCGCCTTCGTCGACACACTGCACCGAGCCGGGGTGGGGGTCATCTGCGACTGGGTGCCGGCGCACTTTCCGAAGGACGAGTGGGCCCTCGCCCGCTTCGATGGCACGGCGCTGTACGAGCACCTCGACCCGCGCCAGGGCGAGCACCCGGACTGGGGCACGCTCGTCTTCAACTACGGCCGAAACGAGGTTCGCAACTTCCTCATCTCGAACGCCCTCTACTGGCTCGAGGAGTTCCACCTCGACGGACTGCGCGTCGACGCGGTCGCGTCGATGCTCTATCTGGACTACAGCCGGGCCGAGGGCCAGTGGGTGCCCAACCGCTACGGCGGCCGCGAGAACCTCGACGCGATCGAGTTCCTCAAGGAGCTCAACAGCGTCGTCCACGGGGAGCACCCCGGCGTCCTCGTCATCGCGGAGGAGTCGACCGCGTGGCCCGGCGTCACCCGGCCCGTGCACCTCGGAGGGCTCGGGTTCGGCTTCAAGTGGAACATGGGGTGGATGCACGACACGTTGCTGTACTTCTCCAAGGAGCCGGTCTACCGCCGCTATCACCACAACCAGCTGACGTTCAGCCTCGTGTACGCGTTCAGCGAGAACTTCGTGCTGCCGGTGTCCCACGACGAGGTCGTGCACGGGAAAGGCTCGCTGCTCGCCAAGATGCCCGGCGACCGATGGCAGCAGCTCGCCAACCTGCGGGCTCTGCTCGCCTACATGTGGGCGCATCCCGGCAAGCAGCTCTTGTTCATGGGCGGCGAGATCGCGCAGGAGAGGGAGTGGACGCACGAGGCCAGCGTCGACTGGCACCTGCTCGACTCGGCGGGCCACCGCGGCATCCAACGGCTCGTCGCGGACCTCAACAAGACCTACAAGGGCATCGACGCCCTGTGGAACGGCGACTCGTCGCCCGAGAGCTTCCGGTGGATCGACGCGAACGACGCCGACAACAACGTCATCTCGTTCTACCGGACCAACCGCGATTCTTCTCACGACCTCGTGTGCGTGTGCAATCTCTCGCCCGTGGTGCGCGCGGGGTTCCGGCTCGGCCTGCCGCGCCCGGGGCTGTACGGAGAGGTTCTCAACACCGACTCGGAGACCTACGGCGGCTCGAACGTGGGCAACCTGGGAGGGGTCGAGGCGGAGCCGGTCGGGTGGCACGGGCTGCCGCACTCGGCCGAGATGACGCTGCCGCCTCTCGCCGCCGTGTGGCTCCACCGCTGAGGGAGGGCCCGTGAGCCGGATGATCGTTCACGGCCACTTCTATCAACCACCGCGCGAGAACCCGTGGACCGGATCGATCGACGTGCAGCCGAGCGCGGCCCCCTTCCACGACTGGAACGAGCGCGTGCACGCCGAGTCCTACCGGCCCAACTCGATAGCGAACATCATCACGCCGGAGGGCGAGCGAACGGTGAGCAACTACGAGCGCATGTCCTTCGACCTCGGGCCGACGCTGCTGGGCTGGCTCGAGCACGTGCATCCCAGGACGTACGCGCGAGTGCTCGAGGCCGACCGCTCCAGCGCCGCCCGCCTCGGGCACGGCAACGGGATCGCCCAGGCGTTCCACCACACGATCCTTCCTCTCTCACCCGCCCACGACGTGCGGACGGAGTTGCGGTGGGGGCTCACCGACTTCGCCCATCGCTTCGGGCGGCGCGCCCGCGGGCTGTGGCTGCCGGAGACGGCCGCCAACGACGCCGTCCTCGGGACCCTGATCGACGAGGGGGTCGAGTTCACGATCCTGTCCCCCTTCCAGGCGGCGGCGTGGCGCGATCCCCACGGGACATGGGTCGACGTCGACAGGGAACCGGTCGAAGGGAGGGTGGCGCACCGCTTCTGCCATCCCGACGGATCGGGCCGCTCGCTCGCGCTCTTCTTCTACGACGCCGACATCGCGCGCGCGATCGCGTTCGAGCGCGCGACGTCATCGGCCGAGCGGCTCGTCGATCTCTTCGCGGGGCGGGCGGGCGCCGGGGGCGCGGTCAACGCGGCGACCGACGGGGAGACCTACGGCCACCACCACGTCTTCGGCGAGATCGGCCTCGCCTACGCGCTCTACGTGGAGGCTCCCAGGCGCGGCCTCGAGCCGACGAACTACGCCGCCCTGCTGGACGGCTCGGTCCCCGAGCGCGAGGCCCGCCTCCTGCCCGGCGACGGCTCGTCGTGGTCCTGTGCGCACGGCGTGGGGCGGTGGCGAGAGGACTGCGGCTGCCACACCGGCGGCGGGGAGGGCTGGAACCAGGCGTGGAGGGCGCCGCTGCGCGCCGCGCTCGAGGTCGTGAAGAGGGCCGCCGACGAGGCCTTCGTGGCCGCCGCGGGCGGGCTCCTGCGAGATCCGTGGGCCGCGCGCGACGACTACGTTGCGGTCGTGATCGGCGCGGAGGGGATCGACGACCTCCTCGGCCGCCACCGCGCGGTGCCCCTCACGGACGCGGACGCGCGCAGGGCCGCGGGCCTGCTCGAGATGCAGCGCTACGCGCTCGCGATGTTCACGAGCTGCGGCTGGTTCTTCTCGGACATCGCCGGGATAGAGACGGTCCAGATCATCCGCTACGCGGCGCGCACCCTCGACCTCATGGAGACGTTGGAGCTCCCGCGTCCCATGGACGACTTCCTCGCCCTCCTGCGACAGGCGTGCAGCAACGATCCCGAGGCCGGCACCGGCGCCGATCTCTTCCGCGCCGTGTGGGAGGGGCGCCCGCGTTGACGCGCCGTCAGGGGGCGTGGAGCTCCCGGGCGCGCCGGTACCCCGCGAGGTACGTCCTGAGCCCGGCGAGGCCGTGGCGCATCATGAGCGCGTGGTTGAAGGCGAACGCGGGCTTGGCGATGGGCGCGAGCGTGTTGAGCAACCGCTTGTTCGTCACGACGTTCTCCTCGAAGACCAGACGCGTGCCCGAGCCCGTCGGCGACAGCTTGAAGCGCGTGATGCCCTCCAGGTCTCCCTCCATCGCGACCTCCAGCAGGCCGCCAGACCGGTCCTCGCGGCAGCGGCGCATGCTGAAGAGGAGGTCGTAGGGCAGCACCGAGCGGCACCTCACGAAGACCGAGTCGTCGCTCTTGCGCCACACCTCTTTGACCTCGGGCCACCACGACGGGTAGTCGGCGATGTCGCGCAGCACGTCGAAGGCCTCCTCGGGCGAGACGTCGACGACCCACGTGCTCGTGAAGCTGTAGCTGTTGAGGCCTCGCACGGCGTCAGCCTACCGACGCCCGCTCCGCGCGCCACCGCGCGAGCTCGTCCGGCGAGAGGTGGTTGAGGATCCGCCCGCGCGGAACGCCCGCCTCGAGCGCGGCGGCGATGCCCACGTCGACGAAGCGCATCTCGTTCGTATCGTGCGCGTCGGTCCCGATGGACACCCACACGTCGAGATCGGCGGCGATGCGCAGGATGTCGCGGTTGAGGTCCTGGCGATCGGGAAAGGCGTCGGTCTCCACCGCCTTGCCGAGCGCGGCCGCCTCCTCGAGGACCGCGCCCCAGTCCGCGACGAGGCCGAGCCGGTTGTTGAACTTGCGCCCGCGCGGGTGCCCGATGACGTCCACGAGCGGGTTGCGGAGAGCCGCAAGGTAGCGGTCGGTCTGGTCCTCGGCGCGCCGCAGAGCGGAGTGGAACGAGCCGAGCACGAGGTCGAGGCCCGCGAGCGCGGCCGGGTCCATGTCGCCCTCTCCGGCGAGGTCGATGTTCATCTCCAGCCCGTGCAGGACGACGAGGGGGACCCCCTCGTCGGACAGCGCCCGGTTGACCTGTGCGATCTCCTCCGCCTGGACGGCGAGCGTCGCCTCGTCGATCCCGCCCGCGACGCGCAGCCCCTTGGAGTGGTCGGTGATCGCGACGTAGTCGTAGCCGCGCGCCGCCCCCTCGAGCGCCATGTCGGCCACCGTCTCGGCGCCGTCGCTGTAGACCGTGTGCATCTGGAGGTCGCCGCGCACCCGCGCCCGCTCCGGCGCGCCCGCCAGGGTCCGGCGCGCCGCGGCGAACCCCGAGAAGTCGCGCCGCACCGCGGGCGGCTCGGGGACCGGCTCGTCGCGCTCGATCCACTCCCGCACGCGGCGGGCGAGGCTGGGGCCGATCCGCTCCAGCTCGGTCAGCGGCCGCTCCTGGGCGACGAGATCGGCGGCCTCCTCCTCCCACAGGAGCGCGGTCCGGGCCGCGGCGAGGTAGGCGCGCGCCCGGTGGCCGTCCGCGTCGGCGCCCGCGCGCGCGAGGAGCTCGGCGACGTCGGTGTTGGCCAGCGGCATGACCGGCGAGCGTAAGCCGACGCGGCCCCGGCTCGGGCATGATGGGTGGGTGACGTTGCCGGTGCAGCCGCCCGTGGAGCCCATGCTCGCTCGCGTCTCCGACGACCTGCCCGAGGGCGAGGGATGGGTCTACGAGCCCAAGTGGGACGGCTTCCGGGCGATCGTGTTCCGCGACCGGGACGAGCTCCACATCGCGAGCCGCGACCACAAGCCGCTCCAGCGCTACTTCCCCGAGCTGCCCCCCGCGCTGGCCGGCGCCCTTCCGGCGCGCTGCGTCGTGGACGGGGAGGTGATCGTGGGCGGGCGGCAGGGCCTCGACTTCGACGCCCTGCTGCAGCGGATCCACCCGGCCCGCTCGCGCGTCGAGCGCCTCGCGTCGGAGACCCCGGCCTCGTTCGTGGGCTTCGACCTCCTCGCCCTGGACGACGCCGACCTGCAGGCGGAGCCCTTCTCGGCGCGCCGGGCGCGCCTCGAGGGCTTCCTCGACGCTCCCGCCGACCCCCGCGCCTCGGTCGCACCGCGCACGCAGGTGCTGCTCACGCCGGAGACGTCCGACGCCGGCGAGGCGAGGTCGTGGATGACCGAGCTCGAGGACATCGGCCTCGACGGCATCGTCGCCAAGCGGCTCGACGGCGACTACCGGCCCGGCGAGCGCATCATGGCGAAGATCAAGCTGCAGAGGACCGCCGACTGCGTCGTGGGCGGGTACCGCCTGTCGAAGGCGGGCGACGGGGTCGGCTCGCTGCTGCTCGGTCTCTACGACGGCGAGGGCAATCTCCAGTACGTCGGCCACACGAGCTCGTTCCGCGCCGCCCAGCGCCGGGCACTGCTCGCCGAGCTGCGCCCCCTCGAGGGAGGGACGAGCTTCGCCGGAGGGCGCGTGCCCGGGGGCCCGAGCCGATGGGCGCGCGCGGAGGAGAAGACGTGGGTTCCGCTCGAGCCCCGGCTCGTGTGCGAGGTCGGCTTCGACCGCCTCATGAGCGGCCGGTTCCGCCACGCGAGCCGCTTCCTGCGCTGGAGACCGGATCGGGACCCCGCCACCTGCACCTTCGACCAGCTCCGCGGCTCGACCGGGGCGCGCTGAGCGATCCCGCGGGACGTGACGCGGCCGCGGGCCCCCGCGGTATGGTTTGCCGCGGGACCTCGGGGGGTGGTGAGATGGCCGAATTCCGGTCTGCTACGGCGTGGAAGTACCCGCTTCGCGCGGCGACGGATCTCCTGCTGATCGTTCTCGGGCTGCTGGTGGCGACCTGGCCCCTGGTCGCGCTCGTCTTGATCCTGCGGCTCGTCTTCTAGCGCCCGGCTCACAGCTGTAGGTCGGCCGCCTCGAGCTCCTCCTCGACCTCTTCCCTCGGCACGAACGACAGCGCGGCCGTGATCTCGGTCGCGAGACTGGCCCCCGCCGACCCCCGGAAGTCGAAGTCGTAGACCACGCAGCCGCCCGCGAAGACGTAGAAGGTCCGGCCCGAGTAGGGGCGGAGGCTCCTCAGGCGCCGGTACTGGCGCGCGGCCAGCTCGTCCGAGGGCACCTCGCTCGCCCCCGAGACGTCGCAGCGGGGGGTCAGCGTCACCTCGAGGGCGACGTGGAGGGGCCCCAGCACCCGTCCGCCGGCCCGGTCCGACTCGAGCGAGAAGCTGCTCTCGCCGTCCCTCACCTCGAGGGCGCGGAAGGTCCACCCCAACGGGATCGACTCGACGCAGGGCAGCAGCGAGGCGCTGGGGACGCTCTGGGCGACGATGATGATCTCGTCCGACGCCCGGCACTCCGGGGCGTGCGCGCGGTTGAGGTCCTGGGCCGCGCACCCGGACAGGGCGAGGAGCGCGGCCGCGGCGGCGAGCATCCGCGCGGTCACAGGAGCCCGATCCCCTCCAGGTTGCTGACCGCGATCATCGTCAGCAGGGCGGTGACGCCGGCCACCCCGGCGGTCAGCGCGACCCTGCGCCAGCTCCACGTCTGGATCGAGATCGGGTCCCGCTTCGGCGCCAGCGCGCAGAACTCGGCCACCAGATCGCGCCGGTCCCTCTTCAGCAGGCCGCGCGACTGGCTCGGCATCGTGACGCTGTGG
>DATADD010000142.1:0-5752 GCA_036258675.1 Actinomycetota bacterium | reverse complement strand
TCTCTGTGCGATGCCTGATGCTCGACCGCCTTGTCGATCACCTCGTCCTCCGTGTCGCCCTGGACGGCGACCCCGCAGGCGCACGCGATGACCATGGGCATCGGCGTTGTCCCTCCCGCTCTCGTGCTCGGCGCTCGCGATGGGCGTACCCGTTTGCGCGGGGAACGAAGCGTGCTTGCTCTCGTTTACCGCGTCCTGCACCGGGAAGGACGTGCGGGTGGAAGTCGCCAAGGGCCTGCACCGCCTGGGCAGTCAGTTCGTCAACTGGTACGTCGTCGAGGACGCGGGCGCGTTCACGGTCTTCGACACGGGGCTGCCGGGGTACTGGAGGCAGCTCGTGAGCTTCCTCGAGGAGAGGGGAGCGACACCCCGGCACGTGGAGGCCATCGTGCTGACGCACACGCATGTGGACCACCTCGGGTTCTGCAAGCGGCTCCACGGGAGCGCGCTGACCAAGACGTACGTGCACATGGCAGATGCGAGCCCGGGATTCCGACGCGTCCCGCCGCTGCGCCTGTATGCGCGGCCGTCGAGCTGGCCGTGGGCGCGACACGCAGCCGCCAACGGCATGCTGAAGCTGCCGGATGTGGCCCAGTCACTTCCCATCGGCGACGGGCAGGTCCTCGACGTGCCGGGCGCGCCGGTGGTCCTCCACACCCCCGGCCACACGCGCGGCCACTGCTGCTTCCACGTCCCGGGCCGCTCTGCCTTGATCTCGGGCGACGCGCTCGTGACCTTGGATCCCTACACGGGCGAGCGGGGACCGCAAGTGATGGTCCCGACGGTCAACGAGGATGCTGCCGAGGCGGTCGCGTCCCTCGACCGTCTCGCCGCGACGGACGTCGCGCTCGTGCTTCCCGGGCACGGTGAGCCCTGGACCGAGGGGGTCTCCGGCGCGGTCGAACGAGCCCGGGGCGGGAGCGCGAGCTGACCCGGCGTGTCCGACACGAGTCGGATCCATCCAGGAGTCGTGGGGCGGCGGCCTGTCCTCCATGAGGTATCGGCGGTCGAGGGTGAGGGCCGCGTCTAGGGACGCTCGGAAGTCGAGTCAACAACTCCCGAGTCCAAGTAGACGGCGTATCCGATCACAGTGCCCGGGTCCGCGTCGATCCAGTCGACGCGCTCGAGCAGGACCTGTCTCTCGGCCAGGAGCTCGGACGTCTCGGGGTCGAAGATCAACTCATTGCGCTCGAGGAACCCCGCGTCGTCTGAGGTGCGCGCCACCGCTAGGCCTCGGCGCCCGGCCGGGTCGGTCACCTCGCCAACGAGCTCGACGTCGGGGATCCGCGCCGCAACGCTGAACAGGGCAGCCCGAAGATCCGGGGGCGCGAGGGTCTCTCGCAGCAGGTCACCGACGAGGACCAGCATCTCCGCGTTGGTCGAGGGCCCGTGTCCCTCCGCCTTCCGGCGGATCTGGTCGTAGAGCTCGTCCGGGTCCGTCGAGTACTCAGAGAAGTCGGTGTAGGAGAGTCCGCCGGGCCCGAACGACTCGTCGGACGTCCCCAGGGGACCGAGCTCGGGCCTGCCGGCCGCCTCCCATTCCGACTTGTCTCGGGGGCCGAGGAATCTCGGTTCACCGCTTTTCACGACCAGCCGCCCGGATCCATCCGATGCGACCCAGATCTCCCGGGTGTGAGGCACGAGCACCGAGAAGGCCCAGTCATCGGGTGGCGGGGCCGGACACGTCAACCGCTTGCTCGAAGGCAGCGAGCAGGCGTCGTACAGGACGCGATAGGCGTCCTTCGACTTGCTGTAGCGATAGCCATGTGCCGGCAAAGACGTCTGCGGCTGTCTTGAGGCAACTCGAGCCGCGGCATGGAGCACCTCTGCGACAGCGGCTGACGCGCCTCGGCGAGCTCCCGGGATGGGAACAAACAGCACCGCGATCACCACGGCTGCGATGACTGCAACCGCGGGCAGCACAAGCCGAGGGAAGCGCCGCCGATGTGGACGCCTCTCGGTCCCGTGGAGCGATGTCGACACCACACGCCGCAGGATGTCGTGACCACGGTCGGAAGCCGGCCACTCCTCGAGATCCGAGGCGTCAACAGGATTGGCTGCTTCGAGGCGCTTCATCACCTCTGCTGTTCTCATCTGCCCTCCTCCAGCCCCGGGGCCCGTATGGCGCGCGAGCCCGGGGCGTCGGCTTCCCCTCGGTGGAGTTGATGCCTGAGGCGACGCCGAGCGCGATGGAGCCGCACTGCGAAGAGGGCAGGGGAGCAGCTCATCACGGTTGCCGCCCTTCGGTGGTCGAGACCTTCCCAGGCAACGAGCAGGAGCGCCTCCCTGTCCCACTCGCTCAGGTGCTTCAGGGCATCGTCTAGCGCGATGCGCTGCCCGACCTCCTCGGCCGGGTCCGGAGCCAAGAGGTTCTCTGCGAGCCGAGCCGATCCGAGTCTCTGGTCGAGAGCCCTTCTGCGACCGGTGGCCCGTCTCTGGTTGGCGAGCACCCGCCGCGCGACCGCCAGCAGCCACGGGATGGGGTCATCGGGAACCTCATGCAGTCGCCGCCACGCGACGAGGAAGGTCTCCGCCACCACTTCCTCCGCTTCGTCCCTGGACGTCCGGCGCAACGCGTACGCCAGGACGTGGGGGCAACACGTCTCGTACAGAGTTATGAGCTTCTCCGAGCGCTCGGACGTCAGGAGGCACCTCCTTGCCTCAACCGATCTCCTGAGAGATCGGTCTCACCCCAGAACTGTCCGGACAGCGCCCCAGATTTCACTCGGGTTCAACTTCTCTGACGGCTCAGAGCGAAGGATCCTCCCCCCGCGGGTCTTCGGACCGATCCTCGAGCCGCGAGACGTGACCCTTTCCGCCGGGCGCTGGCGGAGCGAGCGCGTGGCGATACCCAGCTTCCACCCGATAGCCGGTGGCCTACCCCTTGCCCCCTGTAGGTTGCAACCCATGGCCGAGGACGCATCCCGACCAGGCAGACGGCACGCGAGCGAAGCGCGTGCGCGCGAGGGGACGGAACGCGCCTTCGGCTTCGTGGAGGACGGCCTCTACGTCGGCGTCGCCGGTGCGCTTGCGATCGTGGGCATCATCTTGTTCGGATACGCCCTGTACACGTTCGTGACGGACCTCGACCAGGGACCGCTTACCGTCGTCGCCCTCGACCTCCTCGACAACCTCCTGCTCGTGTTCATCATCACGGAGGTGATACACACGATCCGCGCGGTTATCGACGAGAAGGTATTGCTCGCCGAGCCGTTCTTGATCGTCGGCATCGTCGCCGCCATCCGCCGCCTGCTGGTGGTGAGCGCGGAGGCCAAGAACCTCCTCGGCAAGCAGCCGGCGACCTTCGCGGACGCCATGCTGGAGATCGGGGTGCTGACGCTCACAGCGCTGCTGCTGACCGGGGCCGTGTTCCTGTTGCGTCGCACGACCAGGAGCGAGCCGACACCGTCGCACGAGCCGGGGTAGCCCCGGCAGCCGTTTTCGCCGCGACCGCGGCGGGTAAACGAGGCGGAGCCTTCGAGGAGAGAGCACATCGCGTCGGAGGCATCGAAGGGAGGCAGCGATGGGCCGGGATGACGAAAGGGGCCGGGGCGGCCGGCGGGAGCGCGACGGCGGGGGAGCGCGACGCCCCCGGGGCGACGAGCGGGGCGGCGGACGAGGCGACCGTCCCCGGCGCACCGAGCGCCCCGACCGAGGCGGCGGCGAGGAGCACAAGGTCGGCCCCGAGAGCGAACGGGCGCGCGCCCAACGGGGGGAGCGCGGCGGCGAGCGATCGGTCGCGGGCCGACGCCACGGCGGCCGACAGCCCGCCGGTCAGTCGAGCGGCGGCTGGGTGTGGATCGTGGTCGCGCTCATCGTGATCGCGGTCGTGGTCTGGTTCGTGTTCATCCGCTAGACGCCGTCTACCACGCGGGCGGGTCGCTCGTGGGGAACGAGTCCGCGGAGGCCTCGTCGACCTCCTCGCCCGCGTCCGACGGTCCGGGTCTCGATCCCTTCTCGGCCGTGTCGGCCGTGTCGGCCTTGTCGGCCCGTTTCGCCTGCTCGTGTGTCGGGTTCGCCGCGTCCGAGGTCGGCTTGGCGTCGTCGTCGCCCATGGGGTGGCCTTTCCGCTCGAGTCCGCTCGGGGGACCTACCCGCCACGGCCGCCCGCAACCGTCATTCGCGCGGCCATCCCGACTCGAGGGGGACGCTGAGGTCGAGGGGGTCGGAGACGTCGTCGAAGCGCACGGTCGGCCGCGGGGACTCCTCGAGGGACTCCGCCCGGACCACGTCCTCCTCCACCTTGCCGATGGCCTTCTCCGCGATCGTCCGGATCTGCGTGAGCTCTCCGAGGAGGTCCTCGCTGTAGGGAAGGCCCATCTGGATGAACTCCTTGGCGTGCTTCACGTGCAGATCGATGCGGTTGAGCTCGCGGCCGACGCTCGACGAGCCGGAAGGAGCACCTGAGGCCAACTGACCCTCCCTCGGAGTCTCGGGTGACGGTCGGGGCTAACGATAGGCCACTCGAGCAACATGAGCAACAGCCGCTGCTCCCCGCACGCACCGCCTGGGATGCGAGCAGCCGGACCCCGGGTCTTATGCTGTTGCAGGTGCCCGATCTGGTGAGCCTGCCCGGCATCCTGAAGTGGGAGCTGTCGCTCGCGCTCCTGGTGCTGGTGTGGTCGTTGGTGTCCCTCGCCCGCGCCCGCTCTTGGTCGCTGCGCGCCCGGGGGCGCGCCCCCAACGTGGTGTCCCTCCAGGAGAGGCGGCGCCTCCACGAGTCGCGGCGCGCACCCAGCAACCCCCTGCGGGCCGTGGTGGTCGCGGTCGCGTTCGCGCTCGTCGCCGGGAGCTTCGCGATGGCGCTTCCGAGCGTGATCCGCATCGCCCGACCGGAGCGCGGGGCGCTCGCGGGGGCCGACGGCAGCGTGGGCGGAAGGGGCGGGGAGCAGCATCCTCGCCGGGCGACGGCCCGACCCACCGCGGCTCCCGAGAGCGAGGCGGGCGTGCCGAGCGAGCCCGAGCACGTGCCGCCCGAGGGGCTCACCCGGACGGTTGGTGTGGGGAGCGAGTCGAGCGTGGAGGGCGGGGAGGCGTCGGCCGACGTCCCGGTCGCGGTCGAGTCCTCGACGCCGTCGCCGACGCCGTCGCCGACGCCGAGCGCGACCCCGACGGCCGAGCCGAGCCCGACACCTACGCCCTCCGAACCGGAGCCGACCTCGACGCCGGACCCGGAGGACGAGTCGACGCCGGACCCGGAGGACGAGTCGACGCCCTAGGGCCCCGCGACAGGAGCCGAGACGGCCCCGAAGGACCGTCTCGGCATCCGTTCTACCGTCCTACAGGCGGACGCTGCGGGCTCTGGCGCGACGGGCGATGACCGTGCCGGCTCCCACCGCGGCGGCCCCCGCCACGACGAAGGCCGTCAGGTCCGAGCCCGTGAAGGGCAGCGTCGCCGGCCGCTCGGCGCGCTCCGGCGGGTCCTCCTGCCGCTGCGGCTGGGTGATCTCCGGGGGCTTCTCGGCCGATCCGGAGGCGAACGCGGGGGCCATCATCGCCAGCAGCGCCACGATGAGCACCCCCACGGCCGCAAGTCGGTGTCCTCTCAACGTCTCCCCCTCCTGGTAGCCAATTTCTGGAAGATAGTACGGAATCGGTGTGATCGAGGCAAGGCCTCGGGGCGGTGTGAGAGTCGATCTGCCCAGATTGCGTAGTCAGCCGAGGCGCTCGGCGGCCGCGCGCGCGTCCCGGGCGGTGCGGCCCGCCTCGCGCGCGATGCCCCGGGCGCGCTCGGCCTCCTCCCGGGCCGCGG
>DATADD010000141.1:0-47894 GCA_036258675.1 Actinomycetota bacterium | reverse complement strand
ATTGGTGATTTAGGGAGCCTGCACGGAGCAGGACATACACGGACGGGACGGACACGACGACACGGCCAGACGTGATTGAGGGCCTAGTGAGGGTCACACCTCGTGGGGGTTCAAGTCCCCCCTCCGACACCACAAACATGCTAGGGCTGGGGCACGCCTGTTCGGTTGCCGCCTGCCGACATCATCCGCAAGACGACAACTCTCGTGCGCGTCGATGCGCGCTCAGAGCCGAGTGCGGTCGTTGAGATAGGCTCGGCAGAACCTCCGAGGAAAGGACCCGCTATGAGCGACGATGTCGAAACCGCTGTCCTCGCGGGTGGCTGCTACTGGATCATGCAGCAACTGCTGCGTCACCGCGACGGCGTCATCTCCACCCGCGTGGGATGGACCGGGGGCGAGAACGACAACCCGACCGAAGAGAACAATTCCGGTCATGCCGAGGCGGTCAAGGTCACCTTCGATCCGGAGCGGCTCTCGTATCGCGACCTGCTCGAGTTCTTCTTCCAGGTTCACCGACCCGACCTTGACGAACGTATCGTCGGCTCCGGCTACCGCTCCGAGATCTTCTATACGAGCGACGAGCAGCGCAAGGTGGCCGAGCAGACGATCCACGACGTCGACGCCTCGGGCCACTGGCCCGGCAAGGTCGTGACCAAGATCAGCGAGGCCGGTCCCTTTTGGGAGGCCGAGGCCGAAGATCAGGACTATTTCCTGCGGTATCCGGACGGCTGCCCGCCCCCCTTCCCCCGGGCCGGCGTGGAGGCCGCCAAACGCGAGACCGCGACCACCTCGGTCTGAGTCGGAGCGTCTCATCGAGGGCCTAGTGACCTGATAAAGGTCGTGGGGTGTTGAAGTCCCCCCTCCGACGCCTCGAAAGCGCTGTGATCGCTTCGGGAGCAGTTGCGGTGCTGATCGGCTGGCATCAACGCGTGGTGGCAAGGCCTCCCTCTGTCCCGCCGTTGTGACCCAAACTGCATCTTCCGTATACACTTCAAGAGGTTGGAAAACCCTTCGGCTAGAAGCCCGCCCCTTTGGCTGGACCGGGGTTACAAGGCACGGTCATGATTGCCGTCCTCCCCAAGGCTGGACGCGGATGAGCCAGCCATGGGTTCACAAGCATGATAGGAGTCGACATGCGTCCTAAGCTGAAGGCAATAGTGGGGCTGATCGGTGCGGCATTGGTCGCCGGACTGTTTGTGGTGAGCCCGGCGGCGGGCGAGACGGTTATCCACCTCGTCCTCCCACGAGACGGGCTGACCGTCAAGTTCGTGGACATCGACCACGACGGTTTGCGACTCGGGGATCGAGCGGCTGCCCGCGGACGGCTCGTCGATGCGAATGCATCCGATCGCGTCGGGACCGCCTACTTCGAATGTCTGGTTCAGAAGCGCATAGTCGGTTCGTCTCAGGGGCTCTTCAACTGCACATACGTTCTCCATCTGGCCGATGGCGACATCATCCTCCAGGGTCTCGATCCGCGGGGGGAGGGTGCCTCCGAGTTCGCGGTGCTTGGGGGGACCGGTGCATACGGAACCGCCACAGGTGACGCCACTTTCACTGACACCGAAAGCACCACCGACATCGTCATCAGACTCGCAAGCTAGGCGTTCACCGTCAAAGGCGTACGAATGAGGCGGGTCACCAGCCGCACGATCCCGAGGGAGACTCTGTGTCCTCAGGCTCTGGTTTCGCGTCCACAGTTGAGTCGAAGCCGTCCCCTGCCGCAGTCATAGAATCGTGCGGTGGCGTACGACGAGGAACTCGCGGATCGCATCCGAGAGCTACTGAGCAACGAATCCAACGTGACAGAGAAGAAGATGTTCGGGGGTCTCGCCTTTCTCATCGGGGGAAACATGGCCGTTGCGGCAAGCGGACAGGGCGGGGCGCTTGTTCGCGCCGACCCAGCAGAGTCCGACACGCTCGTCGCGAAGACGAATGCCCGCCCCATGGAGATGCGCGGCCGAAGGATGCGCGGGTGGCTCCGCGTTGACGCGGAAGATGTCCGCACGAAGCGTGAGCTTGCCAAGTGGGTCAAGATCGGGGCGACTTACGCTCGATCCCTACCCACCAAGGGATAGGCCCCTGCGACGCTCGGATACGAGCCGCCCCGCCGCGTCCCTATCATCTCCACGAACGCAACCGCCTGACGGAAGAGGCAACCCTTGGACCGCGTGCGGCAGCCCCCGATCACCGGGGATCGGCGCCAGCCCCGCTCGGTGAGTGCCTCCCCGGGCACGGCAAGGTCGGCAAGTCGCAACTGCCGCAGCCGCTTGCCGCCGATGTAGGCAATGGCGGGCATCTCGGCACATCGTTCGTCGCCGGAGTGGCGTTGAGCGGCGGCGAGAATGGAAGGAAGTAACACCATGTTCGGAATGAACGCAGATCCAGTCGGCATCGTGCTTCGTTCGCTTCTCGTCTATGTCGGCCTGCTCATCGGATTGCGGGTAATGGGCAAACGGGAACTGGGTCAGATGACCGTCTTCGACCTCGTCGTGATCCTCTTGATCGCGAACGCCGTTCAGAACGCCATGGTGGGAGCGGACACATCATTGCAGGGCGGCCTCATCGCCGCTGCAGTGCTTCTGTTGATCAATCGCGGGGTATCGACACTCAGCTACCGGTGGGCGTTCTGGGGAAGATTGCTCGAGGGGAGCCCTACCGTCCTCGTTCAAGATGGCCAGTTTCTCGAGAGCCGGCTCCGCAAGGAGGGCCTGGAGAAAGGACGGATAGAGATGGCCATGAGGGAGCATGGGATCGAGGGCATCGAGGGAGTGAAGCTTGCGGTGCTCGAGACCGATGGCACCATCAGCATAGTGCCCAATGATTCGAGGGTACTTCGCACGAAGCGAAGCGTTCGAAACATCCATCCGTAGCGGGTCATACCTCGAAAGGGCGACCTCTGATGGAGCGTGACGACTCATCGCGCGGACCGAGCGCAGTGGATGCCGCCCGGCGCGTGGCGCAGGGAGTGGGACGTCGCTGCCCCGGCTCGTACGTCCTCGCCGAGGGCAGGAGCACGCTCGTTCACCTGCTCACCCTGTGGGAGTTCCGCCCCCACGAACCGGGCACGGGCTCCAGCGCCCGAGTGCTCGGCGATGCGCTGGGCGAGCTCCATCGCGCCCTGGATACCTATCCGGGAGCGCTGCCCTCTTTCCGCACCCACCTCGGCGCCGCCCGCCGCGCCCCGAGGGATCCGTCCGCCACTACTGCGGCCCCGACCCGAAACCCTGGCCTCGCGGGTCCATGCGTGGTAAAACCTGCCTGGCAGGTCCGGACCGGCAGGAGGGGTGGCTGTGAGACGAAGTGGGGCGATCGCGGTCGGCGTGGTGATGATCCTTACGCTCGTTGGCGCGGCACAGGCCGACGACGGGTCCATCTATAGCTATTCCAAGCGGGAGCTCAAGCGATGGGCCCTCGACAACGACTCCCGGAACCAGGCGAACGGGTACCTCCCCTCGCAGGTCGAGTGCCGGGTGAACGGTCGGCCCGACAACCTCAACCTCGACTGCGACGATCGCGTCACGTGGCTGCCGAACAACGAGCCCGACATCGTCGTCGATCCCGAGGACCCCCAGCACATGATCGCGAGCTCGAACGACTACGAGTCGTGCTGCGACCAGTTCTACACGACCTTCAACGGCGGCAGGACGTGGATCACCGGCGATATGTCCGCCATCTCGGACCAGGTGATCGGAAGCGACCCGGTGACCGCGATCGATCCCAAGCACGACGTCGCGCTGCACTCCTCGCTCAACTTCGCCTTCACGCAGGAAGGGCTGGCCACGAACGGCCACGTCGTGGTGTCGCGCTCCACCGATGGAGGCGTCACGTGGCAGAGGCCCGTGATCGTCTACCGTGGCTTCGGGGACGACGACGACCCTGTCCAGGTGTTCAACGACAAAGAGTGGATCGTCACCGACACCAACCCCGACTCCCCCTACTACGGGCGTACCTATCTGACGTGGAGCAGGTTCCTGGCCCGCAACGGCAACTACGTGGAGTCTCCGATCTGGGAGAGCCACTCCGACGACGGGGGGCGGACGTGGTCGCGGGCCCGGGAGATCTCCGGAAGCGACAGGACCTGCACCTACCAGGAGTTCGGGCCGGCGCTCGAGTGCGACGAGGACCAGGGGTCGGTTCCCACCGTGGCACCCGACGGGACGGTGTACGTCGCGTTCGAGAACGGCCAGCACGAGGCCGCGTGGGAGGGCGACGAGCTGTTCGAGAGCCAGTACATGGTCGTCCGGTCCCGCGACGGCGGACGGACCTGGTCCGACCCCGTCCACGTCGAGGACCTCGAGGACGGGACGAACGACTTCCCGCTCAACGTCGACGAGCGCCAGACGTTGACCAACTGGCAGATCAGGGTGCCCACCTACGGCAACATCCACGCGAGCCCGATCGACGGGACCCTCTACCTGACGTTCATGGACAACCGCAACGGGCGCCACGATGTCGCCAACCCCCGCACGGACACCGACGTGTTCATCATGACGTCGAAGAACGGCGTCACGTGGCGGGGCCCGTGGCCGGTCACGGAGCGCAACACCGACCAGTGGTTCCCCTGGGTCGAGGTCAATCCCGTGACGGGCGAGATCGGCGTCACCTACCACGACCGGCTCGGGTTCGCGACCTACGGCACGGCGTTCTCCACCGGAGACGACCCTCGCAACCTCCGCCGGCAATTGATCACCGACGCGCCGTCGCACCCGAGGAACTCGCTCTACTTCCAGGCCCAGGTGCCGGGGTGCTTCAAGTGCGCCACGTTCCACGGCGATTACATCAACGTCGCCTACGGGTCGGACGGGAGCGCCAACCTCGTGTGGACCGACATGCGGAAGTTCGTCGACCTCGGCGAGGAGGCGGGCTTCACCGAGAACATCTTCTTCTCCCGCATCTAGCGGGGAGCGATGAAGGGAAGGGGGGCGGCCGCGAGGCCGCCCCTACTCCTGTCGGCGGGGGCGAGATATCTAGGCCCACCACATCTCGCCCGCCGACTCCTTTAGCAGGATCCGGTCGAGCAGGGCGATGGCCTTGCCGAGGCCCTCGTCGATCGACATGAGACTGTCCTCGTGCTCGATGCTCAGCACGAAGTCGTAGCCCACCATCCGCAGCACGCTGACGAGGTCGCGCCACACCTTCTCGGGCTGCCCGTAGCCGACCGTGCGGAACGACCAGGCGCGGTCGAGGACGCGCTCGTAGGCCTTGGTGTCGAGGACGCCGTTGACGCGCACGTTTGCGGGATCCAGGTACGTGTCCTTGGCGTGGACGTGGAAGATCGCCTGCTCCCTGCCGAGCACCTTGACCGCCTCCATCGGGTCGATGCCCTGCCAGAAGAGGTGGCTGGGGTCGAAGTTCGCGCCGATCTCGGGTCCGACCGCAGCCCTCAGGCGCAGCAGCGTCTCGGGGTTGTAAACGACGAACCCGGGATGCATCTCGAACGCGATACGGACCCCGTGGTCGCGCGCGAAGGCTGCCTCCCGCTCCCAGTAGGGGATGACCCGCTCCTCCCACTGCCACGCGAGGATGTCGTTGAAGTCGGTCGGCCATGCGCACGTCACCCAGTTGGGGTAGCGAGCGCCGTCGCGGTCGCCCGGGCAGCCCGAGAAGGCGTTGACGACCCCGACGCCGAGCTTCTCGGCGAGCCGGACCGTCTTCTGCCACGTGTCGTGCGACCCGCGCGCGAAGGCGTCGTCGGGATGGAGGGGGTTGCCGTGCTGGCTGAGCGCGCTGATCATGAGCCCCCTGCTCTCGACCGCGTCCCGGAGCGCGCGGAGGGCGGCGTCGTCGGCGAGGAGGCGGTCGGGGTCGCAGTGGGCGTTGCCGGGATAGTTCCCCGTCCCGAGCTCCACGGCCGCGACGCCCATCCCCCGCACCTTGTCGAGCGCCTCCTCGAGGGAGAGCTGCTGGTAGAGCACGGTAAGCACACCCAGCTTCATGCCGACGCCTCCTGCCTCGCGCCCACTTCGACCCATGCCCCCGAGCGATCGCTCGCGAGTATCGCCTCGACCACCTGCGTCACGTGATGTGCGTCCGCGAAGGAGGCGAACGAAGAAACGTGCCGCCGTCCGTTGTCCCCGTGCGCCGCGACCGCGGCGTAGAAGTCCGCGACGAGGTTGGCGAGCGCGTCGGGCCACCCCTCCTGGTGGCCGCCGGGGAGATGGGCGAGCGCGGCCGCCGGGCCCGCGAGCAGAGACGGGTCGCGAACAAGCTCCTCGTTGGGCGCGCCGCGCCGGCCGATCCACAGCCGGTTGGGTTCCTCCTGGTCCCATGCGAACGCCGCCGCGGGGGTGTCGATCTCCCACGACAGCCGGTTCTTGCGGCCCGCGCTCACTTGGGAGACGACGAGAGATCCCCGGGCACCCCCGGCGAAGTCGAGCAGGACGGCGGCGAAGTCCTCCGTGTCGACGGGGACGCGTTCGCGCTCGGCCCCGTCCGCCGACGAGAACGTCTCCACCTCCCCGCGCGGGCGGGCGCGGGTGTCGTGGAGGCGGCCGAGCTGGGCCATGACGCGTGCCACCCGGTCTCCCACGACGTACTCGACGTTGTCGACCCAGTGCGACCCGATGTCCGCGACCGCGCGCGACGACCCGGCGCGAGCCGACTCGAGCCGCCAGTTCCAATCCGTGTCGTGCAGCAACCAGTCCTGCAGGTAGCTGCCGTGGACGATGACGGCGCGTCCGTAGTCGCCGCCGGCGAGCATCTCCCTCACCTGACGCACCAGGGGGTAGTGGCGATAGTTGAAGCACACCCCCGTGACCGTCCCGGCCCCCTGCGCGGCCGCCACGAGAGTCCCCGTCTCGCCGCTGTCGAGCGCGAGCGGCTTCTCCGACAGCACGTGCTTGCCCCTCTCGAGCGCGGCCGTCGTGATCTCGGCGTGAAGGTCGTTGGGCGTGCAGTTGTGCACCGAGGCGATGGCGTCGTCGGCGAGGAGGTCGCGGTAGTCGCCGAAGGAACGCGGCACGCCCAGCCGGTCCGCTGACGCACGCGCCCGCTCCTCCGTCCGCCCCGCCACGGCCGCCACCTCGACCGTCGGCAGCCGCCGGAGCGCCTCGACGTGGCTCGAGGCAGCGAAGCCCGTCCCCACGATCCCGACCGCGATCCTCGCCACCCTCGCCTCCTCTCCCGCGCCTCCCGGGATGCTAAGTGAGGCGGGGCCGGAGCCCGGGGTGCCTCCGAGGCGTGCCATAATCCGCGTTCCTGTTCGTCCGGTTGAGCCGAAGTGAGACGTTCGGTCCGAGCCGAAGGGGGCGGGTTGGCAAGGAGCCGTGAGGCGGCCCTGTCGCTGCTCGTCGGGGGGGCGCTCGTCCTGTCTGCGGCCGCGCCGGGGGCAGCCGAAGCGGCACCGCGAGCGCTGCGGCCCGGTGACTCGGGCCCCGCGGTGCGGCGTCTGCAGGTGCGCGTCGCCGGCTGGTACCCGAAGAGCAACAGGCGGGTCCACTTCCCGCTCGACGGCGTGTACGGGCGGCAGACGCGGGCCGCGGTGGCCGCGTTCCAGAGTCGCTACGGGATCGCAGCGGACGGCGTTGCCGGGCGGGCCACGATGAGGGTCATCGCCCGGCTCACGGACGACAACGGCTCGACCGCCCACTTCGACTGGTCCGAGTTCACCCAGAACCGAAACCCGGCGTGCTCGGCCCAGGCGAACGCCTACGCCGGAACCTTCGGGGGAGGGCGGGTCGCGGCGCGCCGCGCCAAGCGCAACGTCCGGAGGCTCATGTGGCGGCTCGAGGCGGTGCGCGCCCGAGGCCGCCGGCCCGTGGGCGTCAACTCCGGGTTCCGCAGCGTCCCCTACAACGATTGCATCGGCGGGGCGAGGGCGTCCCAGCATCTCTTCGGGACGGCGGCCGACAACCGCATGGCGGCGGTGTCCAACCATCGCGAACGACGCTTCGCTCGACGCAGCCAGTTCCACGGGATCGGGTGCTACGCCTCGCTCGCGCACAACCACTTCGACGTCCGCCTCGACAACCGAGACCTCCCCGGCTCGCGCTTCTGGTGGTGGCCGGAACGGGATCGCAAGGGCCGGGACCTCGACGAGAGCGGAAAGCCTTGCTGGGGCGAGCGCAAGAGGCGCTCGGGCGGTCGGGCCGATCCCGCCGCGGTGCGCGCCGCGGTCGGCGGGGCCGGCTCGCTCGTCCCGTCCGTCGTCGAGGTGAGGGCGTTCGCGGCCGCGGGCGAGCCGGATCGCTTGGGCGCCCCGGACTGACGCCCGAGGCCGCCGCCCTCGGGCGCCGCATCGCTGCCCTCGTCCTCGCGGGCGCGTGTCTCGCGGCGGCCTGCTCCCCGCCCGATGCCGCCGTAGACGGCGCGGCCAGATCCTCCCAGGGTGCGCCGCCGCGGGGTGGCGGCGGGGATGCCGCCGCGGCGCCGCCGGAGCCGCCCGCCCTCGTCTACCTCCGGGGCACGCGCGTGCGCCGCTGGGAGCCGACCAGCGGGCGCTCGGAGCCCGTCGCCGGGCTCCCCTCGGCCGACGTACGCGCCGCCGCCGGGTCCGGGTGGGTGGCCGCCGTGGTCGACCGGAGGCCGCCCCCGGTGGGGGAGGAGGACTTCGCCGTGGCGCCTCACCTCGAGCTGGTCGACACGGCCTCGGGAGCGCGGGTCGCCACGGGCCCGGGGTTCTCGCCGGTGTGGAGCCCGGACGGGGACGAGGTCGCCTGGCTGCGCCCTCTCGAGCCTCGTGGCTGCGACGGGGAGGCGTGCGAGGGGCGTGTGGACGTCGCCGTCCTCGACCCCGGGGCCGGGGAGCCCCGGCGGGCCCTGGGTCCGGGGAGATGGGCGCTCCTGGGGTGGGCCGGCGACGACCTCCTGGTGAGCGACGTCGAGGACCCCGACCACGTGCTGCTGGTCGCGCCGGGAGGCTCCGTGGAGACCCTCGCGATGCCTCCGTCGCGGCTGTGGGGCGCGTCCCCCGGCGGGCAGTGGCTCGTCACCGTGTCCGGATCGGGGGTCGAGGTGGCGCCCTTGGACGGGGCGGCCGTCGGCGAGGCGCGTCCGGTGCGCCTGCGAGCCACCGCTCTCGGGCCGGGATCGTGGTCCCCGGACGGGACCCGGCTCGCCGCGGTCGCGATGCGCGCCGGGAGGGGCGGAGTGCCCCGGGCGCGCGTCGTGGTCGTGGCGCCCGAGCTGCGCCGGGCGACGGAGATCGCCGGATCGGGCGGCGCCGCGGGCAGCGTCCTGTGGTCGCCCGACGGTCGCTGGGTCGCGTTCGCGCGCCAGACCGGCCCGGGGGGCGGCCGCCTGGGGGCCGTGGTCTGCCGGCTCGGCGGTCGGTGCCGACAGCTCTTCTCGTGGTCGGACGATGTCGAGCTCCTCCGCCTCGAGTGAGGCCGCGGCCCGGGTCCGTCGCCCCTACGATCGGACCATGACGGAGCCGGGTAGGGGCCTTCCCGTGAACGAGCCGCTCGAGGTCCGCCTCCAGGAGCCCCCCGGGTCGCTCGAGGCGCTCGCCCGCGACGACCCCCGCGCGATCGCGGCCCGGTGGCCGGCGTGCCTGGCGGCGTGGGCGGGGCTCGGCGAGGAGGCCCTCGGACGGCGGCGGCCGGTCGAGGCCTACGCCTTCTTCCGCGTCGGCTACCACCGCGGGCTCGATCGCCTGCGCGGGTCGGGCTGGCGGGGCGCCGGAACCGTACCGTGGGCGCACGAGCCCAACCGGGGCTTCCTGCGCTCTCTGCGCGGGCTCGGCGAGGCCGCGGCCGCACTGGGGGAGGCAGACGAGGCGCGTCGCTGTGCCGACTTCTTCTTGCAACTGGCCCCGGACGCACCTCGGTCGCGGTGAGCGCCGTCGGCCGCCCACAGGAGGTGGAGCCGTGCGCGTTTTCATCGTGAGCGACATGGAGGGCGTCGCCGGCGTCACGAAGTGGGAGCAGGTCGACGGGGGCGAGTCGCTCTACGAAGAGGCGCGCGCCCTTTATACGGAGGAGATCAACGCCGCCGTGCGAGGGGCGCGCGCCGCGGGCGCGACCGAGATCGTCGCGATGGACTGCCACGGTGCCGGGAAGGGGTGGACGTTCAACTCCCTCAAGCCCGAGCTTCTCGACCCGGGATGCGAGTTCGTGGTCCAGAAGGAATGGACGGAGTACACGGGCATCCTCGAGGACGGGTGCGACGCCGCCCTGTTCGTCGCGATGCACGCGATGGCGGGGACCCCCGACGGCGTGCTGAGCCACACGGTCAGCGGAACGGAGTGGACCGGCCTCCGCTTCAACGGCACGCTCGTGGGGGAGACCGGCATCAACGCGGCTCTCTGCGGCCACTGGGCGTGCCCCGTGGTCCTCGTGACGGGCGACACGGCGACGTGTCGGGAGGCCACGGCGCTCCTCGGCGACGGGCTCACGACGGTCGCGGTCAAGCAGGGGCTGGGGCGCTTCAGCGCCCGCCACGTCGTCCCGGCGCGCGCCCCGGAGCTCATCGAGGAGGGGGCGCGCCGGGCGCTCGCCGACCCCACCAGGGTCCGTCCCTACGATCCCGGGAGCCCTTGTGAGATAGAGGTCGAGCTCGCGGCCCCCGACCACACCGACCAGTACCGCAACAAGCGAGGCGTCGAGGTGACGGGGGCCCGCACAGTCGTGGCGCGCGCCGAGGACTGGTGGACCGGGTGGAGGCAGCTCTTCCTCTAGCCCGGCTCTAGCCCGCGTGGAGTGCGGCGAGCTCCGGCATGACCGCGCCGGCGAACTCCTCCACGCGCTCGGCGCCCTCGGTGGGCCAGTCCACGACCAGGCACGAGAACCCCGCGTCGGCCAGCGTGGCTGCGTGCGCGCGCACCTCGTCCCACGGCTCCGAGATCGACAGCGACGTGGTTCGCCGTATCGAGCCGGGGTCTCGCCCCGCGCGCGCGGCGAGCTCGTCGATCGCGCGCGACATGCGGGTCAGCTCCGCGACCGAGCCGTTGCCGTGCCACACATCGGCGCGCCGCGCCACCAGCGGCAGCATCAGCTTGCGTCCGCTGCCTCCGACCCACACCGGGGGGTGCGGTCGCTGCACGGGCTTGGGGTTGTAGGACGCGCGCCGCAGCCGGTAGAAGCGGCCGTCGAAGGAGACGTCGTCGCGGGTCATGAGAAGGCGCACGACCTCGAGGGCCTCGTCGAGCCTGTGGACCCGCTCGGCCGGCGGCGGGAAGTCGAAGCCCAGCTCCGCATGCTCGCGTTCGAACCACGCGGCACCGACGCCGAGCTCCAGCCTGCCACCGGAGACGTGGTCGACGGTGACGGCCTCGGCGGCGAGCAACGACGGGGAACGGTAGGTCACGCCGGTCACGAGGGTGCCGAGCCGCACGCGCGACGTAACCGATGCGAGCGCGGCCAGCAGGGTCCAGCCCTCGAGACAGGGGCCACCGGGATCACCGTAGAGGGGCTGGAAGTGATCGAAGACCCACACGCCCTCGAACCCGAGCTCCTCGGCGCGCCGGACGCGCGCCGCGAGCTCGTGCCATTCCAGCTGGTGCTGCGAGACGTCGAGGTCGAGCCTCACCGCCACCTCCTGTTCGTCACGGAACCCGTTCGCCAAGCCACTGCGCGACCACATCGCAGAGATCGTCGTAGCGGCCCCAGAAGAAGTGGTTCGCCCCGCGCAGCTCGACGACGTCGGCGGCCTGGACCGGCTCGATCCATCTCCGGCACGCGCCCGGGTCCACCACCTGGTCCCGCTCGGCGCAGACGAACAGGAGCGGGACCCCGAGGTCGAGGTCGGTGGCCGGCGGCAGCCCCGCCGTGACGTCGGGCGTCGGTGTGACCGCGGGCGCGATGCCCACACAGCCGAGAAGAGAGTCGTCTGCCTCCGCGGCGCGGACCGCGACCGCGGCGCCGAAGGACCATCCCGCGAGCGCGACGGGACGGCCATCGACGCGGTCGCGCACCGCGTCGATGGCACCGAGGGCATCGGCGACCTCGTCGATGCCGGTGCCCGCGCGGCCGTCGGACGCCCCGATGCCGCGGAAGTTGAAGCGCAGCACGGCCCAGCCCTCGGCCGTCATCCGGTCGCGCAGGGCGAGGAGGAGAGGAGCGTTCATCGTCCCGCCCATGCGGGGGTGGGGATGGCAGAGGACGAGGGCGGCGCACGCCTCCTCCGGAGCGTCGAGCTCGGCCTCGAGGGCGGTCCCGTCGCGTCCGGATACCGTGAGTCGGCTACCCATCGTCGGTGGCCGCGTCCTCGACCGCGCGGCGGATCCTTGCCGCCGTCCGCTCGGCGGCGCTTTCGTCCTCGTAGCGGGTGCGCGGCCAGAAGAAGCCGCGCAGACCGTCTTTGCGTCTGCGGGGGACGATGTGGACGTGGAAGTGGGGAACGCTCTGGCTCACCCTGTTGTTCATCGCGACGAACGTGCCGTGGGCGTCCATCGCCCTCTCCACGGCCCCGGCGAGCTTGCGCGCACACGCGAAGACGGGCTCGACGAGGCCGGCGGGAAGGTCGGTGATCGTCTCGTAGTGCCGCGCCGGCACGAGCAAGAGGTGACCGGGGAAGATCGGGCGGTTGTCGAGGAAGGCGACGCAGGCTTCGTCTCGGTAGACGATGTGGGCTGGGACGCGGCCGTCGACAACGTCGCAGAAGACGCACACGGGCGAGAGACTAAGGGCCGCTGCCCTTCGATACCGGACGGGAAGGTGGGCCGACAGCATGGTGGAGGTCGCTCGGGGGACGATAGTGGTGTTCGCGGACATCGCCTGTCCGTGGTCGCATGTCGCCGTGCATCGTCTGCACGAGGCGCGCGCGGCCGCCGACCTCGTGGGTGAAGTTCTGTTCGACATGCGAGCGTTCCCGCTCGAGCTCTTCAACGAGCGGCCGACACCCAAGCGAACGCTGGATGCGGAGACGCCCGTCGCGGGGTCGCTCGCGCCCGATGCCGGGTGGCAGATGTGGGCGCGCCGCGACTACGAATACCCCGTGACGACGCTGCCGGCCCTCGAGGCGGTCCAGGCGGCGAAGGAACAGGGCCTGCGGGCCAGCGAGCAGCTCGATCGCTCTCTCCGGCGAGCCTTCTTCGGCGCCAGCAAGAACATCTCGATGAGGCACGTGATACTCGAGGAAGCGAAGGCTTGCGACGCGGTGGACGCGACCGCGCTGCGGGACGCGCTCGACGCCGGCAGAGCGCGCCGGAGGGTTCTCGAGCAGTTCGAGAAGGCGGACGAGGCGGTCAAGGGGAGCCCACATCTCTTCCTGCCCGACGGCAGCGACCACCACAACCCCGGCCTCCGGCTGCGGTGGCACGGGGCGCACGGGCGCGGGTTCCCCGTCGTGGAGTCCGACGACCCCGGCGTCTACGCCGACATCGTCGCGCGCGCCGCGCACGCGTAGACGCACGCTGCGTCGCGACCCGGCGCATTGCTATCCTGTCTGTGATGGAGGCCGACATCAGCGGGTCGCAGCGGAAGGTCGTGGTCTCGTCGGTGCATCCGGCCCGCAGAGCGCAAGGGACACGAGGCATCCCTCTCAAGAAGGGAAGGACTCTGCCGTTCGTGGTGGCGCGCTCGTGGTCGGCGCCCGCGGGGGTCTACGTCGAGCAGTGGTACCTCGTCGATCCGGAGACGCGCGAGGTGCTGTTCGAGTCGGACCCTCATGAGTCGCTCATCTGGGGCCTGCAGGGGCTGACCGAGATGCGCGACGAGGTCTCCGCAGCACTGGAGCTGCGCCCCGGCACGTACCTCGTCGTGTTCGCCCTTGGCGGCCTCATGGGGGGAGAGCTCGAGGTGGAGGCGGCCGAGGTGTCCGCGGAGGAAGCTGCCTGAGCGGCATCTTTCGCCGGCGGCTCGCCACGGATCATTGAGAACGCCGGAGACAGACTCGCCAAGTGGCTCGCTAAGAAAAGGATAAGAACGCAGCGGTTACCGCGTCGCTACGGCCTGCGCGGCCCTATCCTCGAGGCATGAGAAAGAGAACGGCACTCGCAGCGCTCCTTGCCGCCGCGCTCATCGGCACCGCCTGCTCGGGAGACGTGCTCCCAGGAGGCGGCGACGGCTTCGACGCCGCGCCGGTCGACCTCCAGCAGACCGACAACTCCACACCTCCCTCCGACGTCGCCGAGATGGTCGAGGACGTGCTGCCCTCGGTCGTCAACGTCAGGGTCACGTCGGTGGGGCCGGATCTCGCCCAAAGGCAGGGCGAGGGCTCCGGCGTCGTGATCGACAGGAACGGGATCATCCTCACGAACGCGCACGTCGTGCAGGGCGCGGTCGAGGTCACGATCGTCACCTCCGACGGCAAGCGGCAGCTCGAGGGGCGCGTCATCGGGGCCGCCCCCGAGCGCGACCTCGCGGTGGTCAAGGTCGACGCACGGCTGGATCCCATCACGATCGGGCGCTCCAGCCCTCCAAACCTTCGGCTCGGCGACCAGGTGGTGGCGCTCGGCTTCCCCCTCCACCTGGGCGGGCCGACGGTGACCCAGGGGATCGTGTCGGGGCTGCGCCGCAACATCGACGTGCAGGATTCCAGCCTCGGGGGCGTGCGCAGGCTCGAGGGGATGCTGCAGACCGACGCCGCCATCAACCCCGGCAACTCCGGGGGCGCGCTCGTCAACGCCGCCGGCCAGCTCGTGGGCATCAACTCCGCGGGCGCGAGCACGGCCGAGAACGTCGGCTTCGCGATCGCGATCGACGACGCGCTCCCCGTGGTCGAGCAGATCCTCGAGGAGCCGCCCAGCGAGCGGGCCTGGCTCGGCGTCTACGTGGCCGAGCTGAACCCTCTCATCGCGAGCCAGCTCGGGCTCCCGTCCGGGACCCGCGGCGCCCTCATCGACAGCACGATCCCCGGCGGGCCGGCCGCGGCCGCGGGCCTCGAGACCGGGGAGGTCATCGTGGCCGTCGGCGACCACGAGGTGGCGTCGTCGAGCGACCTCACCTCCGCCCTCGAGGGCTTCGCTCCGGGCGACGAGGTGTCGGTGGACGTGGTCGGCCCCAACGGCTCCCGCAGCGTCGACGTCGTGCTGGAGCGGCGCCCCGCGACGTTCTAGGCGCCGGCTCCCCGGCGGATAACCTGGGGGCTGCGATGGAGGTCAAGCTCAGGAACCCCGACCGCATCGTGCACGTGGACGGGCCCGCGAACGTCGCGGGCCTTCTCGAGGCCCTCGACATCGTCCCCGAGTCCGTGCTCGTGATCCGCGACGCCACGCTGCTCACGCGCGACGAGAAGCTCGAGGGGTCGGACTCGATCGAGATCCGCCCCGTGCTGAGCGGGGGCTCCTCGAGGGAGGCGCAGCGATGAGGTGCAAGGTCTGCAGGGGGCACGCGGTCGTGGACGTGCGTCGCCACAACGCGGCCTTCTGCGGCCCCCACTTCACCGACCACGTCCGCAACCAGGTGGCGCGCGCGATCAAGGAGTACGCGATGTTCTCGCCGGATGACCGGCTGTTGGTCGCGGTCTCCGGCGGCAAGGACTCGCTCGCGGTGTGGGACATCCTGCTCGACCTCGGCTACAACGCCACGGGTCTCTACCTCGACCTCGGCATCGGGGCTTACTCGGATCGGTCGAAGCAGGCAGCGCTCGACTACGCGCACCGGCGCGGTGCGCGGCTCCTCGTCAGGTCGCTTCAGGAGGAGCACGGGTACAACGTGCCGGAGCTGGCCCGCCTGACCGGAAGGGTCCCCTGCTCGGGATGCGGGCTCAACAAGCGCTACGAGCTCAACCGGGCGGCGGTGGAGGAGGGTTTCGACGTGCTCGTCACAGGTCACAACCTCGACGACGAGGCGGCGACGCTCTTCGGCAACGTGCTGCACTGGAACATCGAGCAGCTCGGGCGTCAGGCCCCCGTGCTCGCAGAGCGCGTGCTGCCCTCCGCGGAGCGGCCGGCGCTGGTGCGGAAGACCAAGCCGCTGGTGCGCGTCGCCGAGCGGGAGACGGCGGCCTACGCGCTCCTGCGGGGCATCGAATACATCGTCGAGGAGTGCCCCATGGTCGAGGGCAACACGCAGCATCGATACAAGGAGGCGCTCACGATGCTGGAGGAGTCCTCGCCCGGCACGAAGCAGCAGATGTACTTCGGCTTCCTCGCGCGCGCGGCGGAGCGTTTCGCATCGACCGACGAGGCGGTCGACCTGGTGCCGTGCTCGCGGTGCGGGGCTCCCACGACCGCGCGCGCCGACGAGCCGTTGTGCTCGTTCTGCAGGACGAGAGACCTCGCCCACCGGAGAGCCGCAGGGGGCGGGGAGCGTCGCTCCAAGAGGCGCGCTCGGACCCGGTGAGGGGGCCTTTCCAGGCGGGAGAGCGGGCCCTGCTGATCGACGGGCGCGGCCGCCGCTACCTCCTGTCGCTGGGGACGGGTCTGCGCTTCCACAGCCACCTGGGGTCGGTGGACCACGACGATGTGATCGGGGCCGCCGAGGGCGTGACCGTGACCGCGTCCGGCGGGTCGCGCCTGCAGGCCTTCAGGCCGACGCTGTCGGACTACGTCCTGAAGATGCCGAGAGGGGCACAGGTGGTCTACCCGAAGGACGCCGCGCTCGTGGTTGCGTACGCCGACGTCTTCCCGGGCGCGACGGTGGTCGAGGCGGGAACGGGGTCGGGATCCCTCACCCTCGCGCTCGCGCGCGCGGTGGGCGACGCGGGTCGCGTTATCTCCTACGAGCTGCGCGAGGACCACCTCGAGCAAGCGCGCGCGAACGTCTCCCGCTGGTACGAGGGGTGGGGCGCGAAGCCCGAGAACGTGGAGCTGCGGGTTGGCGACGTCTTCGAGGGGATCCCCGAGCGCGAGATCGATCGCCTCGTCCTCGACCTCCCCGAGCCGTGGCGCGCCGTGGGGCGCGCTACCGAGTCGCTCGAGCCCGGGGGCATAATGTGCTGCTTCCTGCCGACCGTTCCCCAGGTCGCGCAAGCGGTGGAGGCCATGCGCGCGGGAGGCTTCGCGCTCGTGTCCACGTTCGAGGCGCTGCTGCGAACATGGAACGTCGACGGATCGTCGGTGCGGCCCGACCACCGCATGGTCGCCCACACAGGCTTCATAGTGACGGGGCGCAAAACGCGCTCGAGCGATGCCTCGCAGGAGCTAATGCGCCCGCCGCAGGGCCCGACCAAGTAGGGTTGGTCCAGGAGGTGAGCCCGATCCCCAAGGACGAGTTCGAGCGCAGGATCGCTCGCTACGACAGAGAGGTGCAGGAGCTGCGAGGCCAGGTCAAGCTCCTCGAGGAGGAGCTGGCGCTCGCGCGGCGCCGCCTCGAGGGCGCGCCGAGACATGTGCACGGGCTCGAGAAGCGTCTCGCGGAGACGGCGGCGGAGCTCGAGCTGGCGCGCGACAACAACGAGCGTCTCGCGATGACACTGCGCGACGCGCGCGAGCAGCTGGTGTCGCTCAAGGAGGAAGTGGAGAAGCTCACCCAGCCCCCCACGAGCTACGGGATCTTCCTGCGAGGCTACGAGGACTCGACCGGAGACGTGTTCACGAACGGACGCAAGCTCAGGGTCCAGGTGTCCCCCGAGGTCGACATGGGGGAGCTCAGGCGCGGGCAAGAGGTGATGCTGAACGACTCGCTCAACGTCATCGGAGCCTGCTCGTTCGAGGTGCAGGGCGAGGTCGTCCTGCTGAAAGAGGTGCTCGAGGACGGAGCGCGCGCTCTCGTGATCGCCCGCGCCGACGAGGAGCGCGTCGTCGAGCTCGCCGACCCCGTCCTGGGGATGCACCTGCGGGCCGGCGACAGCCTCCTGCTCGAGCCCAAGTCCGGTCACGTCATCGAGCGGCTGCCGAAGCCCGAGGTCGAGGAGCTCATCCTCGAGGAGGTCCCGGACATCTCCTACGAGGACATCGGGGGGCTGAGTCAGCAGATCGAGGAGATCCGCGACGCGGTCGAGCTGCCCTTCCTCCACGGCGACCTCTTCAAGGAGCACCAGCTCGATCCGCCGAAGGGCGTCCTGCTCTACGGCCCTCCGGGATGCGGGAAGACGCTGGTCGCCAAGGCCGTGGCGAATTCGCTGGCGAAGAAGGTGGCCCGCAAGCTCGGGCGCGACGACCGCCGCTCCTACTTCCTGAACATCAAGGGTCCGGAGCTGCTCAACAAGTACGTCGGCGAGACCGAGCGCCAGATACGGCTCATCTTCCAGCGGGCGAAGGAGAAGTCCGAGGAGGGCGTTCCCGTCATCGTTTTCTTCGACGAGATGGACTCACTGTTCCGGACGCGGGGCTCGGGTATCTCGAGCGACATCGAGTCCACGATCGTCCCGCAGCTCCTCGCGGAGATCGACGGCGTCGAGAGCCTGCGCAACGTGATAGTCGTGGGCGCATCCAACCGCGAGGATCTCATCGACCCGGCGATCCTTCGCCCCGGGCGCCTCGACGTGAAGATCAAGATCGAGCGTCCGGACGAGGTGGCGGCGCGCGACATCTTCTCGAAGTACCTGTCGACGAGCATCCCGATCGCCGAGGAGGAGATCTCCGACGCGGGTTCCCCCCGGGCCGCCGTCGAGCGGATGATCGACGCCACGGTGGGCAAGATGTACTCGGAGGACGAGGACAACCGGTTCCTCGAGGTGACGTACGCCAACGGCGACAAGGAGGTCCTGTTCTTCAAGGACTTCTCCTCTGGGGCGATGATCGAGAACATCGTCCGGCGCGCGAAGAAAACGGCGATCAAGCGCGCGCTGTCGGGCGGGGCCAAGGGGGTCAAGGCTTCCGACCTGGTCACGGCGATCGTCCAGGAGTACAGGGAGAACGAGGACCTGCCCAACACGACGAACCCGGACGACTGGGCGCGGGTGTCGGGCAAGAAGGGCGAGCGTATCGTCTACATCCGCACGCTCGTCAGCGAGCACCGCGAAGGCGAGTCGCCCCGCCAGGTCGAGCGCGTCCAAACCGGCCAGTACCTCTAGGCGGCCTCTCGTGGCAATGCCGAAGATCTGCGGGATCGAGACCGAGTACGGCATCTCGGTCAAGGAGACGGCGGACTTCAACCCGATCCTGACCTCTTCTATGCTGATCAACGCGTACGCGCAACCGGCCTTCAAGCGCGTGAAGTGGGACTACGAGGAAGAGAGCCCGCTGCGCGACGCGCGCGGGTTCGAGAAGGCGCCGGCCGAGGGCGCGCCGGAGGACGACTCGGGGCTCGTGAACATCATCCTCCCCAATGGGTCGCGCTACTACGTGGACCACGCCCATCCGGAGTACTCGAGCCCCGAGTGCTCGAACGCTCTCGATGTCGTGCTGTGGGACAAGGCGGGAGAGAGGATCCTCGAGAGGTCGACGGAGGCGGCGCGCGCCACCGTCATGCAGGGCAGCCGGATCCACATCTACAAGAACAACTCCGACGGCAAGGGGAACTCGTACGGGTGCCACGAGAACTATCTCGTCGACAGGGCGACCCCGTTCCCCTCGCTCGTGAAGCATCTGATCCCGTTCTTCGTCACCCGCACGATCTACACGGGCGCCGGCAAGGTGGGGGCAGAGAACGGTACCGAGGAGATCGCCTTCCAGCTGTCGCAGCGGGCCGACTTCTTCGAGGTCGAGGTGGGTCTGGAGACCACCTTCAAGCGCCCGCTCATCAACACGCGCGACGAGCCGCACGCGGACGCGGAGAAGTACCGGCGGCTGCACGTGATCGTCGGGGACGCCAACATGTCCGAGGTCGCCACCCTGCTCAAGGTGGGGGCAACCGCCATCGTCCTGCAGATGGTCGAGGACGACTTCATCACCGACGACTTCACGCTGCGCGACCCCGTCCGGACGAACGCAGCCGTGTCGCGCGACCTAACGTGCCGCCGAACGGTGGAGCTCGTGGACGGGCGCCGCCTCACGCCGGTGGAGCTGCAGTGGGAGTTCCTGCGACTCGCCAAGAAGTACGCGCAGGACAACGACGGCGACGCCTCCACCGACGAGGTTCTCGAGCGATGGGAGAGCGCCCTCGAGGGGCTCGAGAGCGACCCTGCCGGGATGAGCCGGCAGCTCGACTGGGCCGCGAAGCTGTCCCTGCTCGAGGCGTACCGGGAGCGGGACGGGCTCGAGTGGAACGACCCCAAGCTGCGGTTGATCGACCTCCAGTACCATGACGTGCGCCGCTCGCACGGCCTCTACTGGAAGCTGGCGCGCGCGGGCAAGGTCGAACGGCTCGTCGACGACGACTCGATCGAGTGGGCCGTCGACCATCCGCCCGAGGACACGAGGGCGTACTTCCGGGGCGAGTGCCTGCGGCGGTTCTCGCCGGCGATCATGGCGGCCTCCTGGGACGCTCTCATCTTCGACACCGGCGACGAGCCCCTTCGCAAGGTTCCGACGCTGGAGCCGATGCGGGGCACGCGCGCGCACGTCCAGTCGGTGTTGGACGCGTCTGCCGACGCGGGCGCGCTGATCCGCAACCTCAGCGCCTGACAGCGCGGCGCGCCGTATACCATCGTTCCCCGAGACCCAGAGGCGAGGTGAAGCATGCCGGAGCGAACGCGCAAGAGCCGGCCCCAGAAGGAGTCGAGCGAGACCGAGGCGCAGGAGCAGCCGACCTCCGAGGCGAGGACGCAGGAGATCGACGAGCTGCTCGACGAGATCGACGAGGTGCTCGAGGACAACGCCGAGGAGTTCGTGCGCTCGTACGTCCAGAAGGGCGGCGAGTGAGGCGTCTCCTGCGGCCGTCCCTCGGGTGTCGCTAGCGGACGGCGGCGGCGTGGACGAAGTGCGCGACCGGGGCGACCTGCTGCGGCGCCCCGTGCACGGGCCGGGGCCGTCGTTCAGCGACCTCGTGGGCGGGCGCTCGCAGGAGCTCCTCCGGTCCGCTCCGCGGGAGGCGCCGGAGGGTACGACCGTGCTCGCTCTGCGCTACGCGGATGGCGTCGTGGTGGCCGGAGACCGCCGGGCGACCGAGGGCTTCCAGATCGCTCACCGCTCGATCGAGAAGGTGTTCGCGGCCGACGACATGTCGGCTGTCGCGATCGCGGGGGCTGCCGGCCCCGCGATCGAGATGGTGCGGCTCTTCCAGACCGAGCTGGAGCACTACGAGAAGGTCGAGGGCGACCGCCTCACGCTCGAGGGCAAGGCCAACAAGCTGGCCCAGATGATCCGCGCCAACCTTCCAGCGGCGATGCAGGGTCTCGTCGTCGTGCCCCTGTTCGCCGGCTACGACGAGGCTCGGGGACAGGGCCGCATCTTCAAGTACGACGTCGCCGGCGGTCGCTACGAAGAGGACGACTACCACGCGACCGGCTCGGGCGGCAAGGACGCGCGCTCCTCGCTCAAGAAGCGCTACCGGCCGGACCTGACACGCGACGAGGCGGTCAAGGTTGCGATCGAGGCGCTCTTCGATGCGGCGGACGAGGACGTGGGAACCGGTGGGCCAGACCTCGTGCGAGGCATCTTCCCGACGGTGGCGGCCATCTCGGAGTCGGGGATGGTCGAGGTGCCGGAGGACGCGATCCGGGGCCTGTTCGAGGAGCTCATCGGCGAGCGGCGCGACGACGCCGCGCGGCACGAGAGCCACACCGTCGACGTCCGTCGCCCGGGCGAGGAGAGCTGAAGCACCGATGCCGATGCCCTACTACGTATCCCCCGAGCAGCTCATGCGCGACAAGGCGGACTACGCCCGCAAGGGGATCGCGCGCGGCAAGTCGGTCCTCGCCCTCGAGTACGCAGACGGGGTGCTGTTCGTTGCCGAAAACCCGTCCGCGACCCTGTACAAGATCTCGGAGATCTACGATCGGATCGCGTTCGCGGGCGTCGGGAAGTTCAACGAGTTCGAGCAGCTTCGCATCGGCGGCATAAGGCTTGTGGACCTCAAGGGCTATGCCTACTCGCGCGAGGACGTGACCGCCAAGTCCCTGGCGAACGCCTACTCGCAGACGCTGGGCAACATCTTCACAGCAGAGCTCAAGCCGTACGAGTGCGAGATCCTCGTCGCCGCGGTGGGCGACAGGACCGAGACCAACGAGCTGTTCCACATCCTCTACGACGGATCGGTCAGCGACGAGACGGGGTGGGTCGCGATGGGCGGCCAGGCGGAGGCCCTCGGGACCCATCTGCGCGAGCGGTACCCGGACGACTACCCCGGCGGCGTGCCCGACATGAGATCGGCGCTCGCCCTCGGCCGGGATGCCCTCGCAACCGTCGAGGACAAGGAGCTTCCCCCCGAGGGTCTCGAGGTTGCGGTTCTCGACCGCACCCGCGGCCGGCGGAAGTTCGCCCGCATCAGCGGCGCACCGCTGGCCTCTCTTCTCTGAGGCTTCTCGAACCGGTCGCCTATCCTGGGGTCGTGGAGCGGCGCATCTTCGGAACCGAGAACGAGTACGGGGTCACCTGCACCTTCCGGGGCCAGCGTCGGCTGTCTCCCGACGAGGTGGCGCGCTACCTGTTCCGCCGGGTCGTGTCGTGGGGGCGCTCCTCCAACGTGTTCCTGGAGAACGGCGCGCGCCTGTATCTCGACGTCGGCTCCCACCCGGAATACGCGACCCCGGAGTGCGATTCCGTCTACGACCTCGTCGTGCACGACAAGGCGGGCGAGCGCATCCTGGAGGGGCTGCTGAGGGCCGCCGAAGCCCGCCTGCGCGAAGAAGGCATAGCCGGCGACATCTACCTCTTCAAGAACAACACCGACTCGGCGGGCAACTCCTACGGGAGCCACGAGAACTACCTCGTCTCTCGGTACGGCGAGTTCGGGCGGCTCGCCGAGGTGATGATCCCTTTCTTCGTCACGCGCCAGATCTACGCGGGGGCCGGGAAGGTGCTGCAGATGGCGCGCGGACCTCAGTTCTGCATCTCGCAGCGGGCCGAGCACATCTGGGAGGGCGTGTCGTCGGCGACGACGAGGTCCCGCCCCATAATCAACACCCGCGACGAGCCGCACGCCGACGCGGAGAAGTTCCGCCGCCTCCATGTCATCGTCGGCGACTCGAACATGAACGAGTGGGCTTCGTACCTCAAGGTCGGCGCCACCGCACTGCTGCTGCGCATGGTCGAGGAGGGCGTCCAGATCCGGGACATGACGCTCGAGAACCCGATCCGGGCGATACGCGATGTCTCGCACGACCCGGACTGCCGCCGGCGCGTGCGCTTGGCCAACGGACGGGAGCTGTCCGCGCTCGACATGCAGAAGGAATACCTCGACAAGGCGCTGCGGTGGGTGGAGCGCCGCGACGACCTCGTCCTCAAGGACATCGCGTCGATGTGGCAGCACGCCATCGACAAGCTCGAGCACGACCAGGAGGCGCTCGTCCGGCAGATCGACTGGATCGCGAAGCGCAAGGTGATCGAGGACTACTCCACGCGACACGGGCTCTCGCTCGCCCATCCCCGCATCGCGCAGATGGACCTCGCGTACCACAACGTCAACCGGCAGAAGGGCCTCTACTACCTGCTCGAGCGCCGGGGGATGGCGGAGCGGAAGTGCGAGGAGGAGGACATCGACCGCGCCAAGTCCGAGCCCCCGCAGACCACGAGGGCGAAGCTGCGGGGAGAGTTCATCCGCGCCGCCAAGAGGAAGCGGCGCGACTTCACGGTCGACTGGGTGCACCTCAAGCTCAACGACCAGGCCCAGCGCACGGTCCTGTGCAAGGACCCCTTTCGGAGCACCGACGAGCGGGTCACGAAGCTGATCTCGTCTCTTTGACCCCTTTGTGATGGCCGAGTTCACGACCGGCATCGTGCACGCGGTCGCCCCGGCGCGCCGCGACATGGTGAGGCTCGAGGTCGACTCGCCCGAGGGGCCGCTCGATGTGTTCGGTTTCGTCGCGATGCTGGGGCCGGTCGGTCCCGGGGACCGGGTGGTCGTCAACACGACGGGGATCGCGCTCGGCCTCGGGACCGGGGGTGCCGGCTTCGCGCTGTGGAACCTCGACGGGCCCGGCCCCGGAGCGGTGGGCCCGGGTCACGTCGTCAAGCTGCGATACACGCCGTGGCAACTCAACGTGCTGGCGGCCGAGGAGGAGGCGTCTCCGCACCACGAGGCCCTCGCGGGGGCGCGGTCGCTCGACGGCGTCCCCGTGGTCGCGTGCGGCCTCCACAGCCAGGTGGCCGGGGTGGCTGCCGGGATAGGGGCGGCCATGCCGCGCGCGAGGGTCGGCTATCTCATGACCGACGGTGCGTCGCTTCCCCTCGCATGGAGCGACCTGGTCGAGGGACTCGCGGACGCGGGGCTGATCCACGTCACATGCACGTCCGGCCATGCGTTCGGCGGCGATCTCGAGGCGGTCAACGTGTTCAGCGGGTTGGTCGCTCTGCGCCACGCGGGCGGAGCCGACGTCATCGTGGTCGCGCCCGGCCCCGGCGTGGTCGGCACGGGCACCGCGCTCGGGTTCTCCTCGCTCGAGCAGGGCCAGGTCCTCGACGCGGCCTCGGCCCTGGCCGGGCGGGCGGTGGCGTGCCTGCGCATCTCGTTCGCCGACGCGCGCGCCCGCCACCGAGGCGTGAGCCATCACTCGCTCACCGCCCTGTCGGTGGCCGCGCGCGAACCGTGCTCGGTCGTGCTTCCGGTCCTTCCGGAGGACGAGGCGGCGCGCATCCGCGACCAGGTGGAGGAGGCGGGCCTCGGGCGCCACCGCCTCGTCGAGCGCGACGGCGCGCCGGCGCTCGCGTTGCTCCAGGAGCGCGGCCTGCGCCCTACGTCGATGGGGCGCGCGGTCGGAGAGTCCCCGGAGCTGTGGCTCGCGGCCGGGGCCGCGGGGGCGGAGGCGGCGACCGGCTGACCGCCGGGGGGCGTCGAGCGCGCCCGCCACGACATAGGCTCGCCCCGTGGCGCGGATCGAACGGCTCATCAACCTCGTCGCCGCACTTCTCGAGACCCGCCGGCCCCTCAGCGCGGAGGAGATCAGGACCCGGATCGCCGGCTACGGCCAGGAGAGCAAGGAGGCGTTCCGGCGCTCCTTCGAGCGCGACAAGCAGGCCCTGCGGGAGATGGGGGTGCCGGTGGAGACCCGCTCGCTCGAGCCCTACGGCGAGGAGGGCGAGGGCTACCTCATACCCAAGGACCGCTACTACCTGCCCGACCTCGACCTCGAGCCCGACGAGCTCGCCGCCCTCCGCATCGCGGTCGACACGCTGCTGGGCCCGGGAGAGGGAGCCGGCACCGGCCTCCTGAAGCTCTCGATGGGAACGGAGGGACCGGGGCTGGGCGCGCCGCGCCCGATCGCCGGCGCCAACGTCGCGGTCGAGGACCCCCATCTCTCGTCGCTCTACGAGGCGCTTACGGCGCGCACACCGGTCGCGTTCCGCTACGAGGACGCGCGCGGGCGCGTGTCGCAGCGACGGGTGGAGCCGTGGGGCCTCGTGCACCGGGCCGGCCACTGGTACCTCGTGGGCCGGGACGGAGCCTCCGGCGAGCGGCGCACGTTCAAGCTCGTGCGCATCTCCGAGCTCACCTCTTCGGACGGCAGCTACGAGATCCCTGCGGACGCCGATGTCTCGGGCGCCGTCGGGGGCGAGGCGTGGGAGTTCGGGGGCTCGGAGGTCGGCCGCGCCACGGTGAGGTTCGCCCCCGAGGCGCGCTGGTGGGCCGAGCAGAACCTGTCGCACCTGCCCGCGGCCGAGGCGTCCTCCGGCGCCCTCGACGTGGACATGCCCGTGGGCAACGACGCCGCCCTGCTGGGCTGGGTCATCGGCTGGGGCGGCAGCGTCGTCATCGTGTCGCCCCCCGAGCTGCGGCGCGCCCTCGTCGACCACGTCGCGCCGTGGAGGCCACGCGTCGCGGAGAGCTCGCGCTGACGCAGGAGGCCGGGCGTCTCGAGCGGCGCCTGCGGCGCATCCTGCTGATGCTGCCGTACGCGATCCGCAACCCGGGCGTGACCGTCGGCGAGCTCGCGCAGCGGTTCGATGCCTCCTCCGAGAAGGTGGTCGAGGACCTCCAGCTCGTGTTCCTTTGCGGGCTGCCCGGTTACGGCCCCGGCGACCTCATCGACGTCGCGATCATCGAGGACAGGGTCTTCGTCGACATGGCCGACTACTTCGCGGCCCCCCTGAGGCTGACGCCGGAGGAGGCCGTCGCGCTCTATGCCGGAGGAGAGGCCCTCGTCGCGCTCCCGGGCATGGAGGAGGCCGATGCCCTCAAGCGAGCCCTCGCCAAGCTCGGCGACGTCCTGGGGGCCCAGGAGGGCGCGGACGGGGGCGGCATCGAGATGCGGATCCTGCCCGGGCCCGCCGCGCACCTCGCCCGGCTTCGCGACGCGCTCTCCCGCCGCAGGCGCGTGGCGATCGAGTACATGTCCGCCAGCCGAGGCGAGCTCACGGCGAGAGAGGTCGACCCGTGGGCGCTCATCGTGGCCTGGGGGCGGTCCTACCTCGTCGGCCTCGACCACCTCTCGGGGGAGGAGCGCATGTTCCGCACCGACCGGGTCAAGTCGGTGACCGTAACCGACGCCGACGCGCCCGCACCGGACCGCTTCGAGCCGCAGCGCTACACGCGCGCGTTCCTCGACCGGGAGGGGGAGCGGTCCCTCGAGCTCGAGATCTCACCCGGCGTCGCGCGCTGGTTTCTCGACTACTACCCCGTCCGTTCGGTGATCGAGCTCGACGACGGATGGCGCCGGGTCGAGATGACGGCATCGAGCGACCACTGGGCCGCCACGGTCCTGTTGCGTCTCGGTGTCGAGGCGCGCGCGGCGCAGCCCACCACCGCCGTGGAGGCCGCGGCCCGCCTCGCGGACGCGATCGCAGTTGCGCACGAGGCCGTCCCCGAAGCCGCGCCCCGCTAGCCGTCTACGCTCCGCCGGCGCGCGCCGCGGGACGGGCCGCCATCCGCACGACCTTGCGGGTCGTGGCGCGCCGGGGGATGGAGAACGAGAACGTCGAGCCCTTTCCCCAGGTGGAGTCCACCCAGATCCTGCCCCCGTGGACGCGCACGAGCTGGGCGCAGAGATAGAGCCCGACGCCGGCGCCGCCCCGGACGCGCGTGGACGAGCTGTCGACCTGCCGGAACCGTTCGAAGATGTGCGGAAGGTCGCTCGACAGCAGCCCCGGGCCCTCGTCGACCACGTCGATGCAGAGCTCGTCCTCCTCGGTCGTAGCGCGCACGGTCACGCGCTGCGGGGGGTCGGAGAACTTGAGCGCGTTGTCGAGGAGGTGGCGCAGGACGAGGCCGACCTTGGTCTCGTCGCACGGCCACATCAGCCTCTCGGGTACCTCGACCTCGATCTCCCTGTCCCCATGGCCGTGCAGGACTTCCTCGCCCACCGACGAGACGAGCGTGGCGATGTGCACGTCCTCGACGCGCAGCGCGGCCTCGCGCGACTCGATCCTCGAGACGTAGAGGAGGTCCTCGATGAGGCGCTCGAGCTGGATCGCCTTGGCGTCGATCGTGGCGAGGGCCTCCTGCCGGTCCTCGACCGACGCGGTTGCGACCGTCTTGAGGGCCGTCTTCGCGAACCCCTTGATGATGGTCAACGGGGTTCTGAGCTCGTGCCCGATCATGGCCACGAAGTCGCGCTGGGTCTGCGCGATCTCCCGCTCCGCTGTGAGGTCGTCCATGATGAGCACGCGCCCCATCGGCGCGCCGGGCACCCTCACATCCTTGACGCGCAGTCGGTAGGTACGCGGGGGGATGCCGAGGCTGACCTCGCTCTGGAGGTCGCCCTCGGACTCGAGCATCCCCTCGATCTCTTCGTGCCCGAGGGCGCCGCCGATCGGAAGCCCGAAGGAGAACGCGCCCGCGACCCCGAAGAGCTGCTCGGCCGCGGGATTGACGGCCGCGATCCTGTTGCGCGAGTCCACGAGCACGATGGGGTTCGGGACGCCCGCGATGACCGATGCGAGCTCGGACTCCTTGTGCTCGATGAGCGAGTGCAGCTCGGCGGCCCCCAGCGCGGTGGCGCATTGCTGTGCGAAGGCGCGCAGGAGGTCGATGCGCTCGGGCTCGGGCGGCTCTCCCAGGTCGAGCACGAGGAGGCCGTTGGTCCCTCTCGTGGTCCGCAAGCCGGTCGCGACCAGCCCGCCGCGGCCCGGCAGGGCCGACACCGCGCTCGACGCGACCACCGCCCGCACCTCGGGTTCCGTCACCAGGTCGCGTATGAGCGCCTTTTCGAACCCCCGGAACACGCCGCGCGCCACCGCGCCGCTCTCGGGGTCGAAGAGACAGGCGAAGCCGTCCTTGGACCCGGTGAGGCGGGCGCCCCCGTCGAGGATGCGCTGGAGCACGGCCTCGGGATCGAGCGTTCCGACGAGGCCCTTGCTCGACTCGACCAGGGCGAGGAGGTCGGCAGAGCGCCTCTCGGCGCGCTCGTGCAGGCGCGCCCGATGGATCAGGCCGCCGGTCTGGTCCGCGAAGAGCTGGGCGACGCGCAGGTCTTCCTCGGTGAACCCGGTTGCGTCGCCCGACGTCGCCAGGCTGAGGACGCCTATCGACCGGCCCTGAACGCGCAGCGGGACGACGAGGCTCGAGGAGATGGGTCGGGACTTCGGGACGAAGTTGAGGAAGCTGTCTGCGTCGACGTCGCTGAGCAGCAGCGGCCGCCCGGTGGCGAGCACGCGGCCGGCGACGCTCTCTCCGACCGGGAGGCGGAATCCGAGCGGCACGGAGTCGGACAGCCCCGAGGCGGCGACGAGAAGGAGCGACCCTCCGCCGTCGTCGAGCAGCATGATCGAGCCCTGCTGAGCGCCCAGAAGGTCGACCGCGACGCTGACCATGTCCTGCACCGCGTCGTTCAGGGGACGCTCCGAGGACGCGATGTCGTTGACGACGAGAGCCGCCTCCATCGCCTCGCCCCACCGCTGCGAGCTCTCCGGAAGCTCGGCACGCCCTCGAGTGAACAGCGCCATAGACGTCATGTCGGCGGCCGACCGACCCTCATTGAGCGCATGCGAACGCGCGCGTTCCCACGGCATGCTGCGGAAGTTGCGTATCTAAACCTTCCAGGACCAGGGCCGATAACGGTGGCGTAAGCGACAGGCAGCACCGAGCGAGAAAGAGCCGGACGATGACGACGATCAAGGCCACTTGCCCCGGGTGTGGAGAGGTTGACCTCACTGCCGAGGACATCCTCCTCCGCATCGGAGCGACGCAGGCGGTCAACACCTATGGCTTCACCTGCCCGCACTGTGGACAGTTCGTCGAGAAGGCCGCGGATGACCGCATCGTCCGTTTGCTTCTTTCCGGCGGAGTCGTCCCGGTCCCGGTGCACGTCCCCGCCGAGGCGCTCGAGGTTCACGGCGGACCGACGTTCACGCTCGACGACCTCCTCGACTTCCACGAGGCTCTGGAGCGCGGAGACCTGCTCGACGACCTCCTCGGGCGGCCCCGCGCCTGACTCGGCGCTCGCACGCGGGGGGTGGGCGGCCGGGACCGCCTAACTAGACTGGTCCCATGCCGTCGATAGGTCCGCTCGAGATCCTCGTCGTCGCGGTCGTCGCCCTCATCGTCTTCGGGCCGGAAAGGCTCCCGGATATCGCCCGGACCGTGGGCCGGACGGCTTCCAACCTCCGGCGGATGGCCAGCGAGGTGCGAGAGGAGTTCGAGTTCGGGCTCGACGACGACGAAGATCTCGAGCCCCCCGCGTCGTCCCGCCCCCGGCGTCGGGGAGCGGAGGCCGGCGGTCGGGACGGCGCGGCGCCCGACCCCGAGAAGGGCGCTCCGGGGGCGGACGACCGCCGGCCGGACGAGGCGCCCCGCATCGAGCCCGGCTGATGGCCGAGGCACACAACCTCCGGCGCCGGCGCCTGAGGTTCCTGCGTCGGCGGCGCCAGCGCAAGGTCGACGCCGCGATGACCGTCGTGGAGCACCTCTCCGAGCTCCGCACGCGCCTGATCGTCTCGCTCGGGGCTTTCGCCGCGATCTCGGTCGCAGCCTTCTTCTTCTACGAGCCACTCCTGGAGCTGCTCACGCGCCCGCTGTGCTCGCTGCCGCGGGCGCGGCTCGGTCCCCAGGGCTGCCGGCTCGTGTTCACCCAGCCGCTGGAGGCGTTCTTCTTCCGTCTGAAGATGACGGCCCTCGCCGGCGTGGCCGTGTCGTCCCCCGTGTGGCTCTACGAGGTATACGCCTTCGTCCTCCCCGCTCTGACACCCAAGGAGAAGCGCTACGCGAGCCCGTTCCTGGCGTGCTCGATCGCGTTGTTCGCGGCCGGCACCGCGGTCGCGTACCTCACGCTTTCCCGCGGCCTCGGGTTCCTGATCGGCCTCGGCGGCGAGGGCCTCGTTCCCCTGCTCGCGGCGGAGGCGTACCTCAACTTCGTCGGCCTCATGCTGCTCGGCTTCGGGGTGACCTTCGAGCTGCCGCTGCTGCTCATCTTCCTCGGCCTCGCGGGTGCTGTGAGCGTGGACTCCCTCCGCCGTCAGAGGAAGGCCGCTTTCGTCGGGATCTTCGTGATCGCCGCGGTCGTCACGCCGAGCCAGGACCCCTACACGATGTCGGTTCTGGCGCTGCCCCTCTACGGGCTCTACGAGGTGACGATCGTTGTCCTCGCCCGGCTCCTGCGCCGCCGGACGGCCTCGTGAGGCGCAGCGAGCGGCGTTTATAGTCGCCCGCGCCGATGGCGATAAAGGGCAAACGCAAGTCGCAAGCGCGCGGCAGCCAGGCCCGCCGTCGCCCCGCCGGCGCTCCCCGGGCCTCCTTCGCGGGCCGACACCGGGTCCCGTGGTATCGGACCGAGCGCGGCCGGGTGTGGGCCGCGGCCGCGGCCGCGCTGATCGTCGGGCTCGTGTGGTGGGCGATCGCCCGCGCTCAGGGGCAGGCGGCCGACCTCGAGCGGGCGCAGGAGGCGCTCGAGTCGTTCTCGGGAGAGGTGCGTGCGGTGGCACAGACCCTCCGTCCCGCCGCAGTGGGGATGGCGCAGGCACCGACGGAAGCGGACGGGGACGCGCTCGCCACCCTCCCGGAGGAGGCCCGCAGCTGGATGCGGAGCCTGCGGGCGGGACGCGACGCCCTGGGCCGCGTGCGGCCGACACCCGCCGAGGCGGGCGCGTACGGCCTGTTCTCGCAGTCGATCACCCTCTACACGTCGGCGGCGCGCACCTTCGCACTGGCCGGAGAGGCACCCGAGGGGCTCGCGCCTCGGGTCCTCGAACGGGCCGCCGAGCAGCGCGACACGGCGGGCGCGGCGTGGGTCCTGGCCACGCAGGAGCTCGATCGCGAGCGCGCCCGTGTCCAGCTCGGGGCCGCGGGCATCGCCTTTCCCGGCGCCCCCGGAACGCCCCCCCTGCCGGGCGGCGGGGGCGGCCAGGGCGAGGGCACCGGCGGCACCGGGGGAGGCGGCGGGAACGGCTAGAGCGGGGCCTCGAGGCGGGGCCTCCGTCGACGACTTCGAGCTCTCCTACGGCTTCCGCTTCGACCCTTTCCAGAGGCGCGCCTGCGAGGCGCTGGCGGACGGAGCCTCGGTGCTCGTGGCCGCTCCGACGGGAGCGGGCAAGACCGTGGTGGGGGAGTTCGCCGCCTGGCTGGCGCTGCGGCGCGCCGGACGGACCTTCTACACGACGCCGATCAAGGCGCTGTCCAACCAGAAGTACGCCGACTTCGTCGCCCTGCACGGCGCCGCCAACGTGGGGCTGCTCACGGGCGACAACTCCATCAACGGAGACGCTCCCGTGGTGGTCATGACGACCGAGGTCCTGCGCAACATGATCTACGAGGACGCCGCCTCGCTCGAGGACCTCCACCACGTCGTCCTGGACGAGGTCCACTACCTCCAGGACCGCTACCGGGGGGCGGTGTGGGAGGAGGTCCTGATCCACCTCCCCGTGGACGTCCTGACGGTGTCCCTGTCGGCCACCGTGTCGAACTCGGAGGAGTTCGGGGAGTGGCTGCAGACGCTCAGGGGGCGGGTCGAGGTCATCATCGAGGACGAGCGGCCCGTCGAGATCCGTCACTGGTACTTCGCGTCCGACGAGCTCCTGCCCATGTTCGTGCACCGCCCCGACGGCGAGGTCGTGCCCAACCCGCGCGGAAGGGAGTTCGACCGGCGTCGCCGCCGCGGGGCCGAGCGGCCGGGGAGGGGCGGCCGCCGCGTCGCCGAGAAGCGGGCTCGGGCCCCCCTCCGGGTCGACGTCGTCGACCGGCTCGACCAGGAGAAGATGCTTCCCGCGATCTACTTCATCTTCTCCAGGCGCGGCTGCGACGAGGCCGTGAGGCAGTGCCTGCGCGACCACCTTCGACTCACGTCGCCCTCGGAGCGGAGCGACATCCTCGCCCGGGCGCGCGAGCGCACCGCGGACCTCTCCCCCGACGAGCTCGACGTGCTCGGCCACGACACGTGGCTCGAGGGCCTGGGGCGCGGGATCGCGGCCCACCACGCGGGCATGATCCCCGCCTTCAAGGAGACCGTCGAAGAGCTCTTCCGAAACGGGCTCGTCAAGGTCGTGTTCGCCACGGAGACCCTCGCTCTCGGCATCAACATGCCGGCGCGCACCGTGGTGCTCGAGAGCCTGACGAAGTTCACGGGGGAAAAGCACGAGCTGATGACCCCGGGGGACTACACCCAGCTCACCGGTCGGGCCGGCCGCAGGGGCATCGACGAGCTGGGCCACGCCGTCGTCCTCCTGCAGCGGTTCACGCCGTTCGAGACGATCACGCGGCTCGCCTCGACGAGGACGTATCCGCTGCAGTCCTCGTTCCAGCCCTCCTACAACATGGCCGTGAACCTCGTCCGCAGCTACGACCGGGCGGAGGCCGAGCACCTCGTGAACTCGTCGTTCGCCCAGTTCCAGGCCGATCGCGACGTCGTGCAGATCGAGACGACCAAGGAGCGGCTCGAGGCGTACCACTCGTCCTACGTCGAGAGGACGGTCTGTCACCTCGGCGACTTCGCCTCCTACCGCGCTCTGACCGAGGAGCTCCGCGCCCTCGAGGACGGTCGCGCCGGAGCGGCCTCGGGGGCGGCGCGGGCGGCCGACGAGCTGCGGCCCGGCGACGTGATCGCGATCACGGGGGGCAGGCGGCGCGGCCGCTACGTCGTGCTCGACGTCGGCGCCACGCGCCCGGAACGTCGCCCCCGGGTGCTCGCCCTGTCCGAGAGCAGGGTCCTGGTCCGTCTCGGACCGGCGGATCTGCGCACGCCGCCCGCGACCGTGGGACGGCTGCGTGTGCCGCAGGGGTTCGACGCGCGCGACGCCCGCAGCAGGCGCGCCCTCGCGCGCCGGCTCGCCGCCCTCCCGGTGCGCGCCCCGAGCCCGCCTCGGCGGGATCCGGGCCGCACGGACGAGCTGCGCGCCGAGATCGAGCGCCACCCCTGCCACCGTTGCCCCGAGCTCGGCCGTCACCTCCACTACGCGCGCCGCGCAGGCCGCCTCGAGCGGGAGATCGCCGGTCTCGAGCGGAGGGTGGGCGCGCGGACCGGGACCCTGGCGCGACGCTTCGAGCTCGTGCTCGAGATCCTCGAGGAGCTCGGCTACGTACGCGGGTGGACGCTGACGGCGCGGGGCGAGGCGCTCAGACGGGTCTACAACGAGGCGGATCTGCTCGTGGTCGAGGCGCTCGAACGGAGCGTCTTCAAGGATCTCGAGGTGCCCGACCTCGCCGCGCTGCTGTCGACCCTCGTCTACGAGCCGCGCGGGCCGTTCGTCGTCGGCGGACAGCTTCCCTCGCCGCCGAGCCGGCGCGCCTTCGGCCGGCTCATGCGGCTCCACGGCATGATCCGGCGCCGCGAGGAGGCGCGCGGGCTCGAGCTCACGCGCGCCCCGGACCCGGGGCTCGCGGCCCGGACCGCGCTGTGGGCCGACGGCGCGCCGCTCGACGACGTGCTCGGGGAGGACGACGCGCCGGGCGACTTCGTCCGCTCCATGAAGCAGCTCATCGACCTGATGCGTCAGCTCGAGGAGGTCGCAGAGGACCCCGGGCTGCGGGACAGGGTCGCGGTCGCGCTCTCCGGCGTGCAGCGCAGCGTCGTCGCTTACTCCTCGCTCGGCGTCTAGCGCGCCGTACCGGAGATCGCCGTCGTACGTCATCTCCACCCGCGGCCGACCGGCTGTAGCTCTTAGGGGCGGCGCAGCCCGCGTGGGAGGATGAGAACGTGACCGAGGCATTCGTCGTCGACGCCGTGCGCACCCCCGTGGGGAAGATCATGGGCGTCCTCGCTCGGGCGCGCCCCGACGACCTCGCGGCGCAAGCGATCGCCGCGCTCGTCGAGCGCACCGGGATCGCAGGCGACCGCGTGGACGACGTCCAGTGGGGGGCCGCCAACCAGGCCGGGGAGGACAACCGCAACGTGGCGCGTATGGCGGCCCTGCTCGCGGGGCTCCCCGTGTCGGTCCCGGGAGCGACCGTCAACCGGCTGTGCGGCTCGGGACTGGAAGCGGTCAACTCGGCGCGCCGCGAGATCATGGTGGGCGAGGCAGACGTCGTGATCGCGGGCGGGTCGGAGTCGATGACGCGCGCTCCGTTCGTCATGGGCAAGGCCGAGCAGGCCTTCGAACGCGACGTGCGCGTCTACGACACGTCCCTGGGATGGCGCTTCGCGAACCCCCGGCTGCTGGAGCGCTACGGGAGCGACACGATGGGCGAGACGGCCGAGAACGTGGCGGAGCGCTTCGGGATCTCCCGCGCGCGCCAGGACGAGTTCGCGCTGGAGAGCCACCGGCGCGCGGTCGCCGCGGTGCAGGAGGGGCGCTTCAAGGACGAGATCGTGCCCGTCGAGTTGCCCCGCGCCAAAGGCGACCCGCTCGTCGTCGACGCCGACGAGCCCCCTCGTCCCGACACGTCGCTCGAGCGCATGGGCAGGCTCCGGCCCGCCTTCCGCCGAGAGGGCACGGTGACCGCCGGCAACTCGTCCGGGCTCAACGACGGCGCCGCCGCCGTCCTGCTCGCCTCCTCCGAGGCCATCGCCGACCTGCGGCTCGCACCCATGGCTCGCGTGGTGGCGAGCGCGGTCGCGGGGGTGGAGCCTCGCTTCATGGGACTGGGGCCGATCCCGGCGACCCGCAAGGTGCTGCGGCGCGCCGGCATCTCTCTGGAGGACATCGACCTCATCGAGCTCAACGAGGCGTTCGCGGCGCAGTCGCTCGCGTGCATCGACGAGCTGGGCCTCGATCCGGAGAAGGTCAACGTGAACGGAGGCGCCATCGCCCTCGGCCACCCCTTGGGATGCTCCGGCGCTCGGCTGCTCACCACTCTCGTGCACGAGATGGCGCGCCGCGACGTGCGCACCGGCCTGGCGACCATGTGCATCGGGCTGGGACAGGGGATCGCGACGGTAGTCGAGCGCGCCGACTGAGTGGCGTCGCCCTTTGGGCCGATGGTGCTGATATGCAACATGCGCGCGGGCCGAGGCGCGACCGCGCGCGTGCTGCCCGAGCTGCGGCGCTTCCTCGACGAGCGCGCGCTCGAGCACAGGACGGTCGCAACGGAGGCCCCGGGGGACGCCACCCGGCTGGCCCGCGCGGCGCTGGACGACGGCACGCGCTTCGTCGTCGCGGTGGGCGGCGACGGCACCGTCAACGAGGTCGTGAACGGCATGCTCGAGGACGACCGCCCCGTACGCGTCGACGCCGTCATGGGGGTCGTTGCGACGGGCGTCGCCCGCGACTTCATCAGGACCTTCGGCATGCCGGCGACACCGAGCCATGCCGCCGCCCACCTCGACGGACCCGAGTCGTTCTCCATCGACATCGGAAAGATCACCTGCGCAGGTGACGGGGCCGACGTGGTGCGTTACTTCGCCAACGTCGCGCAAGCAGGACTCGGCGCGTGCGTCGCTCGGCGCGCCGGACGCGCGCGCGGCCTGCTGGGCGCCCTCACCTACCCCGCGGCCTTCTGGGTGGAGGCGGTGCGGTCGCGGTCGCCCGCGGCGACGGTCGACCTCGTCGACAAACGCTACGAGGGCCCCGTCCGCAACCTCGTCGTCGCCAACGGCCAGTTCTCGGGAGCCGGGATGAAGCTGGCGCCGCGGGCGGCACCCACCGACGGCGTCCTCGACGTGCAGATCCATTTCCTCGGCGCGCGGGAGGCGATCGCCATCATGCCGAAGGCGTACCGGGGAGAGCACGTGCCCCATCCCGAGATCCGCGAGGCGAAACGGGTGCGGGTCTCGATCGAGAGCGAGCGTCCGCTCCCGGTCGAGGCCGACGGCGAGGAGGTCGGAGTCACCCCCGCGACGTTCGAGCTCCTGCGCGACGCGCTGCGCCTCAAGGTCTAGCGCGCGCCGCGCCCGGGTCGACCCCGGGTCGGAGAGGGACGGCTCCTCGGCCGCGTGCTCGGCCACGCACATGCGCAGCGGGCGCCGTTGCTACAGAAGCCCGGCGGCCCACCGGACGACGGTTATCGCCCCGACGACGACGAACACCACCGCGACGAGCACGGCGGGCCCCACCCACCAGTCGAGGCCCCGCCCGAGGGGATCGTCGTCCGCCTCCGCGGCCCGCCGGATCACCAGCTGCGGCCCCCCGAGCTGCTTGAAGTGCAAATGCGGGCGCTGGCCCTCGATCACGTCGGCGAGGCCCTGGAGGAGGTCGACGAGCTCGTGGTCGTCGACGGTAACCGTCGTCTCCCGCAGCGTGCGACCCGACGCGTCCTCGATGCGCATGGCGTCCCCTCTTGCCGTCTCCCAACCGACCCCGACGTATTGTCCCGCGGGGGGTCGAGCTGCCGTCGCTCGCCCCCCGTTGCGCACCGTCCGAGAGAGCCCGGCTCCCGCCGAAGCGGCTCGTCAGCCCCCGCCCGCCACCCCCCGCCGACCTCGCGCCCGGCGCAGCAGCTCGTCGATCAAAGAGGACTTGGCCTCCGTGTAGGCATCGCGATCGTTGCGGTAGCGGACGGCCAGAGACCGCTTCAGGCGCGCGTATCCAGCAGCGTCGTCGGTGTGCATGCGCAGGTGATCACGGAGCAGGATGTGGTTCTCGTGGGCCGGGGAGCCCTCCACGACGACGTAGAGGTGGTGGTGATGAGCAGGCACGCCGTCGGGCGCGCCGAACGCCTCTCGTCCCGGCACACCGAGGTCCCCCTCGTGTCGATAGCCGAGCGACTCCAACCGCGCGATCGCCGGGGGCACGTCGCGCGGCGAGGCAACGACGACGTCGATGTCTATGGTCGGCTTTGCAGCAAGCCCGGGAACGGCGGTGCTGCCGACATGCTCGATCGCGAGGGCGACGTCGCGCAGGCTCTCCGCCAGGTGATCGCGCAGCGCCTCGAAGACGTGGGGCCAAGCGTTGTCGTAGTCGGAGACATGGACCGGCTCGCTCATCCGCGCGACGGCGAAACCATCGGGCGCCGCTCGAACGGCGTCGAGAGGACCACCACCGACCGCGTCGTCACCTCCAGCTTCGCGCGCAGCGCGTCCAGCACCTCCTCGAGGGCCTTCGTGGTCGGCGCCCGCACGACGAGAACGTAGGAGTTGTCGCCCGCCACCGAGTAGCAGGACTCGACCAGAGGGATCTCCGCGACCCGGCCGGGGATGTCGCTCGGGGTCTCCGGTCGCAGGGCAAGGCTCACGAAGGCGGTGATCGGCAGCCCCACCTGCTCCAGGTCCACCTCGGCCCGGTAGCCTCTGACCGCCCCGGAGCGCTCGAGCTTGCGGATCCGGTCGTGGACCGACGAGGGCGCGAGGCCGACCCGGGCCCCGATCTCGGCGTAGGTGAGGCGGGCGTCCTGCTCGAGGGCGCCCAATATCGTGCGGTCTTTGTCGTCCAACGCCGAAGTTCCTTCCGCTATACTGGCCCGTCACCTAATATCATTCCGCATCGCCGAGCCGAATCCAACCATCCTTTCGCGGAGCCGAGGAGGGCCGATGGCGACCACCGAGACGACAGCCCGCACCTCCGTCGCCCCCCGCTCCGGCGCGGAGCCGTACCGGCGCGACGCCCAGCCCTATCGCTACCCGCCCGCGGGCGCCTTCGAGGAGCCGGACTGGCGCCGGCTGCCGGGCTACCGGGAGGTGACCGAGCGGGAGTGGCGCAGCGCGAGATGGCAGCGCCAGCACACCGTCAAGAACCTCGCCGGCCTGCAGCGCGTATTCGGCGACCTCCTTCCCGCCGACCTCGTCGCGTCGATCGAACGGGATCAGGCCGAGCGGGCGACGATGTCGATGCTCGTCCCCCCCCAGATGCTGAACACGATGGACGAGACGGACCTGTGGTCGGACCCCGTCCGCCACTACATGATCCCTGCGTTCGACGACCGCGACCCCGAGTGGCCAAGCCACCCCATGGCGTCGCGGGACAGCCTGCACGAGAGCGACATGTGGGCCGTCGAGGGGCTCACGCACAGGTACCCGACGAAGGTGCTCGCGGAGCTGCTCACGACGTGCCCGCAGTACTGCGGGCACTGCACCCGCATGGACCTGATCGGCAACAACGTGCCCCAGGTCCTGAAGACCCGCTTCGAGCTCAAGCAGAGGGACCGTTACGCGGCGATCCTCGAGTACCTGCGGGCAACGCCTTCCGTGCGGGACGTCGTCGTCTCGGGCGGAGACATGGCCAATCTCCCCATCGCCCACCTCGAGGGTTTCGTCGGCTCGCTGTTGGACATCGAGAACATCCGCGACATCAGACTCGCGACGAAGGGCCTCATGGGGCTGCCCCAGCATTTCCTGCAGGACGACGTGCTCGCCGGACTCGAGCGGGTGGCGCGCAAGGCCAACGAGCGCGGCGTCGACATCGCGGTGCACACCCACGTCAACCACGCGAACTCGGTCACGCCGCTCGTGGCCGAGGTAACGCGACGGCTGCTGGACATGGGCTACCGTGACGTCCGCAACCAGGGCGTTCTGATGCGGGGGGTGAACGACTCGCCCGAGGCGCTCCTCGACCTCTGCTTCGCGCTGCTGGATCGGGCCAAGGTCATGCCCTACTACTTCTACATGTGCGACATGATCCCCAACTCGGAGCACTGGCGCGTGTCCGTTGCGCACGCGCAGCAGCTGCAGCATGCGCTCATGGGGTACCTGCCCGGCTTCGCGACGCCGCGCATCGTCTGCGACGTGCCCTTCGTGGGCAAGCGGTGGGTGCACCAGGTCGACTCCTATGACCGGGTGCTGGGCATCTCGTACTGGACGAAGAACTACCGGACCAATCTCGAGCGCGACGACCCCGAGGCGCTGACCCGCACCTACGAGTACTACGACCCGATCGACTCGCTGCCCGAAGAGGGCCGGCGTAAGTGGCGGGATCGCGCCGGACGGCTCCAGTCCGCGTAGGCGCCGGTCGGGTGGAGCGCTTCGGCATCCATCGCTCCGTGGACCCCCGGGGGGCGCTGCCCCAGCAGGCGCGCGTCCTCGATGCGCGCTCGCCCCTGCGCCCGGGCGAGATGGCGATCGACGTGGAGTACCTCAACATCGACTCCGCGTCGTGGAGGCAGCTGCGCGACTCCTGCGGCGACTCGGCGGCCGCCATCGGCGCGCGCATCGAAGAGATAGTCGGATCCGCGGGCAAGATGCACAACCCCGCGACCGGCTCCGGAGGGATGCTCGTGGGGCGCGTGAGCGAGCTCGGCGAGGGACGCACCGAGCCCGCGGTGGGAACGCGCGTCGCCTCGCTCGTGTCGCTCACGCTCACTCCCCTCGTCCTGCACGACATCGCGCAGCTGGATCCGGCGTCGGAGAAGGTGCGGGTCGCGGGGCGCGCGATCCTGTTCGAGTCCTCGAACTTCGCCGAGATGCCGCCCGACCTGGAGGACGAGATCGTGCTGGGGGCCCTCGACGTCGCCGGAGCGCCCGCGTGGATGGCGCGCCTCGCCCGCCCCGGCATGAAGGTGGCGGTTGTGGGCGCCGGGGGCAAGTCCGGGATGCTGAGCGCGGCGCAGGCGGTTCGCAACGTGGGCCGCGAGGGGCGCGTGCTGGGGCTGTGCTGGCCGGAGGCGACGGCGACGGGGGCCAAGGAGGCCGGTGCCGAGCCGGTCGTGGTCGACTGCACGGACCCCGTCGCGGTGCACGACGCGGTCACGGGTGCGTTCGCGGGCGAGCTGGCCGACCTCGTCTTCGTGTGCGCCAACGTTCCCCGCTGCGAGGGTGGAGCCATCATGGCCTGCCGGGACGAGGGACGGGTAGTTTTCTTCTCCATGACGACGTCCTTCACCGCAGCCGCGCTCACCGCGGAGGGCCTCGGGAAGCACTGCGAGATGACGATCGGCAACGGTTTCGTCCCCGGGCACGCGCAGCTCGCGCTCGACCTCGTCCGCTCCGAGGCCCGGCTCCTGGAGAGGTTCCGGGCGTGAGGACGACGCTGTTCCACGGGGGCTGCGTACGCACCGGCCGGGGCGAGGAGCGCGCGGAGTGGCTCCTCGTCACCGACGAGGCGATAACCGCGGCGGGACGAGGGGAGCCGCCCCCCGCCGGCGCGCGCGTCGACCTCGACGGCGGGACGCTCGTCCCCGGGTTCGCCGACGCGCACGTCCACCTGCCCGCGACCGGTCTCTACGCGAGCGGCCTCGACCTGCGCGGAGAGCGGTCCGCGCGCGCGATCGTGGCCGCGCTGGCGCGGCGAGCGCGCGCCGAGCCGGACGGGATCCTGTTCGGGGGGAACTTCGAGGACCCGCTCGACGAGCCGCTGACCGCGCGCGACCTCGACGCTGCGGTGGGGGACCGTCCCGCGCTGCTGGGGCGGGCCGACATGCACTCGTGCATCGTCTCGACGGCGTTGGTGGACGAGCTCGAGCTCGGAGGGGTGGTCGGCGTCGACCGGGATCCGGCCGGGAGACCGACGGGGTACCTGCGGGAGCAGGCCGCGGCCCAGGCGTGGAGCTGGTTCGATCGCGCCCTGACCCCGGCCCAGCAACGAGATGCCGTCGCGCAGGCCGTGCGCGTCGCCTACTCGAAGGGCGTCACCGAGGTCCACGAGATGTTCGTGGTCGAGTGGCGGGGGTGGGACTCGGCCGAGGTGTTCCAGGCCGCGGTCGAAGACGTCGCGCTGAGGGTGGTCACGTTTCTCGCGACCGACGACGTCGAGCGAGTCACGGCCATGGGCTTCGACCGCATCGGAGGCGACTACTTCCTCGACGGCTCCTTCGGCTCGCACACGGCGTGGATGAGGGCCCCCTACCTGGACACCCCGCCTCCCGGTTCGCCCCCGAACGGCATCTCCTACCGCGACGACGAGGAGCTGCTCGACTTCTTCCTGCGCGCGCAGCGGGCGCGGCTGCAGGTCGGTGTGCACGCGATCGGAGATGCCGCGATCGACCAGGCGCTCGCAACCTGGGAGGCGGTGAGCGAGCGGGTCGGGCGCGCCCAGGTCGCCGCCGCCGGCCACCGCATCGAGCACTTCGAGTGCGCCACCGACGACCACATCCGGCGCGCGGCCCGTCTCGGGCTGCGCCCCAGCATCCAACCGGCGTTCGACCGCCTGTGGGGCGGCGAGCGGGGCCTCTACGCCCGCCGCCTCGGGTGGGACCGGGCTCGCACGATGAACCGCTTCGGCTCCATGCTCCGGGCCGGGCTCACGCTCGCGGCCGGATCCGACTCGACGGTGACGCCTCTCGACCCGTTCCTGCAGATGGCGGCTCTGCGCGCCCACCACCTCGCCGAGGAGTCGCTGCCGGCGGCCGACGCCCTCGCCCTTCACACCGCCGGCCCGGTGGCCGTCACGGGCGACCCGACCGCGAAGGGCACCCTCGCCGCGGGTCGTCGCGCGGACCTCGCGCTCCTCGATCGCGATCCGCTCGCGGTCGACCCGGACGAGCTCGAGAAGACGGACGTGCTCGGGACCTGGATCGGGGGCACGCGGGTGTGGCCGCCGCCGGAGGCGGAGGCCGCATGAGGGCTGCGCGCGTCTTCTCCCGGCCCCTCGGACGCCTCCGCATCGACGAGGCCGCGGTCGAGGAATGCCGCGCGCTCGCGGCGGACATCGCGGCGCCGATCGAGGAGCTCGCCCGGCGCCGCACGACTGCGTCGATCGAGCGCGCGACCCTCCGCCTTCTCGGCGTCGACGGCGCCGAGGGCGACGGCTCCGAGGCCGTGCCGATCCCGAACCGGGTCGTGGACGAGATCCGGGCGGGGGCCGGCCTCGAGCGGGGGGCCACGGTCCCGTTCCTTGCCGCGGTCGAGGCCACCGGCGAGGGCGTGCAGGAGACCGCGGAGCGGATCGCGCGCCGCGAGCTGCGGCCCTCGTGGCCCGAGGGGCCGAGCCTCGAGGCGGCGCTCGCGGCGGCGCGCCGCCTCGCCGACGACGCGGTGACCCGGGTCGCGGCGGCCGCCGAGGAGAGGCAGCGCGCGATCGACCGCACCGGCGACGCGACCAAGCCGTGGTTCTATCTCATCGTCGCGACCGGGAACATCTACGAGGACATCCCGCAGGCGCAGGCAGCCGCGCGCGAGGGCTGCGACGTCATCGCGGTGATCCGCTCGACGGGGCAGTCGCTGCTCGACTACGTTCCCTTCGGGGCGACCGAGGACGGCTTCGCCGGGACCTTTGCGACCCAGGAGAACTTCCGGCTCATGCGCGCCGCCCTCGACGCGGTGGGGGAGGACCTGGGGCGCTACATCCGTCTCACGAACTACGCGAGCGGGCTCTGCATGCCCGAGATCGCCGTCATGGCCGCGGTCGAGCGGCTCGACATGATGCTCAACGACTGCATGTACGGGATCATCTTCCGCGACATCAACATGCAGCGCACGTTCGTGGATCAGCACTTCTCTCGCATGGTCCACTCACTCGCCGGCATCGTCATCAACACCGGCGAGGACAACTACCTCACGACGGCCGACGCGGTCGATGCCGCCCACACGGTGCTGGCCTCGCAGTTCCTCAACGAGCGGCTCGCGCTCTCGGCCGGGTTGCCCCCCGCGCAGATGGGCCTCGGGCATGCGTTCGAGATCGACCCGTCTCTGCCGGACCAGATCCTGCTCGAGCTTGCCCACGCCCAGCTCGTGCGTGAGTGCTTCCCCGATGCCCCCCTCAAGTACATGCCTCCGACCAAGCACATGACGGGCAACATCTTCCAGGGGTTCCTCTACGACGGCATGTTCAACCTGGTCGGCGCGCTCACGGGACAGGACATCATTCTGCTCGGCATGATGACCGAGGGGATCCACACACCGTTCCTGTCGGACCGCGACCTCGCGCTCGAGAACGCCTGCTACGTGTTCGGTGGCGCCGGGGGCCTCGCCGGCGAGCTGCACTTCGAGGAGGGAGGGCTCGTCGAGCGGCGCGCCGCCCAGGTCCTCGAGGAGTGCCTACAGATGCTTCGCAAGGTCGCCGACATCGGCATGTTCGACGCGATCGAGGCGGGGATGTTCGCCGACACGGTTCGCACGAAGGACGGCGGCAAGGGCCTCGATGGCGTGATCGAGAGAGCGGGCGGTTACGCCAACCCGATCGGCGACCTCCTCGCCGCGCGGCTCGGGGTGAGATGGGAGTGAGCGCGATCGTGCCCTACGGCGACGCGACCGGCGATGCGCTCGTGCAGCTGTCGTTCACGCTCCCCCTGGAGGAGGGGGAGCGGGCGCGCGCGGCCGCCCTCGAGCTCGCCCGCAAGATGGGCTTCGAGCGCCCTCAGGTCGTGCACATGAAGGGGATGGGCCCCCACTTCACGTTCTTCACGGTCTACGGCGCCACGACGCACTCGGTCGAGCCCGAGGAGCTCGAGGTGCGCGAGCGCGACTTCCCCGAGCTCTCCTACCAGGAGGTCAACCGGATCCTGAGGGAGACGCTCAAGAGACAGCTAGTGGTCGTGGGCGCGTGCACCGGGACGGACGCCCACACGGTCGGTCTCGACGCGATCCTGTCCATGAAGGGGTACGCAGGCGACCACGGCCTGGAGTACTTCCCCGAGATGCGGGTGATCAACATGGGGTCGCAGGTGACGCCGGCCGAGATCGTCGACACCGTCCGCCGGGAGGAGGCCGACGCGGTCCTCGTCTCGCAGGTCGTAACGCAGCGCGATGCGCATCTGCTGCACCTGCGGGAGGTGCGCGCCGCGCTCGAGGAGGCGGGGCTGCGCGGGCGCGTCGTGCTCGTGGGCGGCGGCCCGCGCTTCTCACCCGACCAGGCGGCGGAGCTGGGCTACGACAGGATCTTCGGACGGGGAACGAGGCCGTCCGAGGTTGCCTCCTACCTCGCGTGGACCGCGTCGCGACGTCTCGAGGCCGGCGAGCCGGAGGCCGCGCGCGCGTCGTGAGGGATCCGATCCGGGCGACCCTGCGTCTGCGCCTGGGCGAAGCCGACGCCCACTACGGCGGGGGAGTGGTGGCGGGTGGACGGATCATGGAGCTGCTCGGCGACGCCGCGACCGAGCTGTGCATCCGCAGCGACGGCGACGAGGGCCTGTTGGCCGGCTACTCCTCGGTGCGATTCCGCGCCCCGCTGTATGCCGGCGACTTCGTCGAGGTGAGAGGCGAGATCACCCGCCGGGGCACCAGCTCGCGGGAGATGCGCCTCGAGGTGTTCCGCTACGCTCGCCCCCGTCCGGACGTATCGGATTCCGCGGCGGACCTGCTGGAGGAGGCGGACCTGATCGCGGAGGCGGTGGCGACCTGTGTCGTGAAGAGGGACCGACAACGCCGCGCCGGCGGCGCGGCCGAGGGGAGTGGTTCGTGAAGAGGGTCGAGGGCATCCGGGCGGTCACCTACGACTGCTGGGCGACGCTGCTGATGGACCGGGACTGGGAGGGCGCCATGCACAAACGCATAGGCGCCCTCGGTCGTTTCCTGGACCTGCGCGACGAAGAGGCCGAAGACCTGCTGCTGGAGGCGTGGCGCAAGCACGACGAGGCGTGGAAGCAGGTGGAGACGTTCGGCCCCGGGCGCATGGCGGCCTACTGCCTCGAGGCGCGCGGCATCTTCGACGACGAGGCGATCGAGGAGCTCACCCGCGAGTTCGAGGAGGCGAGTCTCGTCGCGGGCGTCGCGCCGGTCGAGGGTGCGGTGGAGACCCTGAGCGAGCTGAGGCGCCTCGGCATCCGCCTCGGGCTCGTCTGCGACACCGGCTTCACCCCGGGGCGGGTCGTGCGCGGCTTCCTCGACGACGCGGGGTTGAGCGAGCACCTCGAGACGCTCTGCTTCTCGGACGAGGTCGGGGTCCCCAAGCCGGGCAACGAGATCTTCGCCAAGGCGCTCGCGGAGCTCGGCGTGCGCCCGCCCGAGGCGGTCCACGTCGGCGACCTGCGCCGCACCGACATCGCCGGCGCTCACGACATCGGCATGCACGCGGCTCGTTTCCGGGGGATCCACGACGACGCGTCCGACGCGCCGGACGCCGAGTGGGTGCTCGACGAGCACTCGCAGATCCTGGAGGTCCTCGGCCTGCGGGGCTGAGGAGGTCAGTAGGCGCGCGCCCAGGTGGCGCGCTCGACGCCGGCCCGGCCGCACACCGTGCAGGGCGCCTCCGGATCCACGGGGTCGATCGGCAGCACGCGTATCGTCGCCTTGGCGTCCTCGATGACGCGCTGCTCGCACTCGAGGCGGCCGCACCACGAGCCGATCCAGAATCCGCCCTCGGCCTCGAGACCCATCCGCAGCGCGTCGTAGTCGCCGGCCTCGTGGGTGTGCTCGTCGCGGAAGGCACGTGCGTCGGTCAGCAACGCGCTCTGGACGTCCTGGAGGGCGGCCGCCATGCCCGCGATCGCCTCCTCCGTCGCGACCTCCTTCTTGGTGCCGTCGGTACGGGCGACGACCACCACGCGACCCCGCTCGACGTCCTTGGGGCCCACCTCGACGCGCAGGGGAACGCCCTTGAGCTCCCACTCGCTGAACTTGTAGCCCGGGCGGTGGTGATCGCGGTCGTCGAGTCGGACCCGAACGCCGTTGCCGGCGCACGCGTCCTTGACCTTGACGGCCACCTCCATGACACGGGCGCGTTCGTCGTCGGTGGAGTAGATCGGGACGACGACGACCTGCACCGGCGCCAACCGGGGCGGCAGCCGCAGGCCGCGATCGTCGCCGTGGGTCATGATCACGCCGCCGACCATGCGCGTCGACATCCCCCACGACGTACCCCACGCGTGCTCCTCCTCCCCGCGCGCGTTGAGGAACGTGACGTCGTAGGCGCGCGCGAAGTTCTGCCCGAGGAAGTGCGAGGTCGCGCACTGCAGCGCCCTCCTGTCGCGCATGAGCCCCTCGATCGTAAGCGTGGTAACGGCCCCGGCGAACTTCTCGGACTCTGACTTGCGCCCGGGGAGGACCGGCATCGCGGCGACGTCCTCCGCGACCTCTCGATAGACCTCGAGCATGCGCAGGACCTCGGCGCGGGCTTCGTCCGCGGTCGCGTGCGCGGTGTGGCCCTCCTGCCACAGGAACTCGCTCGTGCGCAGGAACAGACGCGTCCGCATCTCCCACCGGAGCACATTGCACCATTGGTTGTAGAGCAGCGGGAGGTCGCGGTAGCTCTGGATCCAGTTGGCGTAGGCGGCCCAGATCGTCGCCTCCGAGGTCGGCCTCACGACGAGCGGCTCCTCGAGCTTCTCGCCGCCACCGTGTGTGACGACGGCAAGCTCAGGAGAGAACCCCTCCACGTGCTCGGCCTCGCGGGCGAGGAGCTTCTCGGGTATCAACAGGGGGAAGTAGAGGTTCTCGTGACCGGTCGCCTTGAAGCGCGTGTCGAGCGCGCGCTGGAGCTCCTCCCAGACCGCGTATCCGTGCGGCTTGATGATCATGGTGCCCTTGGTCAAGCCGTGCTCGGCCATGCCGGACCGCTTGACGACGTCCTGGTACCAGGCGGGGAAGTCTTCGGATTGCTTGGGAAGCCTGCGCTTGGCCACGTCATTCACCCACGATCTGCACGGTCACGGACCGGCGCCGGCCCCGCTCGAGCTCGACGAGCAGCACGCGCTGCCACATGCCGAGACGAAGCCTCCCGTCGACCGCGGGCAGGACGACCGAGGGGGAGCCGACGCGGGCGGCGCGATCGGCTCCCGGCAGGACCCGAAGCCTGTCCATCGCCTGCTCGATGTCGACGAGGAGCCCGGACTCCCGCTCCTGGACCAGGAGTGGGCAGGCGGTCTCGGGCGAGAAGACCGTCACGTGTCCGTCGCGGATCCCCGAGCGACCGAGCGCCGCCTCGACCTCCTCGGTGATGTCGACGAAGTCCGGCGCGTGGGCCGTGACCATGACGCATTCCGCTTGATGGGTCCTCACATGACCTCCTTGCCCCGCGTCGCGGGGCGGCTGGTAGCCGGTGCCAGGATAAGGGGATGGGGCCGTGGCAGCGGTCGGCCCGGCGACGATGTCGACAACCTGTGGGCGACGCGTGGGCATGTTGTCGACGACGAAGAAAGGTTCGCGTCCTGCGCGCGACGCAGCGAGGAAGCGTTGACACGTCTATCCGCACGGCGCATCATCACTCGCGTCCCAAGCAGTCGCGTCGAGCGGCGCCGACGGTCGGACACGGACCGGAGCGGACCGGACCCGGTGTGCTACGCACCCGGTTGCGGGACGTCCAGCCGTCCCGCCGTCCGGCAGCGGGTCCGCCAACGCGGGCCGCCTGTCGCGGGCGGTCGAGGCAGAGGCCGGGGTCCCACGTCCCCGGCACTCCGGCCGAGGCGTGCGACGAGGTTGCTTGGGACCTCTCTTTCTCGGCACCGTGCTGGGCCCATGGCCGCGGGGCCCCTTAGGGTTGGGTGCCGTTGCGCACGGACGCGCGAGAGGAGCGGCATTGTCACGCGGACAGCGCGGCAGGGACCGGATCGAAGAAGATGACGAGACCCTCGGGCTGGAGGCGGTGGACGCGCACGACCCGGGCGGGGACACCGAAGTCGAGGACGCGGATATCGTCGATGCCGAGGATCCCAGCGCCCTCGACGACGACGGCGAGGACGAGGCTGCCTCTTGGGACGAGCTGCTCGAGCGCCGGGGCGCGGCCGGCAGCGAGGGGGACGACGACGTCATCGACCTCATGTCGACGCCCGACCCGCCCGAGCCCGTGACCGAGGCGCAGCACGCGCGCGCGGTGCCGCTGCGAGAGGGCCAGGAGTTCGTCTGCCGGTCGTGCCATCTGGTCAAGCCGCGCACGCAGCTCGCCGACGCGTCGCGCGGTCTGTGTCGCGACTGCATCTAGTGCGCGCTCACCCCCGGCGCGCGGGGGAAGAGCGCTAGCCACGGCGCGTCTCTTCACGCGGCCCATGTCGCTGGCGCGCGCCGCGGCCGCGGCCGCCGCGGCCGGAGCGGTCCTCGCGCTCGCGTGGCCCGAGGTCGACGCCGCGCCGTTGGCGTGGGTGGCGATCGCCCCGCTGCTCGTGCTGTGCGCGGGT
>DATADD010000140.1:0-22788 GCA_036258675.1 Actinomycetota bacterium | reverse complement strand
GTCCCCGGGTCCGGCCGCGGCGGCCCGGCGCAGCAGGTCGAGGTGGTTCCGGTCGCCCCGCCGGGCCGGCGGCGGGAGCGGGTCGAGGACCTCGCCGCCGCCGAGCGTCAGGACCCGGCCCGCGTCGCGCAGCACGAAGCGGTCGCCGCGCTGCAGCGGCAGGGGATCGCGCAGGTAGAGCTGAGCGAACGCCGCCTCGCCGGGCTCGACCCGGTCCCGCTCCAGCAGCTTGACGCGGGCCGGCGTCTCGGCCGAGCCGGCGTAGAGCAGGTGCGCGCCGCGCTCCTCGAGCACGTGGCGGACGCCGGTGACGGCGGGGGGCAGTACGACGAGGCGGGCGTCGATCCTCGCCGTGGGGCGCCACGCGCCCGGGTGGACGACCGCGTCGCCGCGCCGGGCCCCGCGCCGGTCGAGCCCGGAGAGGTTGAGCGCGACGCGGCTCCCGGGCTCGGCGGCGCCCACGTCCTTCTTGTGCGTCTGAAGGCCGCGCACGCGCGCCCGGCGGCCCTCGGGGGCGATCTCGACCTCGTCGCCGGCCGCGATGCGGCCTCCCGCGAGCGTGCCGGTCACGACGGTGCCCGCGCCCGCGATCGTGAAGACCCGGTCGATCCACAGGCGCGCCCTCCCCTCGTCGGGGGGATCGGGGGTCGCGCCCACGACGTCGTCGAGCGCGGCGACGAGCGCGTCGATGCCGTGACCCGTCGCGGCCGAGCAGGCCACGATCGGCGCGTCCCGAAGCGAGGTGGGCGCGAGGCGATCGCGCGCCTCGAGAACGGCGAGATCCCGCGTCTCGTCGTCGACCGTGTCGCTCTTGGTGATCGCCACGACGCCGCGCGCGACGTTGAGCACCTCGAGGATCCCGAGGTGCTCGGCGCTCTGCGGCATCCATCCCTCGTTGGCGGCCACGACGAAGAGGCAGATCGAGATGCCGCCCGCCCCCGCGAGCATGTTCTTTATGAAGCGCTCGTGTCCGGGGACGTCGATGAGGCCCACGGCGCGCCCGGACGGCAGCTCGAGCCACGCGAACCCGAGGTCGATCGTGAGCCCGCGCCTCTTCTCCTCCGCGAACCGGTCGGGGTCGATGCCCGTCAGCCGCTCCACGAGCGCGGACTTGCCGTGGTCGACGTGGCCCGCGGTTCCGATCACGTGCACGAGGCGACGATAAGGCTGCGATCCGAGCGCCGTTTCGCCCCATCGGCGGGTGGGTAGGGCCGGGCGCATGAGTCCCGTGGCCGTGATCGACGTCGACGGCACGCTCGTCGACACGAACTACCAGCACGCGATCGCGTGGTACCGGGCCTTCCGCGACAACGGCATCGTGCTCCCCATGTGGCGGATCCATCGCCACATCGGCATGGGCGGCGATCACATGGTTCCGACCTTCGTCGGTGAACGCGTCGCGGAGGACAAGGGCGACGACATCCGCGCGGCCGAAAAGGAGCTGTTCGCCGAGCTCATCGACGAGTGCGAGCCGATGGACGGCGCGCGCGACCTCCTCGTCGAGCTCAAGAAGAGGGGTCACTCGGTCGTCCTGGCGAGCTCGGCCAAGCAGGAGGAGCTCGACCACTATCTCGAGCTGCTCGACGCGGCCGAGGTCGCGGACGGATGGACGAGCTCGGCCGACGTCGAGGCGACCAAGCCCGAGCCCGACATCGTGGAGGCCGCTCTCGACAAGGTGTCCGACCGCGACGGCGTCATGATCGGCGACTCGACGTTCGACTGCATCGCGGCCGAGAGGGCGGGGCTGAAGACGATCGGCGTGCTGACCGGAGGCTTCTCCGAGCAGGAGCTGCGCGAGGCCGGCGCGGCCGCGGTGTTCGAGTCGATCTCGGAGCTGCGGGAGCGGCTGGACGAGACGCCGCTCGCCTGACCCTTCCCCGGTTGCTGGACGTTAGGGTGCGGCCAGCGAACCCTTCTTTGCCACGAACCGAGGTGGTCGAGGTGTCGACCGTGGTGCGGCCCGGCAGCCAGCGGCCGGCGACCGTGTGGACCTACTCGCCGGAGGGGGCGAGGCGCCGGTCGGACCGGCTCGCGACCGAGGAGCCCCTCGAGATCCGCGTGCGCGCCGGAGCGGAGCGCCGCACGGTCGCCGTCACCATGCGCACCCCGGGCGCGGACTTCGAGCTCGCCACCGGGCTGCTGCTCGCCGAGGGGGTGGTGAGGGGCCGCGCCGACGTCGCGCGCATCACCTATTGCGTCGACCGCGACCTGAGCGAGGAGCAGCGGTTCAATGTCGTCAACGTCGACCTGCGCGGCACCGCGCTGCCCGATCTCTCGTCGCTCGAGCGCACCCTGATCGCCTCGAGCGCGTGCGGCGTGTGCGGCAAGGCGACCCTCGACTCACTGCGCGCCGACGGCCTCGTGCCCCTCGAGGGCGGTCCCGTCGTGGACGCGCGCCTGCTGCCGGAGCTGCCCGCGCGGCTGCGCGCCGCGCAGGAGGTGTTCGCCGCCACCGGCGGCCTTCACGCCGCGGGACTGTTCGATCCGAGCGGCGAGCTGCTCGCCGTGCGCGAGGACGTGGGGCGCCACAACGCCGTCGACAAGCTCATGGGGTGGGCGCTCATGAGCGGGCGGATCCCGCTGACCGACCATCTCGTGCTCGTGAGCGGGCGCGCCGGCTACGAGATCCTCCAGAAGTGCCTCGTCGCGGGGGCGCCGGTCGTCTGCAGCGTGTCGGCCCCGAGCAGCCTCGCGGTCGACGTCGCGCGCGACTTCGGCATGACGTTGGTCGGGTTCTTGCGCCGCGACCGATTCAACGTCTACGCCGGCGCGCACCGGGTCGCGCCTAAAGCCGCGCCCTCGAACGGCCGATAGAGCGGGTGTAGGGGCGCCGCCCCTTCAGCGACAAAGGCAAACCCGTCGTGAGGCGGGGACGCAAAGCCAGGGGTCTCGACAGAGGCAGCCCAGCTTCCGAACGAAGGAAGCGCAGCGCTCCTGTCTCCGGCCTCCAGCTGCGTCTCCCGGCCTCGAAGATGTGGTCCGGGCGGACCGGCTAGAGGAGAACCGGTCCGCCCTGGGCCCGCAACGACGCCGCGACCGCGTCCCGCAGCGACCCGTCGGCGTGACCCGGCACCGTCCTGAGGTCGAGGAGAACGGCCCCGTCCTCGATCCGGCCCACGACGGGAGGATCCCAGGCCCTCAGCGCCCGCGCGAGCTCGGCCGCGCCCGCGGTCGCGTGCCGGAGCGCGACCGCCCACGAGGCGATGTCCTCCTCCGGCATGGAGCCACCGCCCGTCACGGAGCGCGACGCCACCGCCTCCGCCTTGAGACCCGCGTGACCGAGCCGCTCGTCGAGCTCCGCGGCGAGGGCGCGGGCGCGCCGGGCCAGCTCCTCGACCGGCTGTGCCGCCATGTCCCACAGGGGCACCTCGCGGCTGCGGCCCTCGAGGTGCAGGCGCGCCGTCGCCTCCAGAGCGGCGAGCGTCATCTTGTCGACCCTCAGCGCGCGCAGCAGGGGATGGCGGGCGAGCTGGGCGACGAGGTCGGCGCGCCCCGCGATCGCGCCGGCCTGGGGGCCGCCGAAGAGCTTGTCGCCGGAGAACGTCACGAGATCGGCTCCCTCGGCCACCGCGACGTCGACGGGCGGGTCGGCCGGCGCGTCGAGCGAGGAGGCGAGCTCCGACAGCAGCCCCGAACCCACGTCGTGCACGAACAGCACGCCCCGGCCGCGCGCGAGCCGTGCGAGCTCGCGGCCCGGGACCGACTTGGTGAACCCGACGACCCGGTAGTTCGAGGGGTGGACCTTGAGGATCGCCGCGGTGTCGGCCGAGATGGCGCGCTCGTAGTCGGCGAGGTGGGTTCGGTTCGTCGTCCCCACCTCGACGATGCGCGCCCCGGACTGCGCGACCACGTCGGGGATGCGGAACTCGCCGCCGATCTCGATCAGCTCGCCGCGGCTCACGATGACCTCTCGGTTCCTGCAGAGCGCGGACAGCACGAGCAGGACCGCGGCCGCGTTGTTGTTCACGACGAGCGCGGCCTCGGCGCCGGTCAGCTGCGTCAGCGACCGGACCGCGTGCGCGTACCGGGTGCCGCGCGCGCCGGCCGCGAGGTCGTACTCGAGGTTGGAGTAGCCGCTCGAGACGCGCGCCACCGCGTCGAGCTGGCGCGCGCCCAGCGGCGCTCGCCCGAGGTTGGTGTGTATCAGGACCCCGGTGGCGTTGAGGACGGGGCGCAGCGCGGCGCGCTCGTCCTCCACCGCGATCGCCTCGGCGCGCCGGACGACGTCGTCGAACGAGGGCGCCTTCGCGCCCGACCGGACCGCGGCGCGCGCCTCGTCTATCGCCCGGCGCGCCGCGTTCACGGACGCAGCGTGCCGACGCGGGGTCAGCGCCCCGAGGACGCGATCGACGGAGGGCAGCGCGCGCAACCGGGCGCGGACCTCGTTCGAGCGGCGCTCGTCCTCCATCGCGCCCGTGAGCCTAGTTGGTGGCTAGGGGTTGTAGTCGAGGATGCGCCGCCGCATGGCTTCCTGGATCGCCGACACCCGGTTGTTGACGTGCAGCTTCGAGTAGATGTTGGCGACGTGGGTCGTGACCGTGCGCTCCGAGATGGAGAGCCGGCTGGCGATCGTCTTGTTGGGGAGCCCCTGGCTCATGAGCTTGAGGATCTCCCGCTCGCGCGGCGTGAGGGGTTGGTACACGTCGGCGACGTCGGTCTTCTGATAGGACTGGAACTCCGACAGGAACCTCGAGGCGAGGGACGGGTCCAGCTTGCCCTCGCCGCCGGCCACCTTCTTGACGGTGTCGACGACCTCGTCGAGCTCCGCGGTCTTGAGCAGGTAACCGGAAGCACCCGCTTTGAGCGCGTCGAACACGAACTGCTGCTCATCGTGGCCCGACAGGACCACCACGCCGACGTTGGGGAAAGCGTGCTTGATCTCGCGGGTCGCCTCGATGCCGTCCTTCTCCGGCATGATCACGTCGATGAGGACGACGTCGGGGACGTGCGACTCGACCGTCCGCACCGCCTGCGACCCGTTGGAAGCTTCTCCCACGACCTCGATGTTGCCCTGCGTCTCGAGCATCGTCTTGATGCCGCGACGCAATAGGTCGTGGTCGTCGATCAACACGACCTTTATGGGGTCGCCCGAGGTCATAGACGTGATGATAGGACGGACAGGGTAGGTGGTGCGGTTTCCGACGCGGACGGGCGATCGGTGGAACGAAGGGGCGACGAGCACACGGCGCGCAGGACACCGGAGATCGACGCGCTGCGGTGGACGCTGGGATGCCTCGTGGGCGCGGCCGCGCTCGTCGGGACCCTCATCCTCGTCCTCCTCGTGACGCTCGCCCTCCAGCCCCCCGCATGGGTTCAGGTTCTCGCCGGGATCGCCCTCGTCGCGGGAGGGGCCCTGCTGGCGTGGCTCGTGGCGAGCGCGCTGGGCCAGTCACGCTCCCGCCGCCGCGGCGAGGCGCCTCCGGAGGGGTGAGCCTCGGGCCGCTACTCGGGCTCGTTCTGCCGCCGGATCTCTTCGGCCGCCCGCCGGGCCCGCTCCTCGAGCTCGTCGAGCCTCTCCGAGGCCTGCGCGGTCGATCTCTCGGCCTCCTCGGGCGACTCCAGGTCCGAGGCGGCCACCGGGTCCCGGGGCGCGCCCTCTGGGGACGAGCCCTCGCCGGAGGTCGCCCGGTCGGAGCCGTCGGCTTGCTCTGGTGGCCCCATTGACGGCCTCCTTATATTTGTGTTGAGCAGGTGCTCCACCGGGGAACTTTCCAGGCGCTTGGACTGTCCTATCCCTCGAGGGGACGGGCAAACCACGGCGGGCGGAATAGCGCCCCGCGGGGGGCTGTTCTACCCTCGAGAGGGAGTGGCGCTGGAGGCCGCAGGGCGGAGACCGAGGGGGTCACGCACCACAGAGGGAGGTTCTCATCCAATCCCTGATCGAAGACGCAGACAGGCTCGAATGGCAGGAGGACGCCGCCTGCCGGAGCTATGACAACGTGCTCTTCTTCGGGCCGGACCACGGCGAGTCCGAGCTCGAGAAACAATCGCGCGAGGCGCGCGCCAAGGCCGTGTGCCAGCGCTGCCCCGTGGCCGAGCCGTGCCTCGAGTTCGCCATGGAGACCAACCAGAAGTACGGCATCTGGGGAGGTCTGACCGACAAGGAGAGGGCCTCTCTCAAGCGGCGCCGCGCCCGCGCGCGCCGGGCCTCCTAGCAGGCTTACCGCCCACCGGCGCCGGTTTACGCGTCCGCGCCGCCGGGTAGCGCACCGCAGTCGTGGTGGAGTTCGGCTACAAGCTGTCGAGCGAGGAGCACGGGCCGCGCGCGCTCGTGCGGCTCGCCGCGCGCGCCGAGCAGGCCGGCTTCGCGTTCGCCTCGATCTCGGACCACTTCCATCCCTGGATCGACGACCAGGGCCACGCCCCGTTCGTGTGGTCGGTGCTCGGAGGGGTGTCCGAGGCCACGGAGAACCTGCGCGTGCTAACGGGCGTCACCTGTCCCACGATCCGCACCCACCCCGCGATCGTGGCCCACGCGGCCGCGACCGCGGCCGTGATGCTTCCCGGCCGGTTCGCGCTCGGTGTCGGCTCGGGCGAGAACCTCAACGAGCACATCCTCGGGGACCGGTGGCCCGAGGTCGACGTGCGCCTCGAGATGCTCGAGGAGGCGGTGGAGGTGATGCGGGCTCTGTGGGACGGCGGGCTCACGAGCCACCACGGCCGCCACTACACCGTCGAGAACGCGCGCCTCTACGACCTCCCCGAAGAGCGTCCCCCGGTGCTGGTGGCGGCAGGAGGGTCGAAGGCCGTCGAGCTCGCGGGGCGCATCGGCGACGGGCTCGTCAGCCTCGCCCCCGCCGAGGGCCTCCTCGAGCGGTTCGACGAGGCCGGCGGCCGGGGCAAGCCTCGCTACGCCGAGGTCAACGTCTGCTGGGCGACGGACGAGGACGAGGCGCGCCGCACCGCGCACCGGCTGTGGCCGATCGCGGGGATGAAGGGCCAGCTGTCCCAGGAGCTTCCCGTGCCGTCGCACTTCTCACAGGCGGCCGAGACCGTGCGCGTCGAAGACGTCGTCGAGACCGTCGCGTGCGGCCCCGATCCCGAGGCCCACATCGAGAACGCGAAGAAGTTCCTCGACGCGGGCTACGACCACATCTGGTTCCACCAGATCGGCCCGGACCAAGAAGGCTTCTTCGGCTTCTACGAGCGCGAGGTGCTCCCCCGGCTGCGCTAGGCGCTGCCTCCACGCCGGAGGCGCGCGGCGACCTCCCGGAAGCGGCCGACCGGGATGAGGTGGACGCCGTCGAACGCGCCGGAGTCCCTGATCTGATCGATCTGCTCGCATGCGAGGTCGATGCCCATGTTCCCGTCGTCGTCGAGCTTGTCGATGATGGTCTGGGGGACGCGGACGTCCGGTAGCGTCGCATTGACCCGCCGGGCCATCCTCGACGTTGCGAGCACGAGAACGCCCGCGTACACCCGCCCCCCGTAGTCGAGGGAGCGCCTCCACGCCACGAGCCGGTCGAGGGCGAACGTGATCTGCACCAGGATGAAGTCGGCCCTCGCCTTCCACGTCAGGCGCTGGCCCGCGCGCGCCACCGTCCCGACGCGGAAAGGCGGGAAGGGCGCGAACAAGGGGCCCCGTCCGTAGGAGTGGATCTCGTCGATCATCCCCCGCACGGAGACGTCCTCGGCGCGCCGCCCGACGCGCGGCGCGTCGCCGTAGACGCACAGGAAGTGGTCGACCCCGTAGGCGGCGGCCGTCAGCAGGTCGCGGTGGAAGCCGAGCAGGTTGCGATCGCGCGCGTTGATGCACGCGATCGAGCGGCCGCCCATGTGCGCGACCTCGTGGGCCACGGCGACGCTCGACACCGTGGCGCGCCCGAGGTGGTTGTCGGGGACGAGGAACGCGTCGGCGATCGGCGCCAGCGCCTCTATCTGGGCGCGCAGATGGCCCAGGTCGGGGCGCCTCGGCGGCTCCACCTCGCACAGGAGCGCGAAATCGTCCGAGTCGAGGAACGATGACCGCTCGGTGGCCCCGGCCCCCTCCGCCCGCGCTCGCATGGGCTGATTCAACCGCGCGCGCCGCCGGGGCGCGATCTCGGGCGGGGCGCAGGCCGCGTTCTCCGGGACGCCGGCCCGCGGGCCGTTCAGACCGTTGTGTTGGTGGGGACCGGCCCGTCCCCGGACAGCTGGACCTCGGTGGCGTCCTGGGACTCGGGAGACGACACCCCCGCGAGGCTCTTGGCCTGGTCCACGAGCGGGTTCAGCCGCCCGCTCCGCCCCAGGAAGGCGATGGCTCCGCCGGCCGCGGCGAGCGCCAGGAACGGCGCTCCGAAGCGGGACACGGCCGAGCGCTTGGGGCGGCGCCTCTCCTGGAGGTAGTCGTAGGCCTTCTTGGCCGCGACCACGGCCAGCACCCTCTTGACCATAGGGCTCATCCGGTCGACCCCCTGACTCGTGCGGGACGCTTGCGTGCGCTCTTGTCATACCCAACCACGCGGAGGGAAACCAGGCGCGGCTGCTGAACGATTGTTCAGAGGCCTCGAACGCTCACCCAACGCACGCGGCGGAAGGGCAGGCGACAATAGCTGTGGTGATCCTCTTCGACGAGTTCGAGACGAAGACCGGCGGCCGCCTCGACACGCTCGACATCACCCAGGAGGTCTGCGACATGGTGCGCGCCTCCGGCGTGCGTCGCGGAAGCGTGCTCGTGTTCTCGCCGCACACCACCTGCTCCGTTCTGATCGCGCGCGCGGGCAACGGGACCGCCTCCGCGCTCGCGCGGACCATGGCGCTGGTCGCGCCGGCCGAGGGCTACTACGCGCACGACGACCTGGCCATCCGGACGGAGAACCTCACCGACGACGAGCCGGCCAACGCGCCGGCCCACCTCATGCACGTGTTCGCCGGCAAGGCGTCCGAGTGCATCCCCATCGTTGAGGGGCGGCTTGCGCTGGGCCGCGATCAGCGCGTCTTCTTCGTCGAGCTCGACGACTCCCGAGAGCGCCGCTACTCGATCCAGGTCATCGGCGAGTGACGGTCTCCGCCGCGACCCCGGCGTGGCTGGCCGAAGACCTGCGCCGGATCGAGCAGCTTCTCCTGCGGAGCGCGAGCGAGTCCGCGCACCCGCTCGTCAACGAGCCGTCGCAGCACCTCCTGAGGGCGGGCGGTAAGCGGCTGCGCCCGGCGCTCGTCCTGCTGACGTCGCGCGCGGGCGAGCCGGGGGCGAGGGAAACCGATCTCGCGGCGGCGGCGATCGAGCTCGTGCACCTCGCGACCCTGTACCACGACGACGTCATCGATGGCACACAGACCCGGCGCGGCGTCCCCACGGCCCATTCGAAGTGGGGCACCGAGATCGCGGTCCTCGCCGGCGACTACCTGTTCGCGCAGGCGTGCGCCCTCGGCGCGCTCGCCGGCGGCGACGTCTCGGGCATCCTCGCGCGCGCGATCGGCAAGGTGTGCGAGGGGCAGATCCTCGAGACCGGGTCGCTCGGCGACCCCGCCCGCACGGTCGAGGACTACCTCGAGACGATCGGGCTCAAGACGGCCGCGCTCTTCAGCGCCTCGTGCGACCTCGGGGCGTTCACGTCCGGCGCCCCGCGGGCGGCGCGCGCCGCCCTCGTGGGCTACGGCGAGAGCCTCGGCCTCGCCTTCCAGATGATCGACGACCTCCTCGACATCGTGGGAGACCCGCGCGTCACCGGCAAGGCGCCGGGCACCGACCTGAAGGAGGGCGTCTTCACCGCGCCCGTCCTGATCGCGTCCGGCCGCGACACGTCGCTCACCGAGCGGCTGTCGACCGGGAGCCGCGATCTCGACGACGTCATGCCGTTCCTCGAGCGCACGGGCGCCCTCGAAGAGGTCTTCGACCTCGCCGCGGGGTACGGGCGCGCCGCCTACGACTCGCTCGAGGGGCTTCCCGACGAGGACTGGACCGCGGTGCTCAGGGCCACGGTCGAGGGGGTGCTGGCCCAGGTCGAGCGGCCCACCGCCGCCTGAGCGACCTCGCTACCCGGCGAGCTTGGGGGCGGCCGCGTGCGCCCGGCCCGAGCCCAGCCGCTTGACGAACATGTCGACGAGGTGCTCGACGTAGACATGCTCGTCTGCGGGGAGCATGTGCTTGCCCCCGAGGATCTCCTGCTCGACGAAGAATGCGAGCAGCGCGTTGAAGAACAGGCGCGCCGCCACCTGCGGGTCGACCTGGGCGCGCGCCCGCTCGCTCATGCGATCGTCGAGGATGCGCCCCAGCTCCGTGATGGACTCGCCGACCGCGTCCGCGAAGAAGGCCTCCTTCTCCTCGGGGAAGACCTGGACCTCCTGCAGCAGCAGCCGCGTGAGCTGCGTGTTCTGGTGCAGGACGTCGAAGAAGCCGCGCGCGAGAACGATCAGCAGGGCGCGGAGGTCCAGTTGCTGCGCGAGGTCGGGCAGCGTGCGCAGGAGCGGCAGGAACGAGTACTCCTCGATGATGGCCCGGAAGAGATCTCGCTTCGACGCGAAGTAGTGGTAGATGAGCCCCTCGGTTATCTCGGCCTCGCGCGCGATGTCCCGCATCGATGTGCCGTGGAAGCCTCGGTCGGCGAACAGCTGCAGGCTGGCGCGCAGGATGTCCTCGCGCCGGTCCCGCCGGGGATGCACCTGCTCCCGGGTGCTCATCGCCCCTTGGAGTACTCGCTGTGCCCGCCGCGCGAGCGATCGTTGATCTGCCGCATGATCTCGTCGCGCGCGCGCCGCACCGCTTGGCCGAGCTCCCCGTCCGCGGTCGCGACGAGGTGGTGGCGTCCGTACTCGATCTCGAGGGTCACGTGTCGCTGCGTCGCGGCGCCGTTGCCGCCGTTGATGCGCACCTCGGCGTAGACATCGTCGAACTGCTTCAGGCGCCTGTCGATCTTGTCGAGGTCTCGCTGGATGCGATCCACCTCGCCGTCCCGGAGCTCGTGGCCGGGCGAGGACACGCGTAGCTGCATGGCGCCTCCTTGTGAAGTCTCGCTCGGCGATCGTACGGCTCGGGCCGGGCGGGCGTCGAGGCGGGCTCACGCGAGCCAGTCGAGCAGCTCCCCGGGCGGGGGTCCGCCGAAGGTCGCCGCGACGTGCCGACGCCCGGCGCGGCCCATCCGCCGCGCCAGGTCCCGGTCGACCAGGAGGCGCGCCGTCGCCTCGACGAGCATGTCGGGCTCGCGGGCGTTCACCACGAAGCCCGTGGCCCCGTCGAGCACCGCCTCCGGGGTCCCCCCCGAGCGCCCGGTGACGCAGGGGACCTCGCACGCGGCGGCCTCGAGGAGCACGACCCCGAGCCCCTCGACCTCGAGCCCGCCCCAGCGGTCCGCCACCGGGAGGGCGAAGACGTCGGCGTCGGCGTAGAGCGCGGGCGCGTCCTCGTCGCGGACCCGGCCCCCGAACACGACCGGCGCCCCGATCCGAAGGGCCAGCCGCCGCAGGCGGCGCTCCTGCGGGCCGGTGCCCGCGACCACCACGGTCGCCCGGGGGACCCGCCGCCTCAGCGCCGGCGCCGCCCGCACGAGGCGATCGACGCCCTTGCGCGGCACCAAGCGCCCGAGGCACAGCACGATGGCGGCCCTCTCGTCGACCCCGAGCCGCGCCCGCAGCCCGGGGCGGCGCGCCCCGGGCGCGAAGCGCTCGAGGTCGACCCGGGGACGCAGGAGCGCGATCTCCGGGATGCGATGGCCGGTCGACTCGAGGAGGGCCCGCACTCCGGCCGCGGTGTACTCGCTGACGGGAAGGAGGAGCTCGGCGCGCCCGAGCGCCGCCGCGAGGCGGTCCCGGAGGAGGGGTACGGCCCCCGGAAGGATCGTCTCGGCGCCGTGGACGATCGCCGCGTAGCGCAGCCCCCGGTCGGCGAGGGTCGGCCCCAACAGGGCGAGCGGCCACGGGGTGCCCCACAGCACGCGGTCGGTCCCGTGCTCCTCGGCGACGGCTTCGATCGCCCGGGCGACCGCGGGGGTGGGGGCGAGCATCGTTCCGGCGGCGGCGTGCACGGGATAGCCGAGGTCTGCCGGGAGCCCCTGCCCGTCGCGGGCCGCGGGCGCGAGGACCGCGAGTCGGGGACGCAGGGCGGCGCAGAGCTCGGCGAGATGGCTCTCGATGCCTCCCCGGCCGGGCAGGAAGGAGGAGGTCACGAGGACGGCGTCCGGCACGGCCCGATTATGCCGAGGCGCCGCGCGCGGTCGACCTCCCGGGAGGCGCTATAACTCGACCATGGACGAGCTCGAGCGGCTCCGCGCCCAGGCGCGCGACGACCGGAAGCTGATCCGTCGCGCCGCCGACGCGCTCGCCGAGATCGATCGGGGGCCGGGGCTCGCCGACCACCACGCCGACGTCCTGGCCGCGCTGCGCATCAGGCTCGAGGGCAAGAAGCGCCGCTCGCTCGACGACCTCCTCTCGGCCGCCGGAGACGTCGGCTCGGGCCGCAGGGACCTCGGCGACGTGCTCGCCGCCCCCGACGAGAAGTCGGACTGGCCCGCGGTCGAGGACAAGAAGAAGGAGTGGCCGGGCTGACGCCCGGTCGCTAGCTCCCGCCCTCCTCTGCGCCGTCGTTCTTCTGGCGCAGGTAGCGTTCGAGCTCGGCCGCCAGCGCGTCCCCGCTCGGGAGCCTGGCGGGGTCGATCTCCTCGACCGCGACCTCGTCGGAGCGCTCCTCGAGCAAGCGCACGTAGGCCTGGATCTCCTCGTCGGAGGCGACGACCTTGGCGACCTGGTCCTCGTAGGCGGTCGACGCCCGCCTCAGGTCGGACGTGTCGATGCCCGCGCCGACGAGCTCGGACGCCTTCTCGACGAGCGCGAGCGCGGCCTTCGGGTTGGGCGTGACCGTGAGGTAGTGGGGCACCGCCGCCCACAGGCTCGCGGAGTCGATGCCGGCGGAGGCGAACGTGTCGTGCAGCACGCCGACGATGCCCGTGGGTCCCTCGTAGCGCGAGCGGCGCAGCCCGAGCTTGTCGACGAGGCTCGCGTCGGCGGCCGTCCCCGTGATCTGGACGGGGCGCGAGTGCGGAACGTCGGCGAGGAGAGCGCCGAGGGAGATGACCAGCCGCACCCCATACCTCGTGGCCATCGTCGCCACCAGCCTCGTGAAGGTCCGCCAGTGGGTGTTGGGCTCCGTGCCGATGAGGAACACGACGTCGTTCGGGGCCCCGTCGCGGCGCGCTCCCCAGAACTCGTTCGGCGGCCACGTGATGCGCCGGGTGATCCCGTCGACGAGGTGGACCTCGGGGCGCACCGCCTGGAAGTCGTAGAACTCCTCGGGGTCGATCGACGCGAGCTTCTCGGCCGACCACGCCTGCGCCATGTGCGAGGCCGCGAACGAGGCCGCGTCGCCGGCATCGTTCCATCCCCGGAAGGCGGCCACGAGCACGGGGTCGCGAAGCTCCATGTGCGCGTGTTCCGTGATCATCTCGTCCTCGAGCGCCATCCCCGACTAACCTAATGGAGGTGTCGGGTATCGGCTTCCACGTACAACCATCGCCGGTCGGGGACCTCCTCCTCGCGGCCACCGACGCCGGCGTGTGCCTCGTCGACTGGGGCGACCCCGATGCGGCGCTCGCGCGGCTCGAGCGCGAGCGCGGCGCTCCGGCGCGCCGCTCTCGATCCCTCGGGCCGATCGCGAGGCAGCTCGAGGAGTACTTCGCCGGGCGTCGCCGATCGTTCACCGCCCCGCTCGACCTCTCGAGCGCGACCCCGTTCCGGAGACGGGTGCTCGAGCGCCTCGCCCGGGTCCCCTTCGGGGCGCTGACGACCTATGGCGACCTCGCCCGCGCCCTGCGCTCCGGCCCCCGGGCCGTGGGCGGCGCGGTGGGAGCCAACCCCGTCCCCGTCCTCGTGCCGTGCCACCGCGTGATCGCGTCCGACGGGACCCTGGGAGGTTTCGGGGGAGGGCTCGAGCGCAAGCGCACCCTGCTGTCGCTCGAGGGCCACGACCCCTTCGAGGGCGGCTGGGTGGCGCGCCGAGACCTGAACCCGCCGGGCGCGCCGGTCCCGGAGCCTCGGGCGGCCCTCTAGCGCCATCTCGGCACGTAGGCTCGCGAGCCCGGGTGGGACCTGGTGCCCGGTGGTGCCCCACGTCTTCAAAACGTGTGTGCCGGGCGATCCCCGGCAGGCGGGTTCGACTCCCGTGTCCCACCGCGACGGCCGCGCCCATGCCGCCGACCGCTCGCGGGGGTGTCAGCCGGGCGGGTCCTCCCCGGTGAGCCCGTCCACCGATTCCCGGATGAGGTCGGCGTGGCCGGTGTGGCGCGAGTACTCCTCGATCAGGTCGATCAGCACGCGCCGCAGGCTGGGGGACTCACCGCGCTCGTCCGTGATCCCCGTGACGAGCTGATCGAGGCCGCCGCCGGCGAGCGCCTCCTCGACCGCGGCGCGCGAGCGGACGACGGCGTCCTCCCACAGGGACGCGAGCTGCTCGGGGGTGTCCTCCGCGGCCGAGCGCCACTCCCAGTCGGGGTCGGCGTCCCAGTCCACCGTGTTCCACGGAGGCCCGGGGTCTCGCCCGTGAAGTCGCAGGACGAAGTAATCCGCCTCGACGAGGGCGAGGTGCTTGAGCAGGCCACCCAACGTGATCGTCGATGCGCCGACGGTGGCTCGCATGCCGGCCGCATCGAGTCCGCTGCACTTCCACGCCAGGGTCGCGCGCTGGCGCTCGAGGGAGCCGAGGAGGGTGGCTGTCTCGTCGCCCGCAAGCGGAGGTCCCGGACGACCGCGCTCGTCCATCCCGGTCATGCGCGGGCAGTCTACCGAGAGCCCAGCCCCCTGGGTTTGGGGCCCCGGCTCGGGGGCAGGAACGACCCGACGCACCACCGGTCGTAGAGGGGCCGGCCACCTTCTCGGTGCCGTGCCGCGGCAACGATCGTCCCCCGTCCCCAAGGAGGCGCCCTATGCGAGCGATGGTTTATCGCGGTCCGTACAAGATCCGGGTCGAGGAGAAGAGCCGTCCGGCCATCGAGCACCCCAACGACGCGATCGTGCGCGTGACCCTCGGGGCGATATGCGGCTCGGACCTCCACCTCTACCACGGGATGATGCCCGACACCCGCGTCGGCATGACCTTCGGACACGAGTTCATCGGAGAGGTCGAGGAGGTTGGCTCCTCGGTGCGTAACCTCAAGGGCGGTGACCGCGTCATGGTCCCGTTCAACATCTTCTGCGGGTCGTGCTTCTTCTGCGCCCGCGGTCTGTACGGCAACTGTCACAACGTGAACCCGAATGCCACGGCCGTGGGCGGTGTCTACGGCTACTCGCACACGGGTGGCGGCTACGACGGGGGGCAGGCGGAGTACGTGCGGGTTCCTTTCGCCGATGTCGGTCCCACCGTCATCCCGGAGTGGATGGACGACGAAGATGCGGTGTTGCTGACCGATGCGTGCCCGACCGGCTACTTCGGCGCGCAGCTGGGGGGCATCGAAGAGGGCGATGTCGTCGTCGTCTTCGGAGCCGGTCCGGTGGGCTTGTTCGCGGCGAAGTCGTCATGGCTCATGGGCGCGGGTCGCGTCATCGTCATCGACCACCTCGAGTACCGGCTGGAGAAGGCGCGTTCGTTCGCGCACGCGGAGACGTACAACTTCTCGGAGTGCGAGGACATCGTGGTCGAGATGAAGAAGACGACCGATTACCTCGGCGCCGACGTTGCCATCGACGCGGTGGGTGCCGAGGCCGACGGCAGCTTCCTGCAAGTTGTCACGTCCTCGAAGCTCAAGCTCCAGGGAGGGTCGCCCGTGGCGCTCAACTGGGCGATCGATTCCGTGCGCAAGGGGGGAACGGTCGCCGTCATCGGCGCCTACGGTCCCATGTTCAGCGCGGTCAAGTTCGGGGACGCCATGAACAAGGGCCTCACGCTGCGCATGAATCAGTGCCCGGTCAAACGGCAGTGGCCGCGGTTGTTCGAGCATGTGCGCAACGGGTACGTGAAGCCGAGCGAGATCGTGACGCATCGCGTCCCTCTCGAGCACATCGCGGAGGGCTATCACATCTTCTCGGCCAAGCTCGACGGCTGCATCAAGCCGCTCGTCGTGCCGGACGCCGCCTAGGAGGACGATCGTGACCTACACATCGAACAAGCCACCTCTGCCGACGTCGACCGAGGAGCTGCGCGCCCGCATCCCCGGATGGGGCGTGGACCGCGACCCGAGGGACCGGCCCTCTGTCCCGAGGGAGCGCTTCGACCCCAACCTCGGTGGCGCGCACTGGGAGTTCCCCGAGCGTCAGCCGGAGAAGCGGCCGCGAGAGAGGTCGGTCGAGCACAGGTTCCTCACGCCCGTGTTCGGCACGTCGACCCCGCCCCGGGGGGTGTCGGGGATCATGCGAAGGTATGCCTACCGCTTCAGCGAGGGCCGCGCCGCCCATTGGCTGATCCTGCTGGCGGCCGACCGGGTCGACGCGGTCGAGCATCACGTCGGGTCGCTGTTGACCGCGCGCCCCGACAACCCGATCACGGAGACGGGCGTTACGAGCGAGCTCTCCCGTCGCGGCCTCGCGTCGCGCGTGGGCCGGAAGCGGGCCGACCTCGCGCACCAGCCACTCGACCCCCTGGTCGTTGCGGGGCCATGGGTGCTCGCGGCGGGTGCCGGGGTGCTCGGTGTCAGAGCGCTGGCACGAGCCCTCTCGAGGGGGTAGTTCCCGCCTCGTGCCGAGCTAGACCAGAAGCCTGAAGCGGAAGGTGCCGCCCTCCTCCGCGAACGTGGCCTGCACTTCGCCGTGCGCCGTCTCGTACCTGCCGGTTCCTCCGGTGACCGCGAACGTGGTCTGGGCCTCGGCGTTCTCGGTGAAGGTGACCGGCCCCTCCACGGTGATGGTGCTGCCGTTGCGGAAGTTGACGGTGACATCGCACTCGATCGTCGCCTCGAACGTCGCTTCGTTGACCGAGACGAACAGACAGTCGCCGGTGAAGTAGCCCAGCCGCTTGCCCAGCGACCGATCGAAGAACGGGTCCTTCGACAGGACGAAGTAGTCGCCCACCCCGAAGCCCTGCTCGCCGACGTCTATGTCGATGTTGTTCTGCTCGTCGTCGGACGCCTTGTCCCGGACCGTGAAGTTGACCCGGTCGTACCGTTGATCCGATGCCGCCGGAGCGATCAAGCTGACCGTCAAGGCCAGCACAGCGACGGCCGAGGCCAGCACCGCTGCACGCTTGCCCAAGGCAACCTCCTCTCGCATCCACCCGTCCCTCGAGTGGAGCTGCCATCTTCCCCCAGCCCCGCCCCGGGGAGCAACGATGGCGAGCGGGCCGGTTTGCGCAGGTCCTGCACATGAGCGACCCTGGAGTGGATCATCGCCATGACGCGCCGACCCCCGAACCGACTGCGCCTCGAGCTCGCCGGCCTCTCCTTCGGCGGCGTCCTCGTCGCCCACTGGCTCGCGTACATGCTCGCGGCGCCGGATCCGCACGAGCGGCTCCAGCTGCTGCATCGCACGGGGCACGCCCTGTGGCCGTTCTTCGTCGCCCTCTCCCTGGGGGCGTTGATGTGGGGAGTCTCCGGCCTCCTGCTCGGGCTCTTCCGCGCCGACGGAGGGCGCGGACGGGGCGTCACCGCGGGGTGTTGCCTGCGGCTCGTCGGGATGCAGGCGGCGCTGTTCCTCGTCCTGGAGGCGGCGGAGCGCCTCATGGTCGAGGGATCGGTGAGCGGACTGCTCGGCGAGCCGGTCGTCCTCATCGGCCTCGGTCTCCAGGTCGTGGTCGCGGTCGCGGGCGTGTTCCTCCTCGCCGCGCTGTCCGTGGTGGTCGACAGGCTCCGCGGGGGCGTCGGGCGCCGCGACCGGGGGGAGGCCTCGTTCGCACGAAGCGCGCCGGCGGACCCGCCGCCCGTGCGTTCGCTCGGCGAGCCCTGGCTCGCACGGGGACCGCCTCACCCCCTCCGTCCCTGATCGCGCGAGGGCGCGGGCGCGCCCTCCGACGCTCGAGCGTCTTCACGAAAGGATCCGACGTTGCGCATACATCGCGCGCGGCTGCCGCTCGCACTCGCGGCGGCGGTCTCGCTCACAGCTCTGGCACCCCTGCCCGCGCGCGCCCACGGCGAGGTGACGGCAGGCGGCCTCGACATGGTCGTCGGGTGGGGACAAGAGCCCGTCTACACCGGGATCGCGAACAGCGTGCAGGTGATCGTCACCGACCATCACGGCGCGCCCGTCAACGACATCGCCGACTCTCTGAAAGCGGAGGTCACCTTCGGGAGCAACGAGAAGATCGTGCAGCTCGAGCCCTTCTTCGTGCCGGGCGGGTTCGGGGAGGAGGGCGACTACCGCGGCTCGCTGATGCCGACGGAGGCGGGGAGGTACACCTTCCGCATATTCGGGACGTACAAGGGCGAGCGGATCAACGAGAGGATCGCCTCGGGGCCCCAGACGTTCGACTCCCCGATCGATGCCTCCGCGATCCAGTTCCCCACGAAGCTGCCCTCGGGCGCCGAGCTCGTGCAGAGGGTCGAGCGCGAGTCCGCGCGCTCCCGCGCGGCCGCGGAGCGGGTCGCCGCGCTCGAGGACGACCTCGATCAGGCGCGGCTCGTCGCGATCGCGGCCGCGGCTCTCTCGCTCTTGGCGGTCGCGGGGCTCGCCGTGGCGCTGTTGTCGCGGCGCCGAGGTTCGTCCGCGCTCGCCCGTCCCGCGGCCGAAGGCCCCCGCTAGGGCGCGCCGAGGCGTTCGGGGTCCGGGGATGGTGCTCAGGTTCGTTGCCGCCGCGCTCGTGCTGGGCGCGCTGGGGCTCGTCGGCGGCGCGCCGTCTGCCTCCGCGCACGCGGTCCTGAGGTCGTCCGACCCGAGCGCGGGGGCGCGCCTCGAGGACGCGCCGGAGCAGATCAGCCTCACGTTCTCCGAGCGGCCCGAGATCTCGCTCTCGGACATCGATGTCTTGGACGCGTCGGGCGCGTCCGTGGTGTCGGGCGCGCCGGAGGCCGCGCCCGGCGATCCCTTCACGGTCCGGATCGGGCTCGGATCCGCGCCGAAGGGGGCGTACACCGTGACGTGGCGCACGGTCTCCCAGGCCGACGGCCACACGAGCGCCGGCGCGTTCACGTTCGGGGTCGGCGTCGCGGCGCGCGCCGTCGGGGTCGCCGCGGGAGCCGCCACGGAGACCGCGACGTCGTGGCTCGAGGTCGCGGGCAGGTTCGGCGTGCTCCTGGGACTGGCCGTTCTGCTCGGGGGTGCTCTCGCGGCGGCGTACGTGTTCGGCGGCACTCCCACGGCGGTGCGCGCCTACGGCGCCGCGGGCTGGGTCGCCGCGGCCGCGGGCCTCCTGCTGCTGGCCCGGGCACAGGCCACCGCCGCGGGCGCCGGCGTGGACGACCTCCTCGGCACGTCGGTCGGTCGGTCCCTCGGCCTGCGGGCTCTCGGGCTCGGGGTGGCGGGGGCGGGGTTGATCGCGGCGTGGGCCGCGACGGGGAGCGCACGCCGGTTCGGGTACGCGCTCGCGGCAGCGGGGGCGGCCGCGGCGATGCTCGCCCACGTCTCGGCAGGGCATGCGGCCTCTCAGACGTCGCGCCGGGCGATCGAGGTGGCGGCGCAGTGGGTCCACTTCCTCGCCGTGGCGGCGTGGCTCGGGGGGCTGGCGGCGTTGCTCCTCGGCCTGAGGGGCTCCGCCGGAGAGCAGCGCGGGGTCGCCGTGAGGCGCTTTTCGACCCTGGCGGGAGCGATGCTGCTGCTCGTGGCGGCGACCGGAGGCGTTCGCGCCTTCGACGAGCTGAACGCGTGGCGCGACCTATTCACCACGGTGTACGGGCGCATCGTCATCCTGAAGGTCGCGCTGCTCGCGGTCCTCGCCGCTCTCGGCGCGGTCAACCGATATCGCAACGTGCCGCGCGCGGGCGACGGTGTCGGACCTCTGCGGCGCGTCTCCCGTGTCGAGGTCGGTCTGGCGATCGCCGCATTGGGGGCGGCCTCCGTGTTGTCGACCGTGTCGCCGCCGTCGTCGCAGGCGGCGTGGGGTGCCCGGGAACGGGTCGTCGCCGCCGGATCGGACTTCGCCACGACGGTCCGGGCGCGTCTCGAGGTGACGCCCGGCTATGCGGGCTTCAACGAGTTCGTCCTTCGAGCGCGGGACTACGACAGTGGCGAGCCCATCGTCGCCCGGCGCGTCTCGCTGACCCTGGACTATCTCGGCGAGGCCGGGGTCGCGCCCGCGACCCTGCGGCTGAAGCAGGCGTCGCCCGGCGTCTACCGCGCGCGGAGCGGTGCCCTGTCGCTCGACGGGCGCTGGGAAGCCGGGGTCTTGATCGAGAGGGGCGCGGGCTCGGTGACCGTCCCCCTGCAGCTGGCGACGACGTGCACGGCGAGGAGGGTGACTGCGCCCGGCAGGGCCACGGTCTTCGTCATGGAGCTGGCGGGGGGACGCTCGATGCAGGGATACGTCGAGCCGCGCGCGCCCGGACGCAACGAGATCCACGTCACGCTCCTTGACGAGGACGGCGGGCTGCTCCACGCCGCGCGCCGCCCCTCCGTGGTCGCGAGCGATGGAGAGAGCACCCTGACGCCCAGGGTCCGGCGGCTGGCCCACGGCCACTACGCGGCCGCCGCGGACCTGACGGGGGGTCGGTGGAGGTTCGACATCGAGGCGACGCTTCCCGGGTCGCCGCCCGCACGCGGATGCTTTCAGGAGTCGATCGGATGAAGGCCGCTACGGCTGCCGGGCGCGCACCTCGACCTGGTCGGTGACGCGCGGCGAGTAGGAGACGTGGCGCGAGTCCACGAACTCCACCAGGATCGTGTGCTCCCCGGGCTCGAGCTCGACCTTCGGCGACGCGCCGGTGGGCATGCTGTCGAGCTCGTCGTCGACGAAGACGTGGAGATGGCCCGCGCTCGGGTCCGTGCTGTCCTGCGACCGCGTAAGGGTCCCGCCGCTGATGTCAACCTCTATCTCCACGGGCGCTCCGGCCGTCACGGTGCCGCCGTCCGGGGGCGACGTGATCGCGATGCCGACGCCCTCGGCCGACGACGACGTCGGGCCCGGTACGACGAACGAGCCCGCCCCGAGCGCGACGCCGGCCAGCACGGTGAGCGTGCTCGCCCTCGGGGAGGCGGTGCGCCGCACGAAGAAGACGATGCCGAGCGCAACGAGGGCGACCGCGACGATGAGTAGCTCGATCTCGGGGCCACCGGTTCCGAATGTGTGCGCTAGCTGCATCGCATGAGCCAGTCTATGGGAGCGTTGGAGACATGCTCGGGGCGCGAGAGGGGTTTCTGACCGGCGCGGGGAGCGGCCGTGGCTAGCGAGGCGACGCGCACTCGACCCGCGCGCTCGCGCCCGACCGCGGTGGCCGCGGCGCTCGCCGGCCCTGTGCTGATCGTCGCGGCGGTCGTCGTCGTGATGCACGAGGTGTTGCTCGACGGCCTGCTGCCGCCGAAGAACACCGACGTGCTCGTGCAGTTCCTGCCGAACCACTGCCTGCTCGGACGCAGCCTGCAGGCCGGCGAGGTGCCGGGCTGGAACCCATACGTCATGGGAGGCGTGCCCTTCGCCGCCGATCCGCAATCGGGCTGGATGTACTTGCCTGCGATGGTGCTCAACCTGCTCTTTCCGTGCACGGTTGCGCTCCGTTACATCATCGTTGGTCACGTCGCGCTCGCGGGTCTGGGGCTGTACGCGTTCGCGCGCGGCGAGGGGCTGACGCGCGCCGCCGCCGCGACCAGCGGGATCGTGGTCGCGTTGCTCGTCGCCGGCTCCAACGTCGCGATGTCCCTTCCGTTCGCGGGGACGCTTGCGTGGACGGCCGTGCTGCTCGCGCTCGCGTCGCGCTTCTATCGCGCCGAGGGGACGGCGATGCGCGCGCTGTGGCTCCTGCTCGCGGCGCTCGCGTGGGGGCAGCTCGCCGCGGTCCACCTCAGCCAGGGGCTCGTGATGGGCTCCGCGGCCCTGCTCGCCCTCACCGGGGCGTGGGCGTGGGACGAGGTCCGGCGCGGGCGCGCGGGCGCGAAGCTCGTGGCGCTGCCGGCGCTCCTGCTCGCGGCGTTCTTCGCGGTCAACCTCGCCTACCTTCTGCCCCGGCTCGCCTACCTTCCTCGCAGCACCGTGGGCATGGGGTTCACGAGGCTCCAGGAGCTCGCCGCCGAGCTGCAGGACCGCCGCGTGCCCCGCTTCTCGGTCGCCAAGGCGCTCCAGCCCGCGTTCCCCGTGCGTCTCGCGCTGTCTCCCGGCGGATACCTGGGCGCGGGCGCGCTTCTGCTGTCGTTCGGCGGGCTCCTGCACCGCCGGCTCCGTCCGCTCGCGCTCGCCTTTTTCGCCTACGGGCTCGCGTTCTACGTCCTCGGCATGCGCTCGGTCGCGGAGTCGATCGGCCCGACGGTCGCGTCGCTGCCCGGAGGGGAGTTCTATCAGCACAACCCCGGGCGGTTCGCCTACGCGGTCCCGTTCGCGCTCGCGGTGCTCGCCGGCATCGGGGTGCAGGCGTGGCTCGACGTCCGGTCGCTGCGCGCCCGCATCGCGATGCTCGCTCCCGCGCTGCTGCTGTGGGGCGTCCTCCCGCCGCTGCTGGGTGCGCACCCCGATGCGCTCGCGCTTCCCGCGATCGGTCTCGGAGCCGCCGTCGCGGTGCTGTCGCTCGCCCTGTGGCGGCCCGCGCTCGCGGCCGCCGTCCCCCTCCTCCTCGCGGTCGAGCTATCGATCAACGCCTTCGACGGCCGCGACGAGTCGATCCCGTTCCGCACGGGGATCGAGCGCGGGCGCACGTGGTGGCCGCTCGAGCCGCTCCCCGCCCCGGAGGTCGACGTCGCCGCGTACGCGCGCGGTGGAGCCATCGCCGAGCTCGTCTCGGCGCGCGGGGGCCGCCTCATGACGCTCGGCCGCGGTCAGCTGCCCAAGTTCGGGCCCGTGGTCGCGCGCGTCGAAGAGGTGCAGGGCTACAACCCGGCCCAGCT
>DATADD010000139.1:0-13588 GCA_036258675.1 Actinomycetota bacterium | reverse complement strand
GCCCTGACCTCCTTGAGCAGCTGCTCCAGCGGAGGCGCGATCCACCCGCGCGCGGGCACGACCCGCTTGAGCACCGCCTTGACCCCGCGGGAGGGCGGGGTCGGCGTCCCTGCGGCCTGGCCTCGGTCGGGGAGCGTCGCCATGGATCCAGTGTACGGAGCGGGCCCGCCCCCTCCTCCGAACCGCCGGGCGGACATCCCCGGGATCCCAGAGGGAATAGTTGCCGAGGCAATGGTTGTTATCGCAAGTTATAGCCTAGTGTGGAAGGAGTGGCTTCGTGACCACAGCAACGCAGCAGATCGAGCAGGGAGCCGGCCTCGCGGCGGGAACCTGGGTCCTGGACCCGGCCCACTCGACGATCGGGTTCGTGAGCCGGCACATGATGGTCGCCAAGGTGCGCGGCCGCTTCGGCGAGTTCGAGGCCGCCATCCACGTCGAGGACGACCTCGACCGGTCCTGGGCGGAGGCGTCCATCGTCGCGGCCAGCCTCGACACCGGCAACGAGCAGCGCGACGGGCACCTCAAGTCGCCCGACTTCCTCGACGTGGAGCGCTTCCCCCGACTCACCTTCCGCTCCACGTCCGTCGAGCACGTCGACGGACCGAGGTGGCGCATCCGCGGTGACCTCGCGATCCGCGACATCACCCTGCCCGTCGAGCTCGACGCCGAGCTCAACGGGACCGACGTGAACCCGTGGGGCCGGGAGGTCGCCTTCTTCTCGGCCGCGGGCGAGTTCGACCGCGAGGACTACGGCATGGTGTGGAATCAGGCGCTCGAGAGCGGCGGCGTCCTCGTCGGCAAGAAGGTCCAGCTCGAGATCGAGGGCGAGGCCATCAGGCAGTAGGTAGGTCGCACGCGGCGGATCGGAGGCCCCACCTCGCGGGGCACGGCGGCGGCTCCCACGACGACAGTTGTGTGGGCTAGCCGCCGGCCTCCGGGCGCCACGCGAGCCCTCGACGGAGCGCGGCTCCCACGACGCGGCGCGCCCCTGCCGCGGGCGGGATCCCGGCCGCCTCGAGCAGCGGGTCCGCCAGCCGCGTGTAGAGGTCCGCGACACGCTGGAGCGCGGCCATCGACTCGGCTCGCTCGAGCGAAGCAAGCGTCCCGGCGAAGGGGCCCTCGAGATCGCCGAGGAGGCCCTCGATCCGGCGCGCCCCGGCGGGGCGCGCCCCGCGCGACCCTGCCAGGAGGGAGAAGAGGACCCTCGTCCTCATGTAGTTGATCGCATCGGCGGCCTCGTACAGCTCCCCCCGCAGGATCTTCGTCTGCGTGTACCAGATCCACGTCCACATGCGATCCTCGAACCACCCCACGTCGGCCGCCGCCGCGCGGACGGGAGCCCCGGCCAACGCGTTCGCGAGCGCCTCCCCGCGCGCCCACAGGACCACGTGCGGCAACCCGGCGAGAAGGGCCGCCTCCTCGAGCGACATCACCTGGAAGTCGACGTGGACGAGGTCGTCGTACAGGACGATGAGGAGACCGGGGATGCCGACGTGCTCCCCGGTGAAGCGCGCGACCGCCCGGCCGCAGCCGTCAACCAGGCGGCGGTCGCGCCAGGCCGCGGCGGCGGGGACGCGGTCCGCCTCCACCACCACCTTGAGATCCACGTCGGAGAAGACGTCGGCGGTCCCCTCCGCGAACGAGCCCCCCAGGACGAGACCGATCGCGTCGCCGCATTCCGGAACGAGGGCAAGCGCCGCTCGGAGCTTGGCGTCGTGCAACGGGAACCCCTCGAGCGCATGCCCCGCCGCGCCGGCGCCCTCCATGTCCTCGAGCCTACCCAGCGCCCATCGGTCCAAGAGGCGAGGGCCGGAGGCTCAGTCGAACGAGATGAGGCTGAAGAACTCGTACTCGCTCAGGCGGGCGCGCCCGTCGAGGAACGCCAGCTCCATGATCGTGGCGATCCCGGCGACCTTGCCCCCGCAGGTCTCGGTCAGCTGCGCCGTCGCGCGCGCGGTGCCCCCTGTGGCCAGCACGTCGTCGACCACGAGGATGCGCTCCCCCGGCTCGATCGCGTCGCGGTGTATCTCGAGGTGGTCGACGCCGTACTCCAGCTCGTAGGCCTGGGAGGCGACTTTCCACGGCAGCTTCCCCTTCTTGCGGACGGGGATCAGACCCGCGGTGAAGCGGTACGCGAGCGGCGCCGCCACCATGAACCCGCGCGCCTCGATGCCGAGGACCTTGTCGATCTCGTCGCGGTCGAAGTGGTGGGCGATCGAGTCGATGGTGTACGCGAACGCCTTCTTGTCCGCGAGCAGGGGTGTGATGTCCTTGAAGACGATCCCTTGCTTAGGGAAGTCGGGGATGTCGCGGATGTAGTCCTTGAGCCAGTCGTGGTTGAGGTGTTGAGTCACGTACGTCTCCCTATCGCCTCTTGCGACGTTTGACCTTCTTCGATCCCGCGCGGGTCCGGGAGGGAGGGCGCGACGTGGCCGCGCGGCTGCGCGCCACCGGCTTGCCCGCGTCCCCGCCGTCCCCGGTCAGCGCGGCTCCGGCCGGAGACGGCACCGGCTGCGGGGCGGCGCGCAGGGACTCTCTGCGCTTGCGTTCCTCCAGATTCCTGAAGCGCTGCTCGCCCTCCTTCCACAGCGAGAGTACCGGAGTGGCTATGAACACCGAAGAGTAGGAGCCCACCATGAGCCCCACGAAGAGGGCGAGCGCCAGGTCCTTGAGCGTGGATGCCCCGAGGAGACCCGCGCCCACGAAAAGCAGGGCGGCCACCGGCAGCAGGGTCGAGAGCGACGTGTTGAGCGATCTCATGAACACCTGGTTGAGGGCGAGGTTGGCCGCGTCCCGGTAGGTCATCCGCCCCGACGTTGCGTACAGAGCCGTGTTCTCCTCGACCTTGTCGAACACGACGACGGTGTCGTACAGCGAGTACCCCAGGATCGTGAGGATCGCGATCACCGTCGAGGGCGTGACCTCGAATCCCACCACCGAGTAGACCCCGGCCGTGATGATCAGGTCGTGCACGAGGGCGATAAGAGACGCCACCGCCATCTTGACCTCGAAGCGCCACGTGATGAAGAGGAAAACCACGACAAAGAAGATGAGCAGGGCCCGCAGGGCCTTGCCGGTGATCTCGCCTCCCCACTCGCTGCCGATCCGCTGGCTGTTGGTGTCCTCCGGAGTCGCGCCGACGGCCCGGCTCACTATGGACACGACCCGCTGCTGTAGTTGCGGGTCCGCCACCTCCTTCGTCTTCACCAGCACACTGCGCCCGCCGTCCTCCGTCGCCACCTGGATCTGCGCCCCCTCCGCCCCGATCGACTCGAGCGCGGAGCGCACCTCGGCGATGACATCGAGCTCGGAAGCATCGCCCAGGGGCCCGTCCTCGGAGATGGCGGCCTGGATCTGCACTCCGCCCTGGAACTCGATGCCGTAGTTGAGGCCTCGCGTGAGGAGGGCCACGACACACAGTGCGAGGACGAGCGCGGAGCCGACGAACCACAGCTTGCGCCGGCCGATGAAGTCGATGTTCGTCTCGCCGCGATAGATGCGGCGCAGCGTCCCGCTCACGACGCCGCCCCCAACGCCTCACGCATGCCTATGAAGCGCCCGCTCGAGAAAAGCTTGGATTGCCCCAGGACGTGGACGGCGGAGCGGGTGAAGAAGTAGGCGAGCAGCACGTCGATGATCGTGGCGAGGCCGAGCGTGAGGGCGAAGCCCTGCACCGGCCCGACCGCGAGGAAGAACAGGATGACGGCCGCCGCTCCGGTGACGAAGTCCGCCACGAGGATCGTGCGCAGGGCCCGGACCATGCCCCGGTCGAGCGCTGCCCGCATCGACTTGCCCGCGTGGACCTCGTCTTTGAGCCGCTCGAAGGCGACGATGTAGGAATCGGCCGTCACGCCGATGGAGACGATGATGCCGGCCACCCCGGCAAGGCTAAGCGACAGCCCGACGGTCTCGCCAAGGAACGTCATGAGGGTGTAGATCGCGCCCGTGAAGAGGGCGAGGCCCACCCACACCACGAGCCCGAGCGCCCGGTAGTAGACGAGCATGTAGATCATCACGAGCGCGAGGCCGAGGGCGCCCGCGCGCAGACCCGCATGGAGCGAGTCGCGCCCCAGCGTCGGCGACACTTTCCTCACCTCGGACTGCTCCAGCGTGATGGGCAGCGACCCGTAACGCAGCACGAGCGCGAGGTCCTTGGCCTCTTGCTCGCTCGCGGTGTTGATCGCGGTCTCCCCGCCCGTGATCCCGGTGCCGCACACGACTCCGCCGCCTCCCCCGCCGGGAGGCTGCATCCCGGCCGCGCTCTCGACCCTGCCGTCGAGGACGATCGCGACCTGCTCCTTGACGGTCTCGCCCTCGTCTCGGAGGCAGGCCAGCCGGCTCGTGAAGTCGGCCCACCTCGATGCCCCCTCGTCGTTCATGTCGAGGCTCACCGACCATGCCGTGCTCTGCGGATCCACGACCGCCGCGGCGCGGGTCACGACGTCGCCCGTCAGGACCGCGGGAGCGAGCCGGTACAGCGTCCCCTGTTCGCCCGCCTGGGCCGAGGGGTAGACGACCTCCTCGTCGTTCACCGAGCTGTCCTCTACCTTGGTGACCTCGGGCCGCTGCTTCGCGGGCGCGCCCGAGGGGACGATCTCGCGCACCTGCCTGAACGTGAGCTGGGCGGTCGTGCCGATGACCTCGAGAGCGCGTTGCTCGTTCTCGACCCCGGGGAGCTGCACGAGGATGTTCTCGGACCCCGCGGCCGCCACTTCCGGCTCGGCCACACCGAGCGCGTCGATGCGCTGCCGGATGATGTCGACGGTCTTGTCGATCGTCTCGGTCGAGACGCCCTCGCCCTGCGCCGTGAGGATGACGCTCGTGCCGCCCTCGAGGTCGAGCCCCAGCTTCGGGCTCGAGCCGGTGGCGAAAGTGGCGGCCACCGCCGCGACGACGACGAGCACCGAAACGGCGAGATAGATCCTGTAGCGCTTGATCTTCACCGGCCCATCACCCTTACAGCAGCTTGCTTCCGTTGATCTCTATCTTGAAGCGGCACTCGAGATACTCCGCGGCGCGTCGGCACATCACCATGCGCGACAGGAAGATCTCGAAGTACTCCATCACCTCGGCAAGCTCGGTGTCGATCTTCAGCTCGAGGGTCAACGTCCGCGCCTCGGCGTCCACTCGCAGGAAGGAATGCTCCACGGCGTGGTTGATGCGATCGTGGATATCGAAGACGCTCGCGTCCCGCACCCGCACACGGCTGCGATGGACGTCTGACTTGTCGGCGACGACGAGAGCGGCGCTCACCGGATTCACTGGGTTGCCGAACTCCTCCTCGTGGTTCCCGATCGCGGCGAGCACCACGCCCACCTCTGCGTAGGTCATGCCGAGATCGCGCAGGATGTCGTAGGTGATCGAGGCGCCCGTCTGCGAGTGCATGGTGCGCGACACGAAGTTGCCCATGTCGTGCAGATAGCCGGCGACGGCGCCGAGCTCGCGCATCCGCTCGTCGTAGCCCAGGCGCGCGAGCACGTTGAAGGCGATCTTGGAAACGAGACCGGCGTGGCGGAAGCCGTGCTCGGTATAGCCCAGCTCCCCCAGGTAGCGGTCGGCGAGCGCGATGAAGGTCTGAACCCCCTCGTGGGCCTTGACGTCTTCGATCGTGACGTGGGAGACCGTCGCGACCGTCTTGGCCTCGGGAGCCGGCTCGACACGCTTGGCCTTCTTGGCGGTGGGGGTTAGCTCGATCTCCTCCGCCTCACCGGCGGGGAGGGTCACCGACCCTCGTCCTCGTTGGCCTCGAGCGCCCCCTCCTCGACCGCGGCCTCCTCCGGCTCGGACTCGACCTTGCGCGCCACCGCGGTCTTGAGGAAGCGCAGCCTCGTCCCCGGCGACACCTCGAGCTCGAGCGCATCGTTCTCGAGGCGCGCCACGGTTCCGAGAAGACCGCCGATCGTGACGACCTCATCGCCTATCTCGAGGCTCTGGACGAGGTCGCGGTGCTGCTGAGCGCGGCGCTTCTGCGGCCGGATCAGCATGAAATAGAAGATGACCATCATCAGGATGAGGAAGATGAGGCCCGAAGGGTCCACGACGTCTCACGTCCTTTGTCGTTCACAGTCGTCGCTCGCGGTCGGCGGGATCGCCCGCACGCGCGAGCAGAGCCGCTCGTGCGGCCCTATCGCTGCATCCTAACGCCGCCGGGCCTCGGGGGCCTCAGCCGAAGAGGCGCCGGGCGGGAGGATCGAGGCCGAGGTGGGCGAACGCGGCCTCGGTTGCGACTCGGCCGCGCGGCGTCCGCCGCAGGAATCCGATCTGCACGAGGTAGGGCTCGACGACGTCCTCGATCGTGTCCGGCTCCTCGCCCATGGCGACGGCCAGCGTGGTGAGCCCGACGGGCCCGCCTCCGAAGCGGTTCGCGACCGCGTCGAGGAGGGCGTGGTCGACCTTGTCCAGCCCCCGCTCGTCGACCTTGAACACCGCCAGGGCGCGCCGGGCGACGTCCTCGTCGACGACGCCGCGGGCCCGCACCTGGGCGTAGTCCCGCACCCTGCGCAGGAGCCGGTTGGCGATCCGGGGCGTGCCCCGCGCCCGCCGGGCGATCTCCCACGCCGCGGGGGCGACGAGCTCGACCCCGAGGATGCGCGCGGAGCGACCGACGATCGCCTCGAGGTCCTCGACGGGGTACGGGTCGAGCCGCTCGATGAGCTCGAAGCGGCCCCGGAGAGGGCCCGTGATGAGCCCCGTCCGCGTCGTCGCCCCCACGAGCGTGAAACGGGGCAGGTCGAGACGGATCGTCTGGGCGCTCGGCCCCTTGCCGATCACGAGGTCGAGCTGACCCTCCTCCATCGCCGGGTACAGCACCTCCTCGACCGTGCGAGGAAGACGATGGACCTCGTCGATGAACAGGACATCGGAGTCGTCGAGGTTGGTGAGGATCGCGGCGAGGTCCCCGGCGCGCTCCAGCACCGGACCCGAGGTCTGCTTGATGTTCGCTCCCATGGCGCGCGCCACGACGTGGGCCATCGTCGTCTTCCCCAGTCCCGGCGGTCCGCACAGCAGAAGGTGGCCCGCGGCCTCCCCGCGCGCCCGCGCCGCCTCGAGGACGATGGCGAGGTGCTCCTTGAGCTCCCGCTGCCCGACGAACTCGTCGAGCGTGCGCGGGCGCAGCGACTGCTCCGCGGCGCGCTCGAGCGGGTCGGCGTGGACGGCGAGGGCGTCGTTCACGCGGCCCCCTCCGCGTCCATCACGCCAGCACCTTGAGCGCCGAGCGGACGACATCCTCGACGGAGTCCCCCGCCTCCCCGTCGAGGCTCTCGAGGGCGCTCCGGACCTCGGCGGCCGAGTAGCCGAGGTTCTCGAGCGCGGAGCGAGCGAGGGCCTCGGTCTCCGGGCCGAACGGCGCGGCCGCGGGGGCGCCCGCGAGCTTCTCCTTGAGGTCGAGCAGGACCCGCTGCGCCGTCTTGCGACCGATCCCGGGCACCGACGCGAGCGCGGCCACGTCGTCGTGCGCGAGCGCGCGCCGGAACGACTCGGGGGGCAGTGCCGAGCACAGCGAGAGAGCCACCTTGGGGCCGATGCCCGAGACGCCGAGGAGCGCCACGAACACGGCCCTCTCGTCCTCCTCCGCGAACCCGTATAGCGCGAGCTCGTCCTCGCGCACGTGCAGGTGCGTCCACAACCGGGTCGCCGAGCCCGCCCGAGGCAGCGCCGCGAGCGTCGTCGTCGAGCAGGAGAGGCTGTAGCCCACGCCTCCTACGTCGAGCACGCAGGTGCCGGGCGCGCGTGCCGCGACCTCGCCTCTCAGGAACCCGATCACGCCAGTGCCCTGTCCACCGCGTCCCGCAGCGCGCCCCGGCTGAGGTGACAGATCGCGAGCGCGCACGCGTCGGCCGCGTCGGGAGGCGCGGGCGCCCGCGCGAGCCCGAGGAGCCGGGCGACCATCGTCTGCACCTGGTGCTTCGTCGCCGCCCCGTACCCGACCACGGAGAGCTTCACCTCGAGGGGTGTGTAGTCGACCACCTCGATCTCTCGGCGCGCCGCGGCGGCGAGCGCCACTCCGGAGGCCTGTCCCACCGCCATCGCGGTGCGGACGTTCGCGTTGAAGAAGACCCGCTCGACCGCGGCCGCGTCCGGCCGGTGACGGACGAGGACCTTGTCGATGCCGTCCTCGAGCTCGAGCAAGCGCTGCGCCTGGGCCCCGGGTCTCGTCCGGACGATCCCGACGTCGAGCGCCCGCGTCCTCGAGCCGACCCGCTCCACGACCGCGTAGCCGGTGACGGCCACCCCGGGGTCGATGCCGATCACGCGCACAGAGCCTCCCAGCCCGAGAGCGACGATACGAACGCCTGTTCGCAGCCCACACTAAAGCAGGGGTGAGTCGAACCCCGGGATATGGCCGCCGGGCGCCGATCCGGGGGCGGAGCGCGCAACGCGGATCCGGCATCCGCCGGTCTCACGCGGAGGCGGCCAGGACCTCGTCGGGGATGTCGAAGTTGGCGTGGACCTCCTGGACGTCGTCGAGCTCCTCGAGGGCGTCGACGAGATGGAGCAGCCGCCTCGCGTCCGATCCCTCCACGGGGACGGTCGATCTCGGCACCTGTGTGAGCTCGGTCGACTCCACCTCGATGCCGGCCTCGTCGAGCGCCGCACGCACGCGTGCGAGCGCGTCGGGCGCGGTCACGACCTCGACCACGGTGCCGCCGTTTGCGGCGGACCCCTCGTCCCCGGGGACGCGCGTCGAGCGCACGTCCTCCGCGCCCGCGTCGACGGCGACGAGGAAGACGTCGTCCTCCGCCGTGCCCGACACGACGATCAGGCCCTTGGGCTCGAACATCCACGCGACCGAGCCCGGCTCGGCCAGTTTGCCGCCGCCGCCGTTGAAGGCGCCGCGCACGTCCTGCGCGGCGCGGTTCCGGTTCGTCGTGAGACAGCGCACGAGGATGGCGACCCCGCCCGGGCCGTAGCCCTCGTAGGAGACCTCGTCGTAGGTCTCCCCCTGGAGCTCGCCGGTGCCCCGCTTGATAGCCCGCTCGATGTTGTCGTTGGGCACCGAGCTCTCCTTGGCCTTCTGCACAGCCGAAGCGAGTGTCGGATTGGCGTCCACGTTGCCTCCGCCGTCGCGGGCGGCGACCTCCACGTAGCGCAGCAGCTTGCCCCACAGGCGCGACCGCTGCGCGTCGGCGGCGCCCTTCTTCCTCTTGATGGTCGACCACTTGGAGTGACCCGACATCAGGACTCCTCGACCATGTCGACGAAGAGCTCGTGGATGCGGCCGTCTCCGGTCATCTCGGGGTGGAAGCTCGACGCGAGCAGGCGCTCCTGGCGCACGAGCACCGGCGCGTCGTCGTGGCGGGCGAGGACCTCGACGCCGTCGCGAGCGCTCTCGATCGCGGGGGCGCGGATGAACACCGCCCGGAAGGGCCTCTCGAGACCCGATACCTCTAGGTCCGTCTCGAACGAGTCCACCTGACGTCCATAGGCGTTGCGTCGCACCACGACGTCCAAGACGGCGAGCTTGTGCGGCGCGCCCTCCCGGCCGACCACGTCGCGCGCCATGAGTATCAGTCCCGCGCAGGTGCCGTACAACGGCATCCCCGCGCGCGCGCGCTGGGCGATCGGCCCGAGCAGGCCGAAGCGGTCGAGCAGCTTGCCGATGGTCGTGGACTCCCCCCCTGGGAGGACGAGCCCGTCGACGGTGTCGACCTCGTGCGGTCGCTTGACGACGATGGGGTGCGCGCCCGCGGCCTCCAGAGCGCGCACGTGCTCGCGTACGTCCCCCTGGAGCCCCAGCACCCCCACCTTCACGGTGCTACCAGCCGCGCGCCGCCAGCCTCTCGGCGGGCGGGACCTGGTCGAGGCCCACCCCGACCATGGCTTCCCCGAGCCCGCGCGACACCTTGGCGACGATGTCCGCGTCCTCGAAGTAGGTCGTCGCCTCGACGATGGCGCGCGCCCGCGTCGCGGGGTCGCCCGACTTGAAGATCCCGGAGCCGACGAAGACGCCGTCGGCGCCGAGCTGCATCATGAGGGCCGCGTCCGCCGGCGTTGCGATCCCGCCCGCGGTGAACAGGACGACCGGCAACCTGCCGCTCTCCGCCACCTCGCGCACGAGCTCGAACGGGGCGCGCAGCTCCTTGGCGGCTGCCATCAGCTCCTCCGGCCGGAGGGTCGTGAGCCTCTTGATCTCCGCTGTGATCGCCCGCATGTGCCGCACGGCCTCGACCACGTTGCCCGTGCCGGCTTCGCCTTTCGAGCGGATCATGGCCGCGCCCTCGCCGAGCCGGCGCAGCGCTTCCCCCAGGTTCGTCGCACCGCACACGAAGGGCACGGTGAAGTCCCACTTGTAGACGTGGTTGGCCTCGTCCGCGGGCGTGAGGACCTCGGACTCGTCTATGTAGTCGACGCCGAGGCTCTGCAGCACCTGGGCCTCCGCGAAGTGACCGATGCGGCATTTCGCCATCACCGGGACCGACACCGCCTCGACGATCTCGGACACCTTCTCGGGATCCGCCATGCGCGCGACGCCGCCCTCGGATCGGATGTCGGCCGGGACGCGCTCGAGAGCCATGACCGCGACCGCGCCGGCCTCTTCCGCGATGCGAGCCTGATCCGCGGTCGTGACGTCCATGATGACGCCGCCCTTGAGCATCTCCGCGAGCCCGCGCTTGACGCGCGCTCCACCCGTCTCCTCGAAAGCTGTGGCCATCGCGCTCACCTGTCCTCGTGATCGGGTTCCCGGGCCGGTCTCCCGCCCCGTACGGTCGGCATGACACCGACCCCGCCCGAACCCTCATGCTACCAGGGGCGCATCGAGCTCCCGCGGGCGCTTCGGGTCAGCGGATGTCGACCGAGCCCTTGACCTCGCCCTTGCGCGAGGGGACCAGCTCGACCCATGTCGGACCCACATCGAAAAGGAGTGGGTCGCCTTTCCTCGTCCGGTAGACGGGAGCGTCGCCGGTCTTGGACACCCGCCACGTGCCCTTGATGACGCGGCCATCGCGTAACAGCCATACGGTCCCCTTGCCCTCGAGCGCGATGTCGGGCGAGGGGTTGCCGGCGGGGTCGACGATCTTCTTCGAGTTGTTCACCTCGACCTGTTGGACGAGGACGTTGGGGACGCCGATCTGACCTGCCGTGGCCGACCTGAACGGCGCACCGGCCTCCCAACGCTTCCACAGGCCGCCCCTCCAGCGGTATTCGACCGCGTTCGAGGCGTTGAAATGGACGGTGACGCGACGCGCCCTCTTCGCTCCCTTGTCCAGGCGCCCGAACTCGAACGCGTTCTTCGGCGCATGCACGCGCGGGCCCTTGGCCGCCGCGCGCAGGCGCGCCACGTTCGTGAACAGGTTGTGCACGTCGAGCACACCGGGCGGGACCCGGAAGAAGGCGTTCGATTCGTTGAGCTCGTTGAGACGGACCATCTTCTTTTTCTTCAGCTCCGCGTCGACGATCTTGTTCGACCCCGAGTAGGCGATCACGTTCGTGAACGGCAGCGCGATCTTGGGGTCGTCGAAGCGCGCGCTGCGGACGGGGCCGACCTTCTTGGCGTCGCCGCAGTGATAGACCGCCATGAACCGGGTGATGCCTCCCTCGACGATCTCCTCGAAGACCACGTCCGCGTCCTCGAGCCCGCTCTGGGGACGAGATGCCTCGGAGTTCTCGACCTTGACCGCGATCGCCTCCCGCTCCAGCGAGACGCCCTTGGGCGGCTCCTCGCCGGTGAGCGGGCACACGGGGTCGGGCTCGGGTTGGGAGGGCTCCGACGCGGGGCGCTCGGCCGCCGCCGGGGCGGGATCGTCGTCGCTGCACGCGGCGGACGCGACCGCGATCAACAGGCACGCCAGGATCGCGGCGGGCGCGCCCCTACCTCTTCTCATAGGAGAACGACCCCTTCACGTCGCCCTTGCCGTTCGGGACGAGGTGGACCCACGTGGTCCCGGGCTGCAGGACCATGTCGTCGCCCGACCTCGTCTCGAAACGCACCGGGTCGTCCACGGACTCGCGCACCCACCGGCCCTTGATGACCCGGCCGTTGCGGAACAACGCGGCGCGCCCCGAGCCGGTCACGTCGGCGATCTCGACGGACGGGTTCCCGGCGACGTCGACGATCGTGTCCGAGAAGTTGACCTCGTGCTCCTCGATGAGCACGTTGTCGACCGCGATCTGGCCGCCGGACTCGGCTTTGAACGGCGCGCCGTTCTGCGACCGCAGCCACCTTCCGTCCCTCCACTCGTAGTCGATCGTGGTTGCGCCGCTGAAGCTGATCGACACGCTCGTTGCCCTCTTCGCCCCTTGGGGGACGTCGCCGAAGGAGTACGACCCCTCCTCGGGAGGGTCGGAGAACCTCTTCGCCGCGACCTTTCTGACCTTGGCCGAGTCGGCGTACAGGGTGTGCTCCGAGCTGATCCCCGCGCGCGCGATCCGCTGCATCGCGGAGCCCGCCTCGCTCTCCTGGATCGCGACGACATCGGCCCTCTTCAGCGCCTGCATGACGGGGTTGTTGGCGCCCGAGAACGCGAGCACGCGCGTGAGCGGCGTCATGATCGCCGGGTCGACGAGGCGCGCGCTGCGGACCGGCCCCGCCTTGCTCGTGTCGTTGCAGTGGTAGACGGCCAAGAAGCGAGTGATGCCTCCCTCCACCGCCTCCTCGAAGACGATGTCGGCGTCCTCCAGTCCCGACAGGGGATAGGCGACCGCCGCGTTCTCCACCTTGATCGCCACCGCGGCGCGATCGAGCGCCTTGTCGCTCCTGGGCTCCTCGCCGGTGAGCGGGCACGTCTTCGGCTCGAGCACGGCTCCGAGCCCGGGGACCTCCTCGCCGCCGCCGAGGAGGAAGAAGACGACGACGGCCACGACGAGGACCCCGCCTGCGATGGCTGCGGCCCTCATCTGTGTCGGCATGCCGGCGCGACCTCCCGTCGTCGGTGCTTGTCGTGGACGCCGCGGCCGAGTCCGTGGTTACGGTCGAGCGGCGTCGCCGCCCGGCGCGGCGGCCGGACGCGCGGGGCGCGTCGAGTTGGCCCTCGGGCGCGGCAAGTTACCACGGGCCCTCCGCGAGGTCGCGGAAATGGCGCTCACAGGTCGGCGAGCGCGTCGAGCCGGTCGCGCCGAGACCTGTGCGAGGGGCCCTCCGCGGCGAACCAGAAGGGGCGCAGGCGGGAGGGGTCGTCGGACTTCGACACGGCCGCGGCGAGGCCGGGCGGGTAACGGGTCATGGCGGCGGCGCGCGCGTCGAGGGCGGTGTCGACCGCGAGCGTGGTCGCGGGCGGTCCGAAGGCGGCGCCGAGGGACTCCCTCAGGAGCGGGCGCTGCAGCCTCACGAGGCAGTGCGCGACGACGGCCTCCAGCTCGGTGCGGGTCGCCTCCTCCACGAGGGCGCGGGTGACGACGACGCGCGGGCCCCCCGATCGACACACGAGCGCGTTGCGGCCGTGCCCGTCCGCGATCCAGATCGAGGGGACGGGGCCGCCCACCCTCGTCGCCAGGCCCTCGACGAGGTTGAGGAGGCGCGGGGCGTCGGCCGGTTGCGCGGGTGTTGGACGCAGCCACCGCAGGGCGCGGCGTCCCTGGAGGGCGACCCACGCGGCGGACGCTCCCGCGCCCGCTGCGAGGGCGAGGCCGGCCGCGGCGGGTCCCCCCA
>DATADD010000138.1:0-2594 GCA_036258675.1 Actinomycetota bacterium | reverse complement strand
GGGCTGCTCCTCCTGGTGGCGGTCGTGTGGACCGCGGTCACGGGATCCGTGGTGTCGCGCTGGATCACCCGCCCGATAGTGGTGCTGTCGCAGCGGGCCCGGGCCCTCGCCGAGGGACGCTTCGACGAGCGCATAACGCTGCGCGCTTCGGGGGAGGTCGGACAGCTCGCGGCCTCCTTCAACGAGATGTCGGAGCGGCTCAGCGACATGGTGAAGCAGCTGTCTTCGTCGCGCGAGCAGCTGCGGCGCGCCGTGAGACGCGTCGGCGAGACGCTGCGCTCGACGCACAACATGCAGCAGATCCTCGAGTCGCTGCTCAACACCGCCTCGGACGCGGTCCAGGCGGACGCAGCGGTGCTGTGGCGCTTCGCCCCCAACCGCCGCGAGCTGTACGCCGCCATCGCGAACGGGGTCGAGGGCGAGCTGGGCAATCTGCCCGTCGGCGCGGGGATCGCCGGCGTCGTGGCGGAGAGGGGCGGACCGGTGACGCGCGCGAGCCAGGGTCCGGAGGCGATCGAGGGACGCGAGCCGCGCTTCCCCGTCGCCGCGGGCGCCCCCGTCTACAGCGGAGGGCGCATCCAGGGCGTTGTGGTCGTCTATCGGCAGGACGAGAGCCGCCCGTTCACCGAAGAGGATCTCGAGACCGTGGTCTTCCTCGCGGAGCAGGGAGGGGTCGCGATCGAGAACGTGACGCTGCACGAGGAAGCGCAGCGGCTGTCGCTGACCGACGGCCTGACGGGAGTGTGGAACCGCCGCTTCTTCCAGATGAACTTCCGGCACACTCTGGCGACCGCGGTCCGCTTCGAGCGCCCCTTCAGCGTGCTGATGATGGACCTCGATCACTTCAAGCGCGTCAACGACACCCACGGGCACAGACGAGGCGACGCGATCCTGGTCGAGTTCGCGCGCCGCGTGAACAACGTCCTGCGCGAGGTCGACACGTTCGCGCGCTACGGCGGCGAGGAGTTCGTGTGTCTGCTGTCCGAGACAGACCATTCCGGCGCGGTAACGACCGCGGGCAAGATACAGGACGTGATCAACGCGGAGCCTTTCGGGGAGCCGGGCGAGGAGCCCGTCCGCCTCACCGTCTCGATCGGCGTCGCGTCCTACCCGCGCAACGGCGCCTCCTTCTCGTCCCTCATCGAGGCCGCCGACCAGGCGCTCTACGACGCCAAGCAGGCGGGGCGCAACCGGATCGTGGTGGCCGGAGGCGCGCCGAGCCTCTCGGTCGCCAAGTAACCGGGCTGCCCGGCCGGCCCGGGGCGGGGCAATAGACTGCGGCGTCTGTGTCGACGCGAGTTGAGGAGGCCATGACCGTTCGCAAGGCGGTGATCCCCGCGGCCGGCCTGGGCACGCGCTTCCTGCCCGCCACGAAGTCGCAGCCCAAGGAGATGATCCCGGTCGTCGACAAGCCCGGGATCCAGTACGTCGTGGAGGAGGCGGTGCGAGCCGGGCTCGACGACATCCTCGTCGTCACGAGCCGGGGCAAGATCACCGTCGAGGACCACTTCGACCGCTCGCTCGAGCTGGAGCATCACCTCGAGCGGACGGGCAAGGACAGGGAGCTCGAGGAGGTGCGGCGGGTCGCCGAGCTCGCCGACGTCCACTTCGTGCGCCAGAAGGAGCCGCTCGGTTTCGGGCACGCCGTCAGCGTCGCGCGTCATCACATCGCGGACCAACCCTTCGTCGTGATGGTCGGAGACGAGATAGTGCCGCATCCCGAGGGGAACGAGCCCGTGCTCGTCGAGCGCATGCTCGAGATCTTCGAGGAGCGTCACGCGAGCGTGGTCGCGGTGATGGACGTCCCTCGCGAGAACATCTCGGCCTACGGAGCGGTCGCGGGCGAGCAGGTCGCGCCCGATCTCGTGCGCCTGCGCGACATGGTCGAGAAGCCGTCGCCCGACGAGGCTCCGTCCACGCTCGGGTCGAGGGGACGCTACGTGTTCACCCCGGGGATCTTCGACGCGATCGACAAGACCTCCGAGGGCGTCGGGGGCGAGATCCAGCTCACCGATGCGATCAAGCTCCTCGCCGAGCAGGAAGAGGTCTACGCCTATGTGCACCACGGCGTGATGTACGACGTGGGCAAGAAGCTCGACTACCTCAAGGCATCGATCGAGCTCGCACTGCGCAGACGCGAGCTCGCGGAGCCCTTCAAGGAGTACCTCGCAGAGGTCGCGGCCCGGCTCGAGCGGCGATGATCGGCGTCGACGAGGCGCGCAAGCGCGTGCTCGAGGCGGTCGAGCCGGTCCCCGTCGAGGAGGTGCGCGTGGCCGACGCCCTCGGGACGGTGCTGGCACAGGAGATGCGCGCGCCCCATCCCCTTCCGCGCTTCGACAACTCCGCGATGGACGGATACGCGGTGCGCGCCGCCGACGCGTCGGCCGCCTCCGAGGACTCTCCCGTCGCGCTCCGTCTCGTGGGGGAGATCAAGGCGGGCGACCCGGGCGATGTCACGGTGGGGCCGGGCACCGCGGCGCGCATCATGACCGGCGCGCCGCTCCCTCCGGGCGCGGACGCGATCGCCCCGGTGGAGGTGACGCGCGAAGAGGACGGGCGCGTCCTCGTGCTCGCTCCGGCCGCGCGCGGAGTCC
>DATADD010000137.1:0-1665 GCA_036258675.1 Actinomycetota bacterium | reverse complement strand
GCTCCTGCGCCGGGCGCGTGCGACGGCGTCGGACAAGGTCTCGACGCGCCTCTACCGGCGCGCCGAGAAGGCGATCATGCGCGCGGTGCCGGTCGTACCGCTGGGGTCCTTCCGCATGCGCTGGGCCGTGCAGCCGTGGGTGGACGGCATCGCCTTCGACGTCCTGGGGGGCTTCGACGCCGCTTCCGTAGCGGTCGACCGGTGATTGGAGCCGCGGCGCGGGTCGCCGCCGCGCTCGTGCTCGTCGCGGGCGCGGCTTGCACGCGCGCCGAGCCCGTCGGGAGCCCGCCCGCCTCCGGGCCTCGCGTCCACGCGGGGGGATCGCTCGACTTCGGCGTGGTGGGCTCGCCGGCGACCCTCGATCCCTACTCGCCGCTGGCATCGGATCTCACGCGCGCGCTGGCGCGGCCACTGTACCCGTCGTTGTTCCGACTCCGTCCGGACGGATCCCCGGAGCCCGACCTCGCACGTCGCAGTGAACGCGTCGGAGGAGAGCTGCGCGTGCGCATCCGGCGCGCCCTGTGGAGCGATGGCCGCCCGGTCACGGCGCGCGATGTGGTCGCGAGCGCGCGGAGGGCGCGCCCTCCGTCGGGGTTCACGGCCTTCGACTCGGTGCGCGCCGACGGCCGGCGCACCGTGGTCTTCGAGCCGGCGGCGGCCGGGGGCCCGACCGCCCTCGCCTCGGCCGCGTTCGTCTTGCCGCGCGGCCGGTGGCTCCCCGCGGTGTCGGGGGGACCCTTCCGGATGCGGTCCCATACCCGGGGGTTGGAGGTCGTCTACGAGCGCAACCCGCGCTGGGATGGCGCTCCGGCCCATCTGGACGGGTTCAGGGCGGTCTTCGTCGAAGACGTCAGGATCCTGCTGGAGCTGCTCTCGCGGGGGCGTCTCGCGGCGGCCGCGGTGCCTGCCACGGTGAACCTCGACGAGGCGTCGATCGCAGGGACGACCGTGCGGGGTGCGCTCGGCTGGGAGCGGGTGTTCGTGCGCTTCGGTCCCGGCGTCGACGCGGGGGAACGGGCGGCGATCGCGGCCGCGCTCGATCGGGAGGCGATGGAGGAGGCGTTCGTGCGCGACGACGGCCGCGTCTCGGACACCGTGACGCCGGGCCCGGGGCCGCGAGGAGCTGCGGGCGACGGCCCTCCCGCGACGGCGCCCGCTTCGTCGCCGACGGACGAGCTGCTCGTGTCCGCGCCGGAGGGCGACGAGCTGCTCGCTCTCGTCCAGCGCGCGGTGTACACGCAGTTGACGCGCGCGGACCTCGACGCTGAGACGGTGTCCGTCGACGCCGAGACGTTCTACGGGCTGTGGGCCCACGACAACCCCGCGGACCTCGCGATAGTGCGCGCCGCGGGCGCGCCGAGCCTGCGCCCCGGAGCGGTGCCGGGGGGGCGGGCCGCATTGCCGCTGTTCCACCTCGAAAGCTACGTCGCGTGGAGGAGGGGAGTGCACGGGATAACCCCCAACCCGACGCTCGAGGGGCCGCTGTGGAACGCCGAGGACTGGTCGATCGACCGGGGGGCCGGCGGCGGCCCGGGCCTATAATCGATCCCCCGGGCGACGCGCATCGCCCGGCTCAACGTCGGAGTGGCGGAATTGGCAGACGCGCTAGGTTGAGGGCCTAGTGAGGGTCACACCTCGTGGGGGTTCAAGTCCCCCCTCCGACAC
>DATADD010000136.1:0-24330 GCA_036258675.1 Actinomycetota bacterium | reverse complement strand
GGCGCGCCTTCCGGATCGACGCAGGAGGGCCCGGCGGGGCGGGGTGGCGGAGGGACACGGCCGCGGCGCCGTCGCCCTACGTGGACCCCTCCGCGACCCGGACGGCCCGCCACGACGTCGACGTCGACCTCACCCATCCCTCCGTGCCCGAGGGCACCCCCGAGAGCCTGTTCGACACGGAGCGCTGGGCGACGCCCGCGGGCGACGGCATGAGGTGGAGCTTCCCGGCAGCGCCCGGGAGCTACACCGTTCGCCTCTACCTCGCCGAGACCTTCGCGCCTGCCCAGGCCGAGGGCGCCCGCGTCTTCGACGTCTCCCTGGAGGGGTCAGTGGTGCTCGACGACGTCGACGTCTACGCCGAGGCCGGCCCGGACGCGGCCCTGGTCGAGGAGCTCGACGCCACCGTCACCGACGGATCCCTCGACCTCGGCTTCCACTCCGTGGTGCAGAACCCGAGCGTGAAGGCGATAGAGGTCCTCCCCGCGCCGGGGGCCCTCCCCGCCCGGTCGCCGGCCCCGCTCCCGTCGCCGGCCGAGAGCCCGCCGCCGGCGCCCGGCCCCCCCTCCGGCGGGAGCGCGCCGTCCCCGGCACCGTCCCCGTCGCCCGGGGACACCGTCACGAGCACGAACCGGCTGGAGAGCGCCGACGTGCTCGAGGAGGGCCTGAAAGAGCCCGGGGCGGGGCTCTACCTGACCTCGAAGCCCCCCAGCGAGTCGATGTCGTTCATCGACCACATGATCATCGGCGCCACGTGGGCGGAGCTCGAGCCCGCCGACGGCTCCTTCTCCGGTCCCGGGTGGACCCGCATCGACAGCATGCTGAGCAACCACCCGAACATGAAGTTCCGCCTCCGCATCATGGCCGGCCGCTTCGCCCCCTCGTGGCTCAAGAAGATGAGCGGCCCGGCGCTGTCAGGCTCGGGCCGGGACTGCTCGCGCGAAGGCGGCATCGCGATCGTGCAGCCCTCGAACAACATCTCGTCGTGCGTTCCGTACTTCTGGAGAGACGTGGCGCTCACCGAGTACGAGGAGCTCATGGCGGAGGTGGCGCGCCGCTACGAGGCAGAGCCGCGTGTCCTCGACGTCGTCAACAGCGCCTGCATGACCAACTGGGCGGAGCCGTTCATCCGGGCCGGGAGCCACACCGCGTCGAACACCCGGCTGTGGCGAGCTGGGCTCAACGAGACCACCGATCGCCGCTGCCTCGAGAGATCGATGGAGATCCACGACCGCCTCTTCGCGCGCACCCGTGTCTCGCTCGCGACCCACGTGCAGTGGCAGATCATCGTGGACCCCGCGACCGATTCGAACGGCGTCGCGCCGTCGTGGGACAAGGAGCGCGTCCTGCTGGACGGGTTCCGGTCCCGCTATGGGGCCAAGCTCGTGGTGCAGAACAACGGTCTCGGGGGCAACGAGGGGTGCGCGTCCGGGGATCCCACCTCGGGACTGTGGTGCTGGATGAAGGCGGCCGCGACGCCCAAGGGGTTCCAGACCGAGGGTGACAGCAAGCTCTCGGCGCGCGGCTACACGGTCGGCCACGCGGTGCAGCAGGGCATCGCGATGGGCGCCTGCTTCGTCGAGCACAACCAGTTCGGCACCGACGCGACGCAGGCCCGCTCCTACGACGAGCAGCTCAAGGCGAACTGCGCCGAGGCGTGAGCGCGGGGACCCGGGGAGCCGTCATGTGCCCGGCGCGCCCCGCGACAGGGGGCGCCGGCCGGATCTCAGCGACGCGATCACCAGCCTGTCCTCGGCGCTGAGCCCGACCGCGAGGGTGACTGCGACGTAGGTGACCGCGACCGCGGCCACGCCCGCGGGCAAGACGAGCTCCGCGGGCGCGAGCGCCCGCACCGCGGCTCCGGCGAGGAGCGCGGCGGCACCCGCGCCGACGGCGGGTCCAAGACCTGCGCCGAAGGGCAGCATCCCCATCGTCGCCCGCACCTGCAGGACCCGCAGCACGTTGACGAGCGCGAGCGCAGCCGCCCACGCGGCGGCGGATCCGACGATCCCAAAGCGCGGGATCAGCCACAGATTGAGAGCCACGTTGAGCACCAACACCGCGATGTTGTCCGCCATGTTGAGCGCGGGGCGCCCCGACATGTTGAGCATGAGGGCACATGGGCCCGTGCCGGCGTCGACGAGCTTGCCCGCCGCAAGCGTCACCGTCACGACCGCGCCGACCGCGAACTCGGCGCCGAACAACCTCAGCACCTCGGTCGCGAAGAGGCCCAGGACGATGAACGCGGGCAGCGACAGGCGCACGATCCATCCGGTCGCGGCCGCGTAGGCACGGCGCAGGGCTTCGGTCCGGCCGCGGTGGTGCAGGTCGGCGATGCGCGGACCGAAGGCCGAGTTGATCGGCATCATCACGAAGCTGGCGAGCACGACGAGCCGGGTGGCGACGTTGTACACGCCGACCTGCGAGCTCGGGAGGAAGACTCCGAGCAGGATCGTGTCGGCCCACGTGAGGCCCGTCGACGCGACCGCGGCGAGCCAGCTGAACATGGAGAAGCCGAACAGCTCGCGCGGACGGTAGACCGGGGGCGCGCTGGGCGCGCCCAGGAGCCGCCGCAGGCTCGCCGCGGCGAGCGCGGCCCCGACGCAGGTGCTCGCGAGCAACGCGGCCATCGCGCCGCGGGCGCCGCCTCCGGCGAGGAGCGCCGCCACCGTGAGGCCGAGGCGCAGGAGCGGCTCGACGACGAATCCGATCAGGGCGTAGGGCCGCATCGTCTTGAATCCCTTCGTGGCGCCGAGCGAGGCGTCGAGGAGCGCCAGCGCCGGGAGCGTGAGCGCGGCGAGGCGCAGGAGGTCGACGAGCGTGGGCTCCTCGAACCCCACGCGCGCCAGCCACGGCGCGCCGAGCCAGAGCGATGCCCCGGCCGCCGTCGACAGCGACAGCGTCAGCGCGAGCCCCGTGCGCACGGTGCCGCGCACCGCACCGGGATCTCCATCGGCGCGGTGGACCGCGATGTATCGGGTCATCGCGGTCCCGAAACCTCCCAGCGACAGCAACCCGAGAAGGGAGAGGAGCGCGTACGCCTGCCAGTAGATCCCGACGCCCGCCGGCCCCAACCGAAGGCCGAGAGCGGCGGTTATCCCGAGCAGACACAGGTTGCTGACCACCGCGGCGGCGAGGTTGAGCGTCCCGCCGCGGGCCATGCCGACGACCTCGCGCTCGGCCTCGGGTGGCTCGTCGGGCGGGCGGCCCCTCACGGCGGCGACCCGCGCTCGGCCCCCGCGCGGCCGTGCGGGTCGGACGGTGCGAGCGCTTCGGGGGTGAGGGTCAGCTTGCTTCTGTGGCGTGCTGCCGGGCGCGCTCGCGCGGGCTCAGCGCTCCGTCGAGATCGGCGCGCCCGTCTCCACCGGGGCCTCCGGCCTCGGGAACGCGGCGCGTGAGGACGACCTCGAGCAGGACCACGAGGAACAGCGACAGGAACAGCCCCACACCGATCGCTATCTCGAGCTTGCGGAGGAGCGCGGGAGCCGAGGACAGCTTCTCGGTGGGATGCAGAGACACGACGCGCGGATCGTCGAGCAGCGCCTCGAGCGCCTCCGCGTTCTTGCCCGCGCCCGCCTCGCCGCCGCCCTCTCCGTCCGGTGTCGCCTCGGCATCGGCCTGAAGGTAGTTGGGCTCGAAGATGGCTCGGAGCGCTTCCTTGGCCACGGCCTCGGCGACCGGCCCCGCCTCGGATTGCTCGGTCGTCTCGTAGCGCACCTCGATCAGCGCGCTCTGGCCGGCGGAGGTAGCGATCGGGGTCGCGGTGATGCCCTCGCTCACCGCGTCGGCCGGGACCCCGACCTCTGCGGCGGCGACGTCGATCACGATGGGGTCCTGCACGGTGGCAACGAAGTCGGCCACGAACACGGCGGTCGTGTTCCCGGAGACGTAGGGGCTGAGCGGGTCGCCCAGGAGCGAGCGCGCGGCGACCCGGGCGGTGGCGGCGTAACGGGCGGGGCTGCCGAGGCTCAGGAAGAGGACCGATCCCGCGGCCACGAGGGGGACGAGCAAGACGATCCAGAAACGCCGGCGGATGATCTTGAGGTAGTCGCGGATCTCCATGTCGCGCAGGCGGCCCCCGCCGGGCGGTCGCCCGCCGGCCAGCGCCCGCACCTCGTCGCCGTAGAGAACCATCACACCCCCTGCCCCACTCGGACGCGGCCGCGATCAGAGGCCGTGATACCACGCGCACCAGGAACTGGAAGGGCGATCATAGCGCGCCGCCTCTCGCCGGGGCCGGATATCGGGCGATCGGCGCCTCGGCCGGCGCCCGCGTCGCAACGCTCGAGGCCGCCGCCGCGAACGAGAGGAAGTACCACAGGATCACGACCGACGACATCACGTTGCTGACCGCGCTGACCAGCAAGAACGCGACCGCGCACCCCGTGTACCCGACGGCGACCCCGCGGTCGAGCGATCCGGGCGGCGCGGCCGCGAGGGCTCGCCGCGCGAGCGCGAGCAGCGCCGCCAGCACGGCGACGTAGGCGGCGAGCCCCACGACGCCCATCTCGACGTAGGCACGCACGAAATCGTTGTGGGGGGACCTGTCGGCGCTCTCCCCGGTCGTCCCGAGGCCGATGCCCGTCACGGGGTTCTCGCTCGCGAGCCCGAGAACGTCGCTCCAGTGGGCGAGGCGCCACTCGAGCGTGTTCTGCTGATCGGTTCCGACGGCGGCTTCCGACGAGGTCAGCTCTCCGAGGCGCGCTCCGAGCTGCGGGAACACCATCAGGAACAGTACTCCGCCCACGGCGAGCCCGAGCAGGACTCGCTTGCTCTGCAGCCAGCCGACCACGCAGAGGCCCACGACACATGCAGCGAGGGCGCTCAACGTCAACGTGAGGACTAGGCATACGGCGCATCCGAAGAGCACGACCGCCATCTGTCGCCGGCGGCGCGCGGAGAGGTACGGGTAGACGCCGACCCCGAACACGAGCATGAGCATGAGGTAGCGGCCGAAGGTATTGGACTGGTAGAAGGGCCCCATCACGCGGGTGAACGCACCCTTGACCTCCGAGCGGGGGTTGCCGCTGAGGATCCCGAGGGCTGTGAACGCCAATGGGAACAGTGTGGAGAGATAGACGGCGCGGAGCAGCCGTCGCATGCGATCGCGCTCCCCCATCGTCTCCTCGAGGACCACGAACATCATCACCGCGGCCGCGATGCGGACGATCTCGAGCACGGTCTGTGACGCGCTCGACGTGCCGAGCAAGCTCAGGAAGCCGGCGGCCATGAGAGTGAGAAGGGCCCGGCGCAGGGGCGAGCCCTGCAGCCGGCCGCGCCGGCGGCGCTGCGCCGCCAGCCACAGGGCGGCGGCGGCGAGGAAGAGCACTCCCAGGATCCCGGCTGGATCGAGGGCCCGCGCGCCGGCATCCTCGCCGAGGCCCCCGGTCCCGCTCAGCTTCGCAAGGTCGAGGCTCGCGCGCGCGATGAGCATGAGCTCCACGAAGGCGCCGAAGCGCGTGAGCGCGAGCGCGCCGAGGCAGAGGCCCACCGCGATCGCGAGCGGAAGGACCGCGGACGTCTTGGAGTCCGACGCGGCGATGCCGCTGAGGGACGCGAGGGCGACCGCGACGGCGACGCCGACGAAGGTGACGAGGCGGTGCGAGGCGGGAGTCAACGCAGCCTGCGCGCGCCGTTCCGCCATGTCGTACAACGATACAGCCGCTCTCTCGTAAGCGCGGTTAAGCGCGTTGGAATTTCTTGTCTATTTGCTTGCCAGTACCTGGCGCGTGGTGTATCCAGTCACCTAGCACTGAGCGAGAGGTTCGAAGTGGGGGAAGCCCTGACATCCGAGATCCAGGCCGGCGGCGGCGCGGGCTGCGCGCGCGAGCTCGACCTCGTCGAGCGGCGCGGCGCCCCTTCCCCGCCTCGCGTCCACCCGGCGGCGTCGTGCGTGATGGGAGATCGCCCATGAGCCCCCTTCGCATCGCGATGATCGGCCAACGCGGCGTCCCCGCCACCTTCGGCGGCATAGAGCACCATGTCGAAGAGCTCGGTGCTCGCCTTGTTGCACGAGGTCACGAGGTGACGGTGTTCTGCCGCACGAACTACGTGCGCGAGCCCTTGCAGGAATACAGGGGGATGCGGCTGTGCCACCTCCCCACCGTCGGAACCAAGCACCTCGACGCGATCGCCCACAGCGCCCGCTCCACCTACGCGGCGATGCGGGACCACTACGACATCTTCCACTACCACGCTCTGGGTCCCGGGCTCCTGTCGGTCGTGCCCCGCTTCGCATCGCGCTCCAAGGTCGTGTTGACCGCGCACGGCCTCGACTACGACCGGGCGAAATGGGGCAAGGGAGCCCGTTCGGTGCTCAAGTTCGCCGCGTGGATGAGCGCGCGCGTCCCCGACGTCACGATCGCCGTCTCGCGAGCGCTCGCCGACTACTACGCGCGCCGTCACGACCGCGAGGCCGTCTACATCCCCAACGGCGTCCCCCAGATGCGCTCCCACCCGCTCAGCGTGCTTGCCGACGGCGACGGCACGCGCGAGATGGGCCTCGAGCGCGGCCGCTACCTGCTCTTCGTCGGCCGCCTCGTCCCCGAGAAGATGCCGGACCTGCTCATACGCGCGTTCCGGCGTCTGCCCGGCGACCTCAGGCTGGTGTTCGCGGGCGGGACGAGCTTCACCAATGACTACGTGGACTCGCTGCTGCGCCTCGCCGCCGCGGACCCGCGCGTGGTGTTCACCGGCTACGTCTACGGCGCCGTGCTCGAGGCGCTGTACTCGAACGCGGCCGCGTTCGTGCTGCCGTCGGACCTCGAGGGGCTTCCCCTCACACTTCTCGAGGCGGCGGCGAGCGGAACGCCGGTCGTCGTCAGCGACATCCCGCCCCACCTCGAGGTGCTCGTCACCAACGGACCGGGGCGGCGCCTGTTCCCCACGGGCGACCTCGACGGGCTGACCGACGCGCTCCGGGTGGTGCTCGCCGATCAGGAGGCCGAGCGCGAGGGCGCCGCGGTCCTCCGCCAACACGTCCTGCGCTGCTATCGCTGGGACGATGCGGTCGACGCGACCGAGGCCGTCTACCACAAGCTCGTGCGGCCACCGCGGCGGCTCTACCCCGTCCCGTCCCCCTCTGCGCACAACGGGTCCTCGGTGGAAGCGGTCGCGGCCGGCCAAGACGGCACGTAACCACCATCGAGCTGTCATCCTGAGAAGGTGTCCGTGCCCGCGCGCCCGTCCCCGGCGACCCCAGAGGAAGGGCGCACGGGAGCGAGCGATCCCCCCGAGCGGCCGATCTTCATCGTCGGCTGCCAGCGTTCGGGCACCACGCTTCTCCGCCTCATCCTCGACTCGCACCCCCGCATCAGCTGCGGGCCGGAGACGCGCTTCCTGGCCGATCTCGCGCAGGTGACCCGCCGCAACTGGGGAAGCCTCCGCAACTACGGCTATCCGCAGGAGTACTGGGACGCGAAGTTCGCCGAGCTGTTCGCATCGTTCCAGCGCGACTACGCATCCGCCCGAGGCAAATCTCGCTGGGCGGACAAGACGCCGCGCTACGCGCTCTCACTCGACTACATCCTGAGGTTGTTCCCGCACGCCCAGATCGTGCATATGGTGCGCGACGGCCGCGACGTCGTCGCGTCCCACCGCGATCGATGGGGCTACTGGTCGGCTCTCAAAGCGGTGGAGAAGTGGCCTCGCTACGTGCGCGCGGTGCGGGCAGCGAGTGCGTCGTTGCCGCCCGAGCGCCTGTACGAGCTCCGTTACGAAGACCTCGTCGGCGACCCGGAGTCCACGCTGCGGGCGCTTCTCGAGTTCCTCGGCGAGGAGTGGGACCCCGCGGTGATGCACTACGACCGGGCCCCGCACGACATCGGCGGGGAGTACTCGCAACGGGTCGCCACTCGGCGCGCCGCAGAGGGCGGCGCGCCGATCTTCCGGGGCCGGGTCGGCGCCCATCGCCGCGAGCTCGATCCGCTGCTCGCCCTCCTCTTCCGGCTCCGTGCCCGCCGCACGCTCGAGGAGCTCGGGTACACCTGAGCCGGCGGCGCGGACGGCTCTACGGCAGCGGGGAGCCGGGCGACGCCCGTCGCCCGGCCTCAACGGAGGCGCGCGCCGACGTCTCCGCCTCGTCGAGGCGCGCCGCGAGCCGGTCGCAGAGCTCCCGCACGCGCGGGTCGATGTCGAGGCGGCTGGGGACGCGGGGGGTGCGCCGCTCGACGTGGGCCACGAGGTTGTCGTCGTAGGGGAAGCCGACGTGCGCGCACACGGCGGCCATCGCGGCACTCGGGTGGGCGACGAAGGAGTCGTATGACACGAGCAAGACATCCGGGCGCCGGTCGAGCCCGAGCTCGAAGAAGAGGCTGTTGCGCACGTACCAGAACAGCGCGGCCGCGCTCCACGGGCTCATCCGATCGAGATCGAGGCGGGCCACCTCGCGCAGGCTCGCCTCGGATAGCCTCTGCGCCTCCCACCGGTCCCCGGCGCGCCCCGCGGCGATGGCGCGCAGCGCCTGCAGGTTCGCGTCCCCGAACTTGGCCACCGCGGAACGGGCCCGTCCGTCGACGTTTCGGTACGCCCACAGCGCCCGTCCCGGCGCCCCCGCCGGGATGTCGTCGAGGAGGCGGTCGACGCGGTGCGAGTCCGTGAGCGGCTTGAACAGGACGTAGGGGTGCCGGCTGGCCGCGATGAGGGATGCGATGACGTCGTCGGGGCGCAGCCTGAAGCCGGTGAACGCGCGCCGGTCGTTCTCGTTGAAGACGGCGAACTCCGGGCTCGTCGCAAGACCCCGCACGAGCATGTTCGTGCCCGATCGCTGCAGGCCCACGAGGTAGACCGGAATCGCGGTCCCAGGTGGGACCCCGTGGCGGCGCCTCCACCACCATTTCCTGATGGCGTTGGGGATGCGCGTCCTCGGGTCGAGGTCGTCCTCCTCCACGAGGCGGCGGAGGCCCTCGGTCCGGACCCAGCGCCAGTGCCGGGCGACGCGCGCGGGGAAGCTGCGCGCCGAGCCGTCAGGAGGCATAGCCGTAGCGCACCAGCGTGTCCGCCTGTATGCGCTCGATCGTGGCGACCTCGGAGGGGTCGAGCCGGCGGCGCCACGCCTCGTTCCGGTTGGGGAAGTGGAGCTGGGAGAGGTGCCGGCGCCAGCGAGGGTGGGGGCCCAGGCCGCAGAAGGCAGCGATAGCCTCGAACGCCGCCGAGGGATCCTCGAGGAACGCCTCGTAGGCGATCGTGAGCCTCTGCCCCGAGGGCACCGCGGCCATGCCCTCGTCGATCGCATGCACCTCCTCGACCCAGCTGCGGGCGCAGAGCTCCCACGGGTCGAGCCCGCGCGCGGCCCACTGCCTCGGGGTCGTGCCGTTCCACCACACGACGCTGTCCGGCCACCAATCCACGCGCGACAGTGAGTAGGCCACGGCGCGCCCGTCGCGCACGATCTCGAGGAACCGCGCCGCGGGGAAGGCCTCGAGGAGAAGCGGGATGCGGCGGTTGTTGGCGATCCGCTTGTTCACGAAGAGGCGCCCGCCCCCGAACCTGCGGATCGCGGCAAAGGCGGACCGCAGCGCGCGCACCTGGTCGGCGCGCGGCAGGGATGGGAGACCGCCATCGATGTCGGGGATGCCGCTGCGGGCGAAGACCGGCTCCCCCTCCACCGGCATCGGGAACACGCGCTCGCCGAGGCTCCGCCGCCCCCCGTAGACGTAGGCGTTGGAGTCGCTGCCGAACCAGACCCGGCGGCGCAGGCCGGGGGCGAGAGACGACACTCGGTTGAGAGCGGCCAGGAGCGGGACGCGCGGGTACTTCCGCACCCAGTTCGAGATCCACGCGGCGTCGGGATGCAGGCACAGCGTCTTGTATAGAAGGCTGGTGCCGGAACGAGGGGCCCCGATTAGAAAGAGCGCCTCGACCGGCGCGCCCTCCTTCACCCGGCCCGTGTTGCGGGCCTCGTCGACCTCTGACGACGCCGCTCCCGCCACAGGTCGAAGGGCCGGAGGAAGTCGTAGCACCCCTTGACGATGCGAGCGAGGTCGGCCGGGTCGCTCTCGACTATCGGCCGGCGCAGCGCGAGGAGGTCGTCCCGGGCGCCGTTGCGCCCCCGGCGGGTGGTCACTGCGGTCGCGTACCCGGCCTCGGCGACGAGGTCCCGAAGCCGCTCGTTGTAGCCGCCCATGGGATACGAGAACGTCGCCACCTCGACGCCGACGAGGTCCTCCAGCGCGCGGCGGCTGTCGACGATCTCCCGGCTCGCCTCGGCGCGGTCGAGGCCGGGCAGGTAACGGTGGGTCATCGAATGCGACCCGATCGTCATTCCCTCGGACGCGAGCCGTCGCACCAACGCGGCGTCGACCAAGCGGGCGCGTTCCTCGGCCGCGTCCTCTTCCCAGGGGAACGCCGACCTCCCGTCGAGGTAGCGGGGAACGACGTAGAGGGTCGCGGGCCATCCCCGCGCGCGCAGGCGCGGCCACGCCTCGCGCGCCACGGACAGGTAGCCGTCGTCGAAGGTGATCGCAACGCACGGGGGCTCGCCCGGAGCCGGGAAGCGCGGCCGCGCGACGTCGACCACCTGGAACCCGGCGGAGTGCAGCCACTCGAGGTGTGCCTCGAAGTCGTCGCACCCGACCGAGAGATGGCCGCCGCTATCATCGATGCGGTGGTATCCGAGGACGAACAGTCCCTGCGGTCGAGTGAGTCCCCTTTCCTCCAACGGGCCCATAGCGCGCTCGACCAGTCTTGCGACAACACGGGTGGATTCCTTCATGTCCGCGGCACCTTCCGGCGCGGAAGCATAGCCTCGCGGTCTGCGCGGACAGGCGCGTCGCGGCCCCGGCGCGCGCGACGGGACGCCCTCTGAGCGCGGCTCGTTCGCGCGGCGTGGAGCTGGTCGAGGACGCCGCCAGGCTCGAGGAGCTCGCCCCGGCCTGGGATCGCCTCGCCACCCGATGCCGCGCCCCCTACTGCTCCCCTGCGTGGATGCTCCCGTGGTGGCGCCACGTGGCTCCACCGGGCGCGCGGCTGCGCGTGGTCGTCGTAAGAGACGGCGACGAGCTCGACGGCGTCGCGCCCTTCTACCTCAGGCGCGCACGGACGCGGCTCGCCCACTACCGCCCCCTTGCGTCGGGGACGTCGTTCCGGGTGGGACCGATCGCGCGCCCGGGCGCGGAGGCCCGCGTCGCGGGCCTCGTGGCAGAGACCCTGCGGGGCTGTCCTCCCGCGCCCGACCTGCTCACCCTCGAGGGCTTCGAGGCGTCCCCCGTGTGGGACCGCGCGCTGCGCGCCGCGTGCCGTCAGAGCGGCCCCCCGTGGGTCTATCGCCACATGGACATGCCCGCGCCCACGCTCGCGCTCGCGGGCCGCAGCTACGACGAGTGGCTCGCCTCGAAGAGCTCGAACTTCCGTCAACAGATGGGCCGTTCCCGGCGGCGCTTCGAGAGGAAGGGCGGCTCCTTCCGCATCGCAGACAGCGAGGCCGAAGCAAGCACCGACCTCGCCAGCTTCGCCCGGCTCCACTACGCGCGCTGGGAGACGAGGGGAGGGTCTAATGCGCTCAACCGGGGCGCCGAGCGGATGCTGCGGGAGACGGCTCGCCGCCTCGACGGGACGGGCCGTTTCCGCGTCTGGGTCGCCGAGGTGGGCGGGCGCGCCGTGAGCGTGCAGGTGTTCCTCGCCGCGGGCGGCGAGGTCTCGTACTGGAACGGGGGCTTCGACGAGTCCTGGGCGTCCGACCGTCCCGCCCTCCAGACGATCATGGTCGCGATACGCCACGCGTGGGAGGCGGGCGACAGCCGCGTCGACTTCGGCGCCGGCGGGCAGGACTACAAGTACCGGTTCGCCGACGGAGATGACGTCCTCGAGTGGGCGACGCTCGTGGCGCGCACCCTCAGATACCCTCTCGCGCGCGCCGTCCTCGTCCCGGTACAGCTGCGGCGGCAGCTGGCCAGCCGGCTGCCGGAGAGCACGAAGCAGAGGCTCAGGCGGCGCCTCCACGGGGCCGCGCCCGTCCTCGACCGGCGCGTCGGTGCGAGCTCGTGAAGATCCTGCACGTCAACAAGTTCCTGTACCGGCGCGGAGGCGCCGAGGCCTACATGCTGGACCTCGCGGAACTGCAAGCGGCCGCCGGTCACGAGATCGAGTTCTACGGGATGAAGCATCCGCTGAACATGCGCGCCCGCTTCGAGCAGCACTTCCCGGAGCAGCTCGACTTCAACCCCCCGCCGTCGTCCGCGCGCGGCCGCACGGCGATCGCGGGCCGGCTCCTCTACTCCCCCTCCGCGCGCCGAGGCATGGAGACGGTCGTCGACGCCTTCCGCCCCGACGTCGTCCACCTGCACAACATCTACCACCAGCTCTCCCCCTCCATCCTCCGTCCCCTGCGCGCGCGCGGCGTGCCCGCGGTCATGACCCTGCACGACTACAAGCTCGCGTGCCCCACCTACCTCTTCCTCGCACACGGCGAGGTGTGCGAGGCGTGCCTCGGCGGCCGCTTCCACCAGGCGATCCGGAAACGGTGCAACAACGGCTCGCTCGTCGCGAGCTCTCTCAATGCGCTGGAGATGACCGTTCACACGATCACGCGGGCGTACTCGCCCGTCCAGGTGTTCCTCTGCCCGAGCCGGTTCCTGCTGCGCAAGATGACGGAGGCCGGCGTGTTCCCCGATCGGCTCCGCCATGTGCCCAGCTTCGTCGACGCGGACGCCATCGAGCGCAAGAGCGCGCCCGGAGGAGGAGTCGTGTACGGAGGGCGCCTCTCCCACGAGAAGGGCGTCGACGTCCTCGTCGAGGCCGCGGCCCGCATCGGGGTCTCTCTCGAGGTGGCGGGCGACGGCCCCGATCGAGGCGCCCTCGAGGCGCTCGGCCGGCGGGCCGGCGCTGACGTCCGGTGGCACGGTCTCCTGCCGCGCGCAGAGCTGCACGAGCTCGTGCGTGCGTCCGCGGTGTCGGTGCTCCCGTCGCGCTGCCACGAGAACCAGCCGCTGTGGGTGCTCGAGTCCTTCGCCTGCGGCGTGCCCGTGGTGGGAACGACGCTGGGGGGCATCCCGGACATGGTGACGCCCGGCCTCGACGGCGACCTCGTCGCGCCCAACGACGCCGGGGCCCTTGCAGGAAGCCTCGAACGCCTCATCTCGGATCCCGGCCGGGCGCACGAGATGGGGCGCGCCGGGAGGGCCAGGGTCGAGACGGATTTCTCTCCCCGGCGGCACCTCGCGCGCGTGGAGGGGGCGTACGCCGAAGCGATCGAGGCGCGGGCGCGGCGCGGCGCTACCCCGGCGGACAGTTCGCCTTGAGCCTCGTGTCGAGCACGCGGGCGGCCGAGGCGCTGTCCCCGAACGCGTTGTGCTCCACGAAGCACGCGCCCATCCCGAGCGCCCGCCGGATCGCGTCCTGCACGACGAAGCCGGACGCCTCGAGCTTGCGGTCGCCCTCGGTCTGGAAGCCCTTCGGGTAGCGGATCGCGGCGAGCCAGCACCACATCTGGGTCGCGTCCACCGGCGACTCCTCGCGCGTGCATCCCTCGTCGCCGCCGAGCCCGTTGTTCTGGATCACGATCTCCTCGCCGAACGCCGCGAGCAGGTTGTTGAGCATGTTGCGTTGTTTGGGCCACGACGGCTCCACGCCGTCCGCCGTGACGATCTGCCATTGGAGGTGCGTGGCGATGGAGGTCCGTGTTCGTTCGAACGCGCGCACCATCACCCGTGTGCTGCGCCGCAGGCAGTACCTGTCGCTGTCCTCGTTCAGTCCCGCTTCGAACAGGCGCAGGTTCGACGCCTCGTCGCGCCCGGCGCGGATGAACGGCTCCGTCCACATCGTCATGCAGGCCGAGTTGACGACATCGAGGATGCGCGGTTCGTCGTCGTAGCGCCGGGCGACCTCGGCCATGAGCTCGGCGTACTCGTCGAGGTACGCGTCGGTCCAGAAGCGCGGCACGCACGCCGTCAGCCCGTTGGCCGGCTGGGTCACGTCCACGCACCCCCCCTCGACGTCCTTGAGCCACTCCGGAGCGCCCCTGCCCGCCGCGATGCGGAGGCGGAACCTGAAGCCCGGGTGGTCGCGCAGTGCCGCGTCGATGCGGCGCCACCCGGGGCCTCCGAAGTCGTCGGGAGCGGGCTCGAGCTCGCTCCAGTCGATGCCGATCACGGCGTGGTCGATGAAGGGGAACGTCGCGCGCTCGGGCGCCTCGGTGAGGTAGAGGCCCGCGGGCGCGTCCTTGAGACCGGGCGACGACGTCGGGCGAGGGGTTCGCCCCACGGTGGGCCCCGCGTCCCCGGGAGCGCCGGGGCCGCCCGTGCGCCCCGAGCCGAGCCACGACCAGCCGAGCCCCGCGAGGGCAGCCACCGCGAGCACCGCCAGGATCCGGCGCACCCAGCCCCTCTAGGCCGCGGCGCGCAGGCGCGCCCACCGGGCGCGAGCGCGCGGCCACAGGACCCCCCGGAGGAAGGGCAGGGGATCGTCCCATGCGAGCGTCGCCCTTGCCTCGCTCGCGGCGACGTCCCGCACCCACGCGACCGGAGAGGACCCGTCCCGGCGCGCTGCGCGCGCGTCCTCCTGCAGCCGGCGCCAGCGCACCCCGGGGCGAGCCCCGCGCGTCTCGGGACGGGCCCGCCCGGTGAGGTCGCTGTAGACGAGCGCGGGGATGTTCACTCCCGCGAGGGCGCCGGCGTGGTGCCACAGGTTGAAGCGAGGATTGATCTCGAGCAGGTGGAGTTGGTCCTCGGGATCGCGCTTGAAGTCCACTTTGGCCACCCCGCGCAGGCCGAGCCGCTCGAGGACGTCGCGGCCGGAGCGGGCTACGTCGGCGTGGTCGGTCGTCTCGAGTGCGGTCGTGTAGCCGTGCGCGGCGGGGAAGGTCCTCAGCTTGCGCCCGGTGAACTCCGCCACGGTCTCGCCCGCCTCGTCGATGTATGCGTGGTAGCTCTCGATCCCGCTCTCGGGCCCCTCGACCAGCTCCTGCAGCAGGAACCCGCCCCCGGCCTCCTGCAGGCGCGGCCACAGACGCCGGAGGTCGTCGACGTGGCGGGCGGTGAGGACCTTGGGCTGCCCCTCCGCGCCGGGGGGCACGATGCGGGCCCACGGTCGAGCGTGTCTCGTGTGGGGCTTGACGATCACGGGGAAGCGGAGGCCGGTCGCGCCCGGCTCGGCGATGTCGGGGAGCGATCGGCTCCTCGGTACGGGAAGCTCGAGCCTGTCCGCCAGCGCCGCGAACCGCTCCTTGTCGACGAGATCCTCGACCAGCTCGGCGTCGGGGACGACGAAGCGGAACGCGGCCCGTAGCCTGGTCCGGGACCGGGACACGAGGAGGAGGTCGGCGTCCTCCTCGTAGAACAGGACCGGCGCAGCCTCCTCGGCAAGGCCGAACGACTCGAGGCGCCCGACGAGCGCCTCGGGTTCGGAGAGGGAGTCCCCCCATGCGACCCCGCCGACGCAGAAGCGGGAGAACCACGGAGGCTCCCCCTCCCGCGACACCGTCACGCATCGCACCCCCGCCAGCCCGAGGGGGCGTACAAGGTCCATGTCCCCGATCACGAACGCGAGCGGGGCGCCCGACGGCGCCGTGGCCGCGCCCACCCCTATCCGTCTCCCGAGCGCACCACGCGCACGAGCTTGCGCGCCCCTCGTGCCACGACGCCGGGCGGCGGGGCGTGGCACGAGGTCGGGGGCCTCCCCTTGCGGACGAGCTCCCTCCGGCAGCCCTCGACGTCGTAGTCGAGGGCGAAGAACGTCGCCTCCAGTCGCTCCGCGTCGAGAAGGGCGCAGCGGGCCCACGGCGCGCGCTCCCGTGCCTGACCGACGCTCCCGGGGTTGAGCGAGACAGGCGCGCCCCGGGCGAGGTCGACGGGGTCCCCCTCGACGAATGGGATCGTGCCCGCGCGCGCACCGAAAGCGCGCGCGAGGTGCGTGTGGCCGCTCACGAGCGCGCGCGCCCCGGGCCGGCTCCCCTCGAGCCGCGCCAGCTCCCGGGCGATCTGGGCCGCCGTCAAGAGGTAGGGCCTGGGGTCGTCGAGGGTCGCATGGACCATCACCACTCCGTCTCCGACATCGACGAGCGCGGGAAGGCGGGCGAGGTAGGCGCGCGCGGCGTCGCTCAGCTCCGTTTGCGTCCAGGCGAGGCTGTCGGCCGCCAGGGGGGCGCAGTCGTCGAGGGGGAGGGCCCCGAGCGCGACGAGATCGTGGTTCCCGGCAACGCAGGATGCCCCGAGCGCGGCGATTCGCTCGACGCATTCGTTGGGTGAGGGGCCGTAGCCGACGAGGTCGCCCGCGCACAGGTAGCCGTCGACGCCGTGCCGATCCAGGAAGCCGAGCGTTGCGTCGAGGGCGTGGAGATTCGCGTGCACATCGGAGATGACGCCGTAGCGCATGGGATGGAAGCGATAGTAGAGGCCGCGCGCCGTAACGCGAGCGGGGGCGGTCGCCCTCGGTTCCGGCGATCCCGTCTCGGAGGACCGAGGTCGCTCCGCCGCGGACGCCGACGCCTCCCGGGGCCGCGCGCGGAGAGGTCGTCGCGTTCGTCACCTTTGCGCGGCGGCTCGCGCCGCGGCGCGCCCGCGCTAGCCTCTCGCGCCGAGGCGGCTGCGGCTGATCGACCTCCACGAGGCAAGGAGCGGATCGACGAGCAACGGAGACGACCCTCGGTTCGTTTTTCTCATCGGCAACGGACGCTCGGGCTCGACCCTCGTGCACGAGCTCCTGGCTCGCCACCCCGACGTCGGGTTCGTCTCCAACATCGAGGACCGCCTGCCGTTCCTGCCCGCCCGCGCGAGCCGACTCAACAACGCCCTCTACGCGCGCGTCCCGCCCGCGTTGAGCCGCAAGGGGAGGCTGCGCTATGCGCCGTCCGAGGGCTACAGGGTCCTCGCCCGTCAGGTCTCTCCCATGCTCGAGACCTCGGTGCGCGATCTCTACGAGACGGATGCGATGCCGTGGGCCGTGGAGCGCTTCCGCGCCTTCTTCATGGGCCGCGCCCGAGCGCAGGGCAAGCCGCTCTTCGTGCACAAGTTCACGGGGTGGCCGCGCACCGGGTTCATCCGGGCCGTCTTTCCCGATGCCCGCTTCGTCCACATCCTGCGCGATGGGCGGGGCGTGGTCGGGTCGGCCGTGCGGCTGTCGTGGTGGCAGGGCTACAAGGGACCGAACCATCTCCACGCGGGCCCCCTCAAGCCCGAATACCAGGCCGAGTGGGACGCCTCGGGTCGCTCCTTCCCCCTGCTGTCCGCGCTCGTATGGAAGACGAACATGGATGCGCTCGCGGCGGCCCGCCGGCTCGTGCCCGCCGAGCAGTGGTACGACGTGCGCTTCGAGGACATCGTCTCGGATCCCGTCGCGCAGTTCAAGGCGGTGCTCGAGTTCATCGGCCTCGAACCCAGTCATCGCTTCGACGAGGCGGTGGCTCGCACGAACTTCGAGTCGTCCCGCAGGGACTCGTGGCGCCGGGCCCTCGACGCGCACAGCATCGCGTTGATCGAGGCCTCGTTGGAAGACCATCTCCGCTTCTGGGGATACGCGCAGTGAGGGGGCGGAGGCGGGGCTAGGCCGCGGGGCGCAGGGGGTAGTCGTAGCGAAGCAGCAACGGCCATGTGAGGGCCGCTACGCGCGCTCTGTCCCCCGGGAGCATCGCGCGCCTCCACTCGTCGTCCGGGCGCAGCTCCACGTCGCCGCTCGAGAACCGGGCCGGGTTTCCCGACACGGAGTGCGTCGGCCCCAGCCGCACGACGCGTTCGCCGACGAAAGGGGACCCGAGTGCGTCGACGCCCGCGAAATCGACGATGCGGTCGACCGCAGCACGAGGGTGCGCGACCAGATCCTCGTAGCGCAAGAACAGGTAGCGCTCTGTGCGGGAGCTCCACAGCGCCTCAACCAGGAGCTGCGCCTTGATCCATCGGCGCGCCGTGGTGACGGGCGTCTGCATCACCATGGAACGCTCGTCCCCGAAATCGGGGAGACGCTTGGTGCGCAGCCACGAGTAGGCCGAGGCGCGGGCGTCTCGTACGAGGTGGACCACGCGCACGTCACAACCGGGAATGCCGGCGAGGAGCGCTGCGTAGATGGCGGATTTGGAGATGTCCACGAGCACCGCCGCCCCGGAGAGGTCGAAGGCGGCCCGGTACAACGGCGCAAGAAGATCGAGGTACTCGTCGTCACCCCGTGGGCCGCGCAGCCGCCGCGCTGCCATCGCAGGCAGCGAGCGAGCCTCCAACCGCCGATCCCCGAGCGCGACGACATCGCGGGGGTCGAACGGCAAGGGGAGCCCGAAGGCCCGCTCCAGGACCGGGTTCCAGAAGGGGCACTCGAGCACGGGGGTGCCGCACCCGCACTTCCGTCGCTCGACGAGCCCGCGGCGCCAGATGTTCCACAGCTCCCCCACCGATGTACAACCGTTGAACTGGCCGAGGATGTGGCCCAAGATCGTGCTGCCGCTGCGGCCCGCTCCGGCGATGTAGAGAACCCTCACCGGAGGCGGCGGGGGATCGTCCGAACGGTGCGATCGGCGCGGCCGTTGCCCCCTACCGCAGGGCCGGACATCCGATGAAGGGTCCGTTGCCGCCGAACCAAGCGTTCCATGGCGCCCGCTCCGATCCCGTTGCGGTCTGGGAAGATGGCGCGCGCTCCCAGAGAGGAAGGCCGGCGATCGAGCAAGCGCACACGCACAAGGCGGGGTCCACGTCGACGCAAGGATATCTAGACCTACTCAACGTCCCGGCCATGCCTGCTCGGTCGAGCCCCTTCGATCCCGGCTACGATCCGGTCACTCTCGAGAGCCATCTGGAGCAGAGCGCGCACCTCATCTCGATCCTCAAAGTGTCGATGGCGTCGTGGATCGTGGCGCGCGAGGAAGCGACTCGCCGCAAGCTCGCCGCCGCGCGCGGCCGCGGCGTGCCCACGGTCGCGGGCGGGACACCCTTCGAGATCGCAGTGGTGCACGGCCTTGTGCCCCACTACCTCGAGCTCTGCGCGGGGCTGGGGTTCACGCGCATCGAGGCAGGCCACAGCCTCCTGCCCGAGCCACCCGACCCGGGACGCATCGTCACGCTCGCGCGCGAGCACGGCTTGGATGTGCAGTTCGAGCTCGGTGCCAAGCACGACGGCGGGTTCACGCGCGCCGCGGTCGAGTCGTTGGTGGACACGGGTCGGAGATGGCTCGACGCGGGGGCGCTCCAACTCGTCATCGAGGCACGCGAGAGCGCCCGAAGGGTCGGCCTCTTCGGCGACCAGGGCGAGTTCCACGGGGGCCTCGCAGACCGGTTCGCGGAAGCCTTCGGGCTGGACGCGGTGGTGTTCGAGGCGCCCACGAAGTCCAGCCAGTTCGCGTTCCTCGATCGCTTCGGTGCTTCCGTGCGGCTGGCCAACATCCGGCTCGAGGAGCTGCTGCGCGTCGAGATCTACAGACGGGGTTTGCACTCCGATGCGTTCCTGCGCGACAACCTGCGTCCGGCGCGCCGCCCCCGCGAGAAGCCCGAGCCGTCATAGGCGTGCGGGGCCGGGTACTCGTCGACTGCTTTCCCGCTGCGGTCCCCCGCTACGGGCCTCCGTGGACGATCGTCGCGGTCGACGTGATCAGAGCCACGACGACCATCGTGACGGCGCTGTCACAGGGGCGGCGCTGCTTCCCCGTAGCGACGCTCGACGAGGCGCTCGAAGTCATGGCGCGCCTCGACGATCCCCTCGTCGCCGGGGAGCTCGGCGGCAGCACGCCGTACGGGTTCGAGATGACCAACAGCCCGGCCCACCTGGCGCGACGAACCGACGTCGGCCGGCCCCTCGTGCTCTTGTCTACCTCGGGAACGCAGCTCATCTGCGGCGCCCACCCCGACCAGCCCGTCTACGCGGCCTCGCTTCGCAACCTGGCCGCGACCGTCGGCCACGTCGCCCAGCAGGGGGGCGACGTCGCGATCATCGGGGCGGGCGCGCGCGGCTCGTTCCGGCGGGAGGACCAGCTAGGGTGCGCCTGGATCGCACGCGGGCTCGCCGCCGCCGGATATCGGCCCCAGGGCGGCACCGAGGAGCTCATCAGGCGCTACCGGGACGCCCCCGTGGACGTGATAGCCACCGGGGCGAGCGCGAGATACCTCGAAGAAACGGGACAACGCGGGGACCTCGAGTTCATACTGGAGCACGTGGACGACGTCGATGGAGTCTTCTGCCGATCCGGCGAGGAGATGGTGGATGCTCGCCGGCCTCCCTCGCGGGCGCTCAGCGCCGACGACCGACGTGAAGAAGGCTGAGAGGAGCAGTCCCCGGCCGGCCGACACCAGCGTCCCGGTCGTCGTGCTGGCCCGATCGCCGTCTCCGCTCTTGCACGGTGTGCTCGGCGTGGTGCGCAGCCTCGGGCGCTGGGGGGTCCCCGTGTACGCGGCGGGCGCGGGCGGCACCATGCCGGCGGACTACTCCCGCTACCTGCAGGACCGGTTCGAGCTCTCGTTCGACGAGGGCGTGCGGGGGCGCTACCTCGACGACCTCCTCGATGTGGGACGGCAGATCGGGCGTCGCTCGATCCTCTTGCCGATCGACGAGCCGAGCACCATGTTCCTCGCCGACAACGACTCTGCGCTCGAGGAGTGCTTCGAGTTCCCCCGCCAAGATCGGGATCTCGTCCACGCGCTCGCCAACAAGAGGCACCTCTACGAGCTGTGCCAGAGGTGGGGAGTTCCGACGCCTCACACATTGTTCCCACAGGATCTCTCCGACGTGCGCACCTTCTGCCGCCACGGTCACTTCCCCGTCGTGGTCAAGGCGATCGACCCGCGCGTGGTGCACGAGGATGCGCAGGGGAAGAGCGTGATGATCGCCCGCACGGCGGAGGAGCTGCTCGAGCTCTTCGAGCGCCAGCCGGACAAGGGCGCGCCGAACCTCTTGCTCCAGGAGTACATCCCAGGCGGCTCGGACTCCATCTGGATGTTCAACGGCTACTTCGACGACCGCTCGGACTGCCTGCTGTCGTTCACCGGCGTCAAGCTGCGCCAGTGCCTCCCCGACACCGGACCCACCTCGCTGGGGCTCTGCCGGCACAACGAAACCGTCGATCGCTCCACGCGAGATTTCCTCAAGGCGCTCGGCTACCGCGGCATCGTCGATCTCGGCTACAGGTACGACGCACGCGACGGCCGCTACAAGATGCTCGACGTCAACCCGCGCATCGGGAGCACGTTCCGACTGTTCGTCGGGCACAACGGCATGGATGTAGCCCGCGCCGCCTATCTCGACCTGACCGGGCAGCCGGTTCCCGCCTCCTCGGCCCCCGACGGCCGCAAGTGGTTCGTCGAACAGTACGACCTCTTGAGCAGCGTCATGCTGGGGCGCCAGCGCAGGCTCGGGCTGCGCTCGTGGGTGAGGTCCCTGAGAGGGATCGACGAGGCCGCATGGTTCGCGCGCGACGACCTCGCGCCGTTCCCCGCGATGGTGCGCTGCTGCGCGCGCCTGGCCTGGGACAAGGTCGCGGCCGTGGCCACGGGGATCGAAGCCGGCGCGCGCTCGGCCGCGGAGGGCCCCGCTCGGGGTTAGCTCGTCAGCTGCGGATGTCGGCGGGCCGCCTGTCGATGAACCAGCTCACGGTCTCCTTCACGGCGAGGTCCCAATCCGCCTCGGGCCGCCACCCCAGCAGCTCGCCCGCGCGCGAGATGTCTGCCCTCGTGTGGCGCACGTCTCCGGCGCGCCGGGGCTTCATGACCGGGTCGATCCACTTGCCCATCACGTCGGACACCGACCTCAGCACGTGGTTGACGGACTTGGCTCCCCCTCCGCCGATGTTCATCACCGCGCCATCGACGCGCTCGTCCGCCTCCGCCGCGAGCAGGTTGGCCCGAACGACGTCGTCGATATACGAGAAGTCGCGCGACTGCTCGCCGTCCCAGTGCAGCTCGGGCGGGCGATCCGAGCTCAGTGCCTTGATGAAGGCGGGGAAGACCGCAGCGTACTTCGACTCGGGGTGCTGGCCGGGTCCGAAGACGTTGAAGTAGCGCAGAGAAACGGTCGACAGGCCCTTGAGCGGGGTCCAGATGCGGCAGTAGTTCTCGCCGGCGAGCTTGCTTACCGCGTAGGGCGACATGGGGTTGGTCGGCATCGACTCGGTGTTGAGCGCTCCCTCCGTGTCCCCGTACACGCTCGAGCTCGATGCGTACACGACGCGTCGAACGCCCGCGGCAGAGGACCCGAGGAGGAGCTGCATCGTCCCTGCGATGTTGCAGTCGAGCGTCAGCATCGGCTGGTCGACCGAGCGGGGCACGCTGCGCACGGCTCCCTCGTGGAAGACCACCTCGACGCCCTTCACCGCGCGCGCGACGTCGTCCTCGTTGCGCAGGTCGCCGCGTATGAGCTCGGCGCCCTCGGGGACGTTCTCCTCGAACCCGGTGAGGAAGTTGTCGAGGACCCTCACGTCGTCGCCGCGCTCGACCAGGCCGCGCGCGATCGCCGAGCCTATGAACCCTGCTCCTCCGGTGACGAGAGCCTTCATCGCCTGTCCCTTCTTCCCGGGTCCCGGCGGACCCGGTCGCCGTGTCGCGACGCCAGCGCCCACGGGGTGCCGGCTCCGGTCGCGCGCCTCTCCTCGGTCATTCGGTGCGGGTCGAGCGCGCCTTGAGCGCAGCCTCAACCCCGCGCAGCACCCTCTCGACCATCTCCTCGGTCGCGGTGCGGCCCATGAGGCCGACGCGGATCGCCTTGCCCATGGTCGGGTCCAGCCCGCCCGAGATCATGATGCCCTCGTTCTCGAGGAGGTGGCGCTGGATCGTGGAAGGGTCGTCGACCCAGGCCGCGACCACGAGATTGGACTCGTGGCCGGCGCGCGGGACCGGATCGAGCCCGAGCTCGCGCAGGCCCTCGCGGCAGTGCTTGGCGAGCTCGGCCCGCGCCGCCACCCACCCGTCGAGGCCGACCTCGGAGATCCGCCGCAGCGACGAGGCGAGGGCGAGCACGAGGTTGGTCGGCATGGTGACGGGATGGGGGTGCCACGTGGCCCACTCCCTCCGATAGCGGTCCCACACCTGGAGGTCGAGATACCAGGACTCGGGACGGGCGCTGCGCCGGGCGATGCGTTCGCGCGCCCGGCGGGAGAGGGCGAGGATGCCGAGGCCCGGCGGGGCCTCGAGACCCTTCTGGCTCCCCGTGACGATCGCGTCGAGCCCCATGCCCTCGACGTCTGCCAGCTCTCCCCCGACGCTCGCGATGCCGTCCACCACGCAGAGCACGCCCGCGGCGCGGGCGAGCCGGGCGATGTCCTCGATGGGGTGGCGGACCCCGGTGGCGGTCTCGACGTGGACGGTCAGGACCCCCTCCGCTCCCTCCAGCGCCGGCTCCAGCCGGCTCAGGTCGATCGGCTCTCCGACCTCTACCGGCACCTCGACGACGTCGAGGTGGTGGGCCCGGGCGACCTCCATCAGGCGGATGCCGAAGAAGCCCGTGTTGGCGACGACGACCCGCTGCCCGGCCTCGAAGAGGTTCAGCACCGCCGCATCGAGGCACGTGGACCCCGTGCCCGGGATGAGGTAGGGCGACTCCGCCCCGAGGAGCCCCCCGAGCAGCTCGAGCGTCTCGTCGTGGAGGGCGGTCCATACCGCGCCGTAGTGGGCGACCACCTGATGGCCGAGGACGGCGAGGTCCTCGTCGTGGAGCTCGACCGGCCCGGGGATCATGAGCTCCGGCATCCGAGGGAGGTTCCTGGGGTCTACCGACACGCACCCTCCTGGGTCATGCGATCGCTTCGTCTGCCTCCGCGGGCCCCGAGGAGCTGCCCGGCCCCCTCCCTATCATCCCGCGCCCGCGCCGGGGCCGATTGCGTATCGACCGGCGTCGGCTCCCTGCCGACAATGAGGGTCTGGGCACCGCGGCGGTGCCCTCTCGGCGCACGGGAGAGGGTTCGGTGCAGGCGGGCGACGTCATCCAGGGGCGCTACAGGCTCCGACAGCAGCTCGGGCGCGGCGGCATGGCCGTGGTCTGGCGCGCCCTCGACGAGCGCCTCGACCGCGATGTCGCCCTCAAGCTGATCGCGCCCGGCATGGCGGAAACCCCCGAGTTCCTCGCACGCTTCTTCTCCGAGGCCCAGAGCGTCGCCCGCATCGCCCACCCCAACGTCGTGTCGGTGCTGGACTTCGGCGATCACGAGGGCCGTCCCTTCCTCGTCATGGAGCACCTCGGGGGAGGGTCGGCGGCCGAGTGCACCACTCCCCTGCTGCCCGAGCGGGCGGTCGAGATCGTCGCCCAAGCCGCGGCCGGGGCCGGAGCGGCGCACCGAGCCGGGATCGTCCATCGCGACATCAAGCCCGCCAACATCCTTCTGACGGACGAGGGCACCGCGAAGCTGGCGGACTTCGGCATCGCCTCGGCCGCGGGGGCGGAGGGCCTGACCGCCACCGGCGCCGCGATCGGATCACCCCACTACATCTCGCCCGAGCAGGCCGC
>DATADD010000135.1:0-6994 GCA_036258675.1 Actinomycetota bacterium | reverse complement strand
GCCCGCTCGAGCGCCATGAGGTCGTCGCGGGTGCAGTAGAAGGTCACCTTCTCGTTGTGCTTGGGACCCCTCCTCGGCTCGGGGGCGGGAGGGGGAGGAGTCGTCTCGGCCACCTGTAGCTTTGTCGACTTGTCTTCTTGGGGACCGCCACGCGGCTCGCGCGCGGGCTCCTCGGCGTCCGCCACCGTCCTTCGGAAGAGCTCGTCAGCCCCGGGCAGCCGCGCTCGTCGCGACACGCTCGATCACCTCCTGTGCCAGGTCCCGATAGGCCCGCGCGCCGGGCGACGCGGGGGCGTAGGCAAGGATCGGCTCGCCCGCGACCGGAGCCTCGGCGAACCGGATCGTCTTTCGGATCGTCGTGTCGAAGAGACGTCGCCCGAAGGCCTCCCGCACCCGCGCGAGGACCTCCTTGCCGTGCAGCGTGCGGCCGTCGTACATCGTCGCGAGGATTCCATCAACGTGAAGTCGAGGGTTCAACCTTTCCCGGATGCGGTCGATGGAGTCCATCAGCAGCGCCATCCCCCTGAGCGCGTAGTACTCGCATTCGAGCGGGACGATGACGCCATCGGCGGCGGTGAGCGCGTTCACCGTGAGCAGACCGAGCGAGGGCGGGCAGTCGATCAGCATGAACTCGTAGCGGGCGCGCAGTGGGGCGAGGACGCGCATCAGGGTCTGCTCGCGGGCGACCTCCTGCACCAGGAGCAGCTCGGCGGCGGCGAGGTCGATGTTGGAGGGAAGGAGGTCGAGCTTCGCCACTCTCGTCCCCGTGACCACGTCTTCCACCCGGCAGGACCGGTCGAGGAGGACGTCGTAGACGGAGAGCTCGAGCGACCCGGGCTCGATCCCGAGCCCGATGGCACAGCCGCCCTGGGGGTCGAAGTCGACCAGCAGCACCCGGTTGCCGAGCTCGGCCAGCGCAGCTCCCAGGTTGATCGTCGTCGTCGTCTTTCCGACGCCGCCCTTCTGGTTCGCCATCGCGATGATGCGAGCGCTCGCGGCGCGGCCGCCCAGGCGGCTGTGGAGCAGACCCTCGTCCGCCACGGTCGGCGAAGAGGACATCGATTCCATGGCGGTACCCCGAACCTCTCGCAGGAAACTTGTTGACAAATCCCCAAGTTGCCGGCGACGACACTAACCCGCCGCGCCGAGCCCCTCAACCCGTTCGGGACGGATGGCGGTCACTCCGCGAGCAGCCCGGCGGCGAAGGAGGAGCCGTGGCGGGGCGCCCGCACCCCGAGAAGGGCGGCGACCGTCGCCCCGCAGTCGGCGAACGTGGGCCGCTCCCCCACGTCGCGGCCGGCCGCGATGGGGGCGCCCGCGACGAGGAGGGGCACCCGCTCCCGGCTGTGATCGGTGGAGGGGGTCGTCGGGTCGTTGCCGTGGTCGGCGGTGACGACGAGGGCGTCGTCCGGCCCCAGCGCCCCCACGAGCTGCGGGAGGCGCTCGTCGAAGGCCTCGAGCGCGCGCGCGTAGCCGGATGGGTCGTTGCGATGACCGTAGCTCGAGTCGAAGTCCACCAGGTTGGCGAACACGAGGCCGCGCTCGATCGTCCCGATCTCCTCGACGATCCCGTCCATCCCCTCGTCGTTGGAGCGCGTGGGGCGCGACGACGTCACTCCCCTGCCGGCGAAGATGTCGGCGATCTTGCCGACCCCGCGCACCTCGAGCCCCGCCGCGGCCACGAGGTCGAGGACGGTGTCGCCCGGCGGCGCCACGGAGAAGTCGTGGCGATCGGGCGTGCGCTCGAACGACCCCGGGTCGCCGCGGAAGGGGCGGGCTATGACCCGGCCGACCCGGAAGGGGCCCTGCAGCAGGTCGCGCGCGATGGAGCACATCTCGTAGAGACGCTCGAGCGGGATCACATCGACGTGCGCGGCGATCTGGAAGACGCTGTCGGCGGAGGTGTACACGATCGGCTTGCCGGTGGCCATGTGCCGCTCTCCGAGCCGGGCGATGATCTCCGTCCCGGACGCGGCGACGTTGCCGATGCACGGCACCCCGACGGCGGCCTCGAAGGCGTCGATCACCTCGGGAGGGAAGCCGTTCGGGAACGTGGGGAAGGGCTCGGAGAGGACGACCCCCGCGATCTCCCAGTGTCCCGTGGTGGTGTCCTTGCCGGCCGAGCGCTCCACCATGCTTCCGTACGCCCCCCTCGGATGCTCGACCGGCGCCACGCCGGCGATCCGCGCGACCCGGCCCAGACCCCAGCTCTCGAGGTGGGGCAGGCGCAGACCGCCGACGGCGTCCGCGACGTGCTGCAGGGTGGCGGACCCCTCGTCGCCGAAGGCGGTCGCGTCGGGCGCACCGCCGATGCCGACGGAGTCGAGCACGACCAGTGCCACGGCGCGCAGGGGGGCGTTGCCTCGGGTCATCCGGGACAGGGTCCTACGCCACGGAGGCGGCGGGTGCAAGCACTCCTCGGAGCGGGCGTCGGGGCCGCCTCGGAGCCCTCCCCGGCCCTCTGCCGCTACACGGTCGCCCGGGGGTGGGCCGAGCGGAAGACCTCCACGAGGTGGGGATCGGTTACGAGCGTGTATACCTGCGTGGTCGCGAGGCTGGCGTGGCCGAGCAGCTCCTGGACCACGCGCACGTCCGCGCCCCCATCGAGGAGATGGGTGGCGAAGGAGTGGCGCAGGACGTGGGGCGACACCTTGCCCTCGAGCCCGGCCGCGCGCGCGTGCGTTGCGATGATCTTCCAGCCGCCCTGACGGCTGAGCCGAGCCCCGCGGGAGTTGAGCCACAGAGCGCCCGCCGCGCTCGCGCCGCGGGCGCGCCGTGCCAGCTCCGGACGCGACCTGATCAGGTAGTCCTCGAGCGCCCGGACCGCGGCTCCTCCGAGCGGGACGCGCCTGTCCCTGCCCCCCTTCCCCCCGCGCGCGAGGGCCCACCTCCCGTCGAGGTCGACGTCGTCGACGTCGAGTCCCACCAGCTCCGAGATCCTCAGTCCGGCTCCGTAGAGCGTCTCCAGCAAGGCGCGGTCCCGCCGCCCGAGCAGCGTCGGAGGGGGCGCCTCGACCAGCGCGGCGACGTCCTCCACGCTGATCGCTTTGGGCAGGGGGCGGCCCCTCCGGGGCACCCCCAGCCGCTGCGTGGGGTCGGAGGGGATCTCGCCCTCGCGCGCGAGGAAGCGATAGAGCCCCCGCAGGGAGATCGCCGCGCGCGCCACCGAGGCGGGGGCCAGCGGCGCGTTCACCGGAGCCTCGCCCGCGCGGGCCCGCCGCAGGAACTCGGTCAGCTCGGCCGGTGCGGGAGCCGCGGGGTCGACGTGCGCGTCGGCGCAGAACGCGCTCCACAGCGAGAGGTCCCTGCGGTACGCGGCGACGGTGTTCGGCGACAGCCCGCGCTCGGAGCGGCAGTAGGAGACGTAGGCGTCGATCCAGGCTCCGAGCGTGTCGCCGGAGGGGGGCTCAGAGGACGCCGTCGAGGGGGGTCCAGTCGATCCCATGGGCCTGGGCCACCGGCTCGTACACGAGCGCGCCCCTGTAGACGTTGACCCCCTTGGCGAGCGCCGGGTCCGAGCGTGCCGCCGCCTCGACGCCGCGCTCGGCGAGGGCGACCACGTAGGGCATGGTCGCGTTCGTGAGCGCGTAGGTCGACGTGTGCGGCACCGCGCCGGGCATGTTGCCGACGCAGTAGTGAACGACGTCCGAGACGACGTACGTGGGATCGGAGTGCGTCGTCATGTGAGAGGTCTCGAAGCACCCACCCTGGTCGATCGAGATGTCGACCACCACCGACCCCGGCTTCATCTCCTTGACGTTCGCCTCGCTGACCACGGTCGGGGCTCGCGCCCCCGCCACGAGCACCGCCCCGATCACGAGATCGGCTTCCGTCACCGACTGCTCGACCGAGAGCCGGTTGGACGCGAGCGTGAGGATCCGCCCCTTGTGGATCCGGTCCACGTCCCGCAGCTTGTTTATGTTCATGTCCAGGATGACGACCTCCGCCTCCATCCCCTGTGCGATCCAGGCCGCGTTCATGCCGGCCATCCCGGCGCCGATGATCACGACGCGCGCGGGGCGGACGCCCGAGACACCCCCCATGAGGACACCCCGTCCGCCTCGCTCCCGCTCGAGGAAGTTGGCGCCCACCTGCGGCGCCATCCGTCCCGCGATCTCGCTCATGGGGGCGAGGAGCGGCAGGGAGCCGTCGGCGGCCTCCACGGTCTCGTACGCCACCGCGGTCGCGCCCGACGCCATGAGCGCGCGCGTCAGCTCGTCGCTCGCCGCAAGATGGAGGTAGGTGAAGAGCACGAGGCCCTCGCGCAGGAGCCGGAACTCCTGCTCGACCGGCTCCTTGACCTTGAGGACCATGTCGGCCTCGCCGAACACGGTGTCGGGATCGGGCACGATGACCGCCCCGGCGCGCTCGAACTCATCGTCTTCGATGCTCGATCCCCGGCCGGCCTCGCGCTCGATGAGGACGTCGTGCCCGGCGACGCTCAGCTCTCGAACCCCCGCGGGCGTGATCGCGACGCGGTACTCGTTGTCCTTGACCTCGGCGGGGACCCCGACCTTCACGGGTTCAGCCTAAGCCGAGAGGCTCGGGGCGGCCACCGACCCGCCCGCGCTCCTGCGCCGGACGCTAGAGCCGCGTGTCGCTGAGCTCGCCGACGAGGTGGCGGCGTCCCCGGCTGCACGCGGCCCCGACGAAGTCCCCGAAGAGAGGGTGGGGGCGGTCGGGGCGGCTCTTGAACTCGGGGTGGAACTGCGCGGTGACGAACCACGGGTGGTCGGGCAGCTCGACGATCTCCACGAGCGTGCGATCGGGCGACTCCCCGGAGCACAGCATGCCCGCGTCCTCGAGCCTGCGGCGGAAGCGGGGATTGACCTCGTAGCGGTGACGGTGGCGCTCGAACACGAGCTCGCTTCCGTACGCGGCATGAGCCCTGGAGCCCGGTGTGAGCCGGCAGGGGTAGGCGCCGAGCCGCATGGTGCCGCCCATCGCGGCCAGGTCCTGTCCGGCGAGGATGTCGATCACGGGGTAGGGCGTGGCGCTCTCGAACTCGGAGGAGTTGGCGCCCTCCAGTCCGGCGACGTTGCGGGCGAACTCGATCACCGCGCACTGAAGCCCTAGACAGATCCCGAGGAAGGGCACCTCTCGCTCGCGCGCGTAGCGGACGGCCTCGATCTTCCCCTCGATCCCGCGCACGCCGAAGCCTCCCGGGACGAGGATCCCGTCGAGCTCCCCCAATCGCGCCTCGAGGTCGGCGCCCTCGAGGTCGTCCGACGCGATCCACACGACGTCGAGGGCGCGCCGATGCGAGGAGGCCGCGTGCTTGAGGCTCTCGACGACGGAGAGGTAGGCGTCGGGGAGCGTCACGTACTTGCCGATGATGCCGATGCGGACGCGATCCTGTGCCGCGGCCATGCGTTCGACGATCTCCGTCCAAGCACCGAGGTCGGGTGTGCCCGCACCCCGCATCCGGAGGTGGTCGACGACGAAGTCGTCGAGACCCTCGGAGCGGAGCACGAGCGGGATCTCGTAGATGTTGTCGGAGTCCACCGCCGAGACGATGCCCTCCGTGCGCACGTCGCACAGCAGGGAGACCTTGCGCTTGAGCGCGGGGCCGATGGGACGGTCGGACCGGCATACGATCGCGTCGGGCTGGATACCGATCGAGCGCAGCTCGCGCACGGAGTGCTGCGTCGGCTTGGTCTTGAGCTCCTCCGCGGGGCCCATGTAGGGCACGAGCGTGACGTGGATGTAACAGGTGTCGCCACGTCCCAGCTCCGTCCTGAGCTGCCTGATCGCTTCGAGGAACGGGAGAGACTCTATGTCGCCGACGGTCCCGCCGATCTCCGTGATGAGCACGTCCGCTCCGGAGTCCTCGCCCAGCGACACGATGCGCTGCTTTATCGCGTTCGTGATGTGAGGTATCACCTGGACCGTGTCGCCGAGGAAGTCGCCTCGGCGCTCCTGCGCGATCACCGACTGGTATATCGCTCCCGTCGTCACGTTGGACGCGCGGAACATGCTCTCGTCGATGAAGCGTTCGTAGTGGCCGAGGTCGAGATCGGTCTCGCCCCCGTCCTCGGTGACGAACACCTCGCCGTGCTGGAACGGGTTCATCGTGCCCGGGTCGACGTTGATGTAGGGGTCGAGCTTCTGCATCATCACCCGCATGCCCCGCGCCTTCAGCAGACGTCCGAGCGAGGCCGCCGTGATGCCCTTGCCGAGGCTGGACACGACTCCACCCGTCACGAACACATGCTTCGTCACCGGTCCTCCGATCTCATCGCATGCGGGCAGCGGCCCGAGATAGCTTCGGTGACGACCCCGGCGGAACCGGCGCGCGGGCGAGGCGTGCGCGGCGCGGACGCCGAGGAAGTCATCTCACGGTAGCACGCGGTCGCCGGAACGCCCCGGACGGCCGGCGCGATCGAGGGCCCGCAGCCACGGGGTGCGGTCGACGAGAGCGGAGAAGGACCACACCTCCGAGGCCGCGTTGAGGGCGGCGAGCGCGAGCAGGGTGGCGCGCCGGACCCCGCGTGGCAACGAGAGCGCCAGTCCGAGGCCGAGAACCCCCCCGATCGGGTTGGCCCCGGCGTCGCCGAGCATCGCCCGGGCGCGCAGGTCGGCGGGGAGGCAGGCCGCGAGAGCTCCCCACAGGCCGGCGGAGGCGGCGCCCCACGCGGGGCATCCCGCCATCGCCAGCGGCGCCCCCGTCCCGAGCGCGACCTTGGCGGCCCGTCCGGGGGCTCGGTCGAGCAGGTTGACGAGGTTCGCGCCGAGCGCCACGAGGGCGGCCGTCTGCAGCGCCCCCTCGTCACCATGGCGCACCCCTGCGGCGAGGCCGGCGGCCGCTCCGACGGCGATCTTCACCGCCCCTCCCGTGACCTCCCCCCGAGCCGCAGCCCGCAGGTGGCCCGCGAAACCGCGGACCGGCTCGTCCCCGCGGAGGTCGTCCAAGAGGCCGGCGAGCGCGAGCAGGGTGGCGCGCCGGACCCCGCGTGGCAACGAGAGCGCCAGTCCGAGGCCGAGAACCCCCCCG
>DATADD010000134.1:0-3017 GCA_036258675.1 Actinomycetota bacterium | reverse complement strand
CGTGGAGTACGAGGCGCAGCCCCCGACGATGACGGGCAGCTCGTAGGTCGAGATGAACCGCTTGAGATTGAGCGGCTCGGACCGGGTCGAGACGTGCTCGGCCGACACGACCGTCCCCTGGATCACGAGGATGTCGAGCTCCGCCTCGAGCGCCCTCTTGTGATAGCGCTCGACCCTCTGCGGGGTGAGCGAGGCCGCGGCGACGACGCCTCCCTCCTTGATCTCCCCGATGCGCTGGACGATCAGCTCTTCCTTGATCGGCTCCGCATAGAGCTCCTGCATCCTGCGGGTGGCGCGGTCGGGCGGGAGCGCCGCGATCTCCTCCAGGACCGCGTCGGGGTCGTCGTAACGGGTCTGCAGGCCCTCGAGGTTGAGGACGGCGAGTCCTCCGAGCCGGCCGATCTCGATCGCGGTGCGAGGCGATACGACCCCGTCCATGGCCGATGCGACCAGGGGCAGCTCGAAGCGGAAGGCATCGATCTCCCACGAGATGTCGACGTCGTCGGGGTCCCGGGTCCGGCGCGAGGGCACGATCGCGACGTCGTCGAAGCCGTAGGCGCGCCGACCCGACTTGCCGATGCCGATCTCTATCTCCACGGTGGGCGGCTCCTCTCGTCGGCCCCGACCGACCCGAGCCCCATTCTCCCCCGCGATGGCGGCGCGCCGCCGTCTCTCGCGGGGGACCGGCGTTAGTGGTCTCGGTCCTGGCGCACGAGGCGCCCCGAGAGCTCGTCCTCGAGGAGCGCGACGTCGGCGTCGACCATGATCGCGACGAGCTCGGCGAACGTGGTGCGCGGCCTCCACCCGAGCGCGTCGCGCGCCTTCGAGTAGTCGAGCTGGAGGTAGTCGACCTCTGACGGGCGGTAGTAGCGGGGGTCGATCTCGACGTAGCGCTCCCAGTCGAGCCCGACGCGGGCGAAGGCCAGCTGGGCGAACTCCCTAACGGAGTGCGCCTCGCCGGTCGCGATCACGAAGTCGTCCGGCTCGGGGTTCTGGAGCATGAGCCACATCGCCTCGACGTACTCCGGGGCGTAGCCCCAGTCCCGGCGCGCGTCGAGGTTGCCGAGGTAGAGCTTGTCCTGGAGGCCGGCCCGGATGCGCGCCACGGCCCGGGTGATCTTGCGCGACACGAACGTCTCCCCCCGCCGGGGCGACTCGTGGTTGGCGAGGATCCCGTTGGTCGCGAAGAGGCCGTAGGCCTCCCGGTAGTTGACGGTCATCCAGTAGGAGAAGACCTTGGCGACGCCGTACGGGCTGCGCGGATGGAACGGCGAGCGCTCGTTCTGCGGCGGCGGGGAGGACCCGAACATCTCGGAGGACGACGCCTGGTAGAAGCGGGTGTCGACGCCCGAGGCCCGGATCGCCTCGAGGATGCGCACGGTCCCCATCCCGGTCGCGTCGGCGGTGTACTCGGGGATCTCGAAGGACACCTTCACGTGGCTCTGCGCGCCGAGGTGGTAGATCTCCACCGGCCGCAGGTCCCGCACGAGGTTGACGAGCGACCCGGAATCCGAGAGGTCCCCGTAGTGCATGAAGAAGCGCACCCCGGACTCGTGCGGGTCCCGGTAGATCGGGTCGAGGCGCTCGGTGTTGAACGAGGAGGCGCGCCGGATCAGGCCGTGGACCTCGTAGCCCTTGTCGAGCAGCAGCTCGGCGAGGTAGGACCCGTCCTGCCCGGTGACCCCCGTGATGAGCGCGGTCTTCATCGACCCCCAGGATAAGCAGGGCGTCCACCCTCCACCAAGGCAGGCAAAGCGGCCCCCCAGGGGCGTGTGAGGCCCCACTTCGTGGGGTAAACAAGGCGCCAGGCGGGCTATCCTTCTCCCCTCACGGCCTCCGGCGGCCGTGATCCAGGGAGGCGGACGAGGCAACGAGACGAGAGGTCCCTGGGCCGACGCGGCCCGGGGCGGCAGGGGGTTGCAGCCATGGACGGACCGATCTTCGGAACGCGCGCGCGCCGACGGGCGCGCCTCAAACGGGCCGCGGTGACGGGGTGGATCGCCACCCTCGTGCTCGCGACCCAGGGAGTCCCGACCGGGATGGGGCTCCTGTCGCAGCGGTTCGAGCGACCCTCGGGCGGAACCGTCGAGGGCAGCGAGGCCGCCGCGGGCCTGATCCGCTTCCGGCGAGAGACGTTCGCCGCCCGCCCGGCCCCCAAGCCCCGGCCCCGGAGGCGCGAGCGGAGCGCCGAGCCCGCGCCGCAGACCGCGCCGGCCCCCGCGGAGCCGCAGTCGCTCGAGCAGATCCTGTACGCGGCCGCCGCCGAGTTCGGCGTCGACGGCGGCTACCTCGTGGCGCTCGCGACGTGCGAGTCCGGCCTCGACCCGGGGGCGGTCAACCCCGTCGGCTACCACGGGCTGTTCCAGTTCGACACCGGGACGTGGGCCACCTACGGCTACGGCTCGATCTACGACGCGGAGGCCCAGGCGCGCACCGCGGCCCGGCTGCTGGCGGCCGGCCACGACGAGCGCTGGCCGAATTGCCCCTAGGTCGTCCCGTCCCCGGGATGTCGGCCCGTCGGCGAGAGGGCGGAGAGGTCGGCGGTCACCCCGAAGTGGTCGCTCGCCCATACCCCGTCCACAGGGCTATCGAGGAACCGGCGGCATGCCCTGATATCGAGTGTGGGACCGTGCTCGGTGCAGCGGACCAGGATGTAGTCGATGCGCCGGCCGAGCTCGAGCTCCCACCGGCCGTCCTCGGCGGTCGTCGTGAGGGTGTTGTTGGGGGTGAAGGTATGTCCTGGCTCGCCGGCGTGCTGTGCAGCCCAGGCGTCGCGGTAGCAGACGCTGACGCCGTCGAGTGACTGCTTGCCCGTCCAGAAGCGGATGCTGGCGGCGTCCGGGCCGGCGTTCAGATCGCCGGCCACGATCACATGCGCGGGCTCCGCGGCCACCAGTCGCTCGAGGACGTCGGCGACGGCCACGGCCTGCCGCTCCCTCTCGGCCTCGTGGGTGAGCTCGAAGCTCGTCGCGTGGTTGACGAAGACCACGCGCCCCACCGGGTCGGGCACCTCGATC
>DATADD010000133.1:0-13400 GCA_036258675.1 Actinomycetota bacterium | reverse complement strand
CGAACGAGCGCTCGAGTGGGGCGGGCTCGTAGCGGCGCGAGGCTCCGGAGGCTCGCAGGCGGCGAGCGCGACGAGCGCGACGCAGGCCGCGGCCACCCGCGCGCGCGTCACAGCAGCGGCTCCCAGGCGACCTCGCCGCCTCGCTCCCCGCAGGTCGGACACGGGTCGCCGATCCGCGCCGGGAAGGTGTCGCCGCAGGCGGGACAGCGCACCACGGACAGGTCGCCGTCGGTCGAACCGAGGAAGGCCCGCAGCTCGGTCCCGAGCGCCGCGGGGCGCTCCACCCACGGAAGGTGGCCCGCTCCGCGCTCGTGACCCCCGTGGCGCCGGAGCCCCTCGAGGTCATCCACGAGTCGGGCCACGGTGAGAGGCGGGTCGCCTCCCGAGCGACCGCACCCGCGCTGGTCGAATCGGTACACGGTCGCGATGTCCTCGACGAGGTCGGAGACCGGCCCGAGGTTGTCGCACAGCCCCGGGCCGCCGTGGCAGAGCACGACGGGTGGGCCCGCGCCCGCCGTCCACAGGCACGCGCCGTCCACGTTCACGTAACCCTCGGGTCCCACTTGTCCGACCCGATTATGGCCGGGCGCGCGGTGATCAGGCGGCCCGGGAGGCCTCCTCGGTGCGACGGAAGGTGAGCCCGCCCTCGCCCGCGTCGACCTCGATCGCGTCGCCCTCGCGGAACGTCCCGTCGAGGAGCCGCAGCGCGAGCTCGTTCTCGACCTCCCGCTGTATCAGGCGCTTGAGGGGCCGAGCCCCGTATGCCGGGTCGTAGCCGTGCGCGGCGATATACCTGGTCGCTCCTTCGCTCATCCGCAGCGTGATCTTGCGCGCCGCGAGCCGCTCGGCGACCACGCCGGCCTGGATCGAGACGATGCGCTCGATGTCGTCGCGCGTGAGACGGCGGAACACGATGATCTCGTCTACCCGATTGAGGAACTCGGGCTTGAAGTGGTCTCGCACGGTTGCGAGGACCTTCTCCTCCATCGTCTCGTCGTCCTCGTCGGGCGACAGGATCCACTGCGAGCCGAGGTTGGAGGTCATGATCACGACCGCGTTCTTGAAGTCGACCGTGCGGCCCTGTCCGTCGGTGAGGCGGCCGTCGTCGAGGATCTGCAGCAGCACGTTGAACACGTCCGGGTGCGCTTTCTCGATCTCGTCGAGCAGCACCACCGAGTAGGGTCGCCGACGGACGGCCTCGGTCAGCTGTCCGCCCTCGTCGTAGCCGACGTAGCCGGGGGGCGCGCCGACGAGGCGGCTCACGGAGTGCTTCTCCATGTACTCGCTCATGTCGAGCCGGATCATGGCGCGCTCGTCGTCGAAAAGGAACTCCGCGAGCGCGCGTGCGAGCTCGGTCTTCCCTACGCCGGTTGGTCCGAGGAAGATGAACGAGCCGATCGGGCGGTTGGGATCCGACAGACCCGAGCGGGCGCGCCGGATCGCGTTGGAGACCGCGGCCACCGCCTCGTGCTGGCCCACGACCCGCTCGTGGAGCCCGTCCTCCATCGCGACCAGCTTGGCCACCTCACCCTCCATCAGCTTGGACACGGGGACGCCGGTCCAGCGCGACACGACCTCGGCGATGTCCTCCTCGTCCACCTCCTCCTTCAGGAACCGGCGCTCGGCCTGGAGCTCGGCGAGTCGCGCGTTGGACGCCTCGAGCTCGCCCTCGAGCCCGACGAGCCGTCCGTAGCGCAGCTCGGCGGCGCGCCCGAGGTCGCCGTCGCGCTCGGCACGTTCCGCCTCGCCCTTGACCTGCTCGATCGAGGCCTTGAGCGACCGGATCGCCTCGATCGCGTCCTTCTCCTGCTCCCAGTGCGCCTTCATGCCGTCCATCTCCTCGTGGAGACCGGCGAGCTCCCTCTCGATCGCATCGAGACGCTCCCGCGACGCGGGGTCGGTCTCCTTCGCGAGCGCCGCCTTCTCGATCTCGAGCTGCTTGGCGCGCCGGTCGAGAACGTCGATCTCGGTCGGCATGGAATCGATCTCGATGCGCAGACGCGACGCGGCCTCGTCAACGAGGTCGATCGCCTTGTCGGGCAGGAAACGTCCGGTCACGTAGCGATCCGACAGGAGCGCCGCCGCGACCAGCGCCGCGTCCTGGATGCGGACACCGTGATGCACTTCGTAGCGCTCCTTGAGCCCGCGCAGGATCGCGATCGTGTCCGGCACCGAGGGCTCGCCCACGAGCACCGGTTGGAAGCGACGCTCGAGCGCCGGGTCCTTCTCGACGTGCTTGCGGTACTCGTCTAGCGTGGTGGCCCCGACCATGCGCAGCTCGCCGCGCGCCAGCATGGGCTTGATCATGTTGCCCGCGTCCACGGCCCCCTCCGCCGCGCCCGCACCGACGACGGTGTGCAGCTCGTCCACGAAGGTGATGACCTCGCCCTCGGAGTCCGCGATCTCCTTCAACACCGCCTTGAGCCGCTCCTCGAACTCGCCGCGGTACTTCGAGCCCGCGACCATCCCGCCGATGTCGAGCGACACGAGCCGCTTGTTCTTCAGGGACTCGGGGACGTCGCCGGCCACGATGCGATTGGCGAGGCCCTCGACGATCGCGGTCTTGCCGACCCCCGGCTCGCCGATCAGGACGGGGTTGTTCTTGGTCCGGCGGGACAGCACCTGGATCACGCGGCGGATCTCGTCGTCGCGCCCTATGACCGGGTCGAGCTTGCCTCGGCGCGCCGCCTCGGTGAGGTCGCGCCCGAAGCGCTCGAGCGCCTGGTACTTGTCCTCGGGAGTCTGGTCGGTCACGCGCTGGGAGCCGCGGATCTCCTTGAGCGCGGCGAGAAGCGGGTCGCGCGCGACGCCCGCCTGCGCCAGGACGCCTGCGGTGTCGTCGCGCTGGGCGAGGAGGGCGAGCAGGAGGTGCTCGGTCGACACGTAGGCGTCCCCGAGCCCCTCGGCCTCGTCGAAAGCTCGCTCGAGCACGGCTCGCAGGCCCGGCGAGATGTAGGTCTCGACCTGCCCGAACACGCGCGGGAGCCGGTCCAGGACCGCGTCGAGGCTCCCCCGCAACGACCCGGGCGCGACGCCCAGGCGTTGCAGGAGCGGGAGGGTCACGCCCTCGGGCTGCGCGAGAAGCGCCGCGAGCAAGTGCGCGGATTCGACCTGCTGGTGGTTGCGCTCGCCTGCGATCCGCTGCGCTTGGGCGAGCGCCTCCTGCGATTTCAGGGTCAGTTTGTTGATGTCCATCTCTTGGCTCACACCTCTTGTTGTGCGTCGTTGTCTGACGAGGCCGCCGGGGCGGAGAACACGCGTCGGCGGGTCGCCTTCTCGATCGCGTCGGACCTCATGGCGCGCCGGATGCGTCTCACGTCGCGCGCGGGGACGAGCGACATCGCGTCGCGCGCCTGCATCAGCTCCTCGAGGCGGCGCTCCATGCGGTCGAGCTCGTCCAGGGCGGCCTCGAGGTCCAGCCGGGCGCGCTCGAGGCGCTCCTCCAGCTCCATGATCTGCATCACCCCGGCGAGGTTCACGCCCTCCTGGGTCAGTTGCTGGATGCGCCGGAGCCGATCGATGTCGCGCTCGGAGTAGCGGCGCGTGTTGCCGGCGGTGCGCGCCGGGGTCAGCAGCCCCTTGCGCTCGTAGACGCGCAGCGTCTGGGGGTGGACGCCCGCGAGCTCCGCCGCGACGGAGATGACGTAGATCGCCTGGTTCGAGCCGAGGGGTCCGCTGTCCATCGCCGCCTCCTCACGACACCTGCGTCTCGGCGCGCCGCATGTAGGTCTCGAGGTGCGCGCGCGGCGACGCCTTGTGTGCGTCGGCGAGCTCCTCGATGAGTTGGCGCTCCTTCCGCGTTAGGCGCTGCGGAACCTCGACCTCGATCCGGACGTGGAGGTCGCCGCGCCCGCCCTTGGATCGCGGCCCGCCCTTGCCGCGCACACGCAGCACCTTGCCGCTGCGGGTGCCGGCAGGCACTTTCACCGTCACGGGCTCGTCGAGGGTCGGAACCTCCACCTTGGCGCCGAGCGCGGCCTCGGGAAAGGTCACCGGCACGGTCACCGAGAGGTCTCCGTTGCGGCCCACGGTGAACACGGGGTGGGGCTTGACGTGCACCCGCACGTAGAGATCGCCGGGGCTCCCGCCGGCGCCGATCGCCTGCCCCTTGCCGGCCACCTTGATGCGCGCCCCGTCGCCGACTCCCGCGGGGATACGCGCCTTGCCTCCCCCCGGAAGCGACACGGTGGTGCCCGTCATCGCAGCCTCGAACGACAGCGTCACGTCGGTTTCGACGTCGCGTCCCCGGCCGTCTCGGCCCCGGAAGCCGAAGCCGCCGAGGATGTCGTCGAAGAGGCCGCCCTCTCCTCCGAAGAGGTCGCCGAGGTCGCCGATGTTGACACGCACGCCGCCGCCCTGGTCGGGCCCGAAGCCGTAGATGCGTTCGCCGCCCGCCTCCACGAGACGGCGCAGCTCGTCGTACTGGCGCCGTTTCTCGTCGTTGGACAGGATCGAGTACGCCTCGGAGATCTCCTTGAAACGCGCCTCCGCCTGGGAGTCGTTCTTGTTCGCGTCGGGGTGGTGCTTCTGCGCGAGCTTCCGGTAGGCGCGCTTGATCTCGTCCTTGGTCGCCCCCTTCGGGACGCCGAGGATCTTGTAGAAATCCTTCTCCGCCCACTCGCGCTGCGACATCGCTAGACCTCTCGCTCCTCGCCGGTCGGGGGCTCGGCCCGGCCATCCGGCTCTCCGTCCCGCCCCTCACCTTCGTCCGCAACGGGCTCGGGGGCGCGGGCCACGACCACCATCGCCGGACGGATGATGTTGTCGCCGAGCCGGTAGCCGCGCCGCAGCACGGCCGTGCACACCGGCTCGGGCGCGTCGGGGTCGTCCACGGCCTGCACCGCATCGTGCAGGTGCGGGTCGAAGGGCGCGCCCTCGGCGTCGATCTCGGTCAGCCCCTCCTGCTCCAGCACCGCCCGCAACTCCTTGTGCACGAGCGCGATGCCGGGGCCGCCCTCGCCGTGCTCGGTGGCGCGCTCGAAGTTGTCGAGCACGGGGAGCAGCTTCTCGATGAGACGCGCCGAGGCCCGGGTCGCCATCGCGGTCTGCTCCCGCAGCATGCGCTTCCGATAGTTGTCGAACTCCGCCTGGAGCCTCCGCAGGTCCTCGAGGAGGTCCTGCTCGAGCTCCTTCGTCTCGCTCTGCATCTCCGTCTGCATCACGTCCTGCATCTCGTCCGCGCCCGACGCGCCGTCGCCGGAGGGCCCGGCGGGCTCGGCCTCGACCGGCCTCACCCGCCCGGGTGCCTCCTCGTCGCTCGCGATCCGGCGCCTGTCCATGACCCTCACCTTGGCCGGAGGGCCCTTGGGGTCGTCGCTCACGCGCTCTGACCCCCTTCGTCGACGACCTCGGCGTCCACGACCTCGTCATCGGGCGCGGCCCCTCCCGAGGCCCCCGCCTGGCCGTCGCCGCCGCTCGGCGGCTGGGCCTGGCGGTAGAGCACCTCGGCGAGCCGCTGGGACGCCGTCATGAGGCTCTCCGTCGCCTTCTTGATGCGGTCGACGTCGGAGCCGCCGAGCGCCTCGCGCGCCTCCTGGAGAGCGTCCTCGACGTGCTTGCGGTCGCCCTCCTCGAGCTTGTCGCCGTGCTCCTTGAGGTTGCGCTCCGTCTGGTAGACGGCGCTGTCGAGCTGGTTGCGAGACTCGGCCTCCTCGCGCTTGCGCCGGTCCTCCTCGGCGTGCGCCTCCGCCTCCTTCATCATGCGGTCGATCTCATCGCTGGCGAGCTTGGTCCCGCCCGTGATCGTCATCGACTGTTCCCGGCCGGTCCCCAGGTCCTTGGCCGACACGTTCACGATGCCGTTGGCGTCGATGTCGAACGTGACCTCGATCTGGGGCAGCCCGCGCGGCGCCGGTGGGATGCCGACGAGCTGGAACTTGCCGAGCGACTTGTTTCGGTAGGCCATGTCTGCCTCGCCCTGGAGGACGTGGATCTCGACCGACGGCTGGTTGTCGTCCGCGGTCGTGAACGTCTCCGATCGCTTCGTCGGGATCGTCGTGTTGCGGTCGATGAGGCGGGTGAAGATGTTGCCCTTCGTCTCGACGCCGAGCGACAGAGGGGTGACGTCCAGCAGCAGGACGTCCTTGACCTCGCCCCTGAGCACGCCGGCCTGGATCGCGGCGCCGACCGCCACGACCTCGTCCGGGTTGACGCCCTGGTGGGGCTCCTTGCCTCCGGTGAGCTCCTTCACCAGCGCGCGCACCTGCGGCATGCGCGTCGAGCCGCCGACGAGGATGACGTGGTCGATCTGGGACACGGAGATGCCCGCGTCCTTGATCGCCTGCTGGAACGGCTGCTTGCAGCGGTCGAGGAGATCGGCGCTCATGCGCTCGAACTCCGAGCGCGACAGCGTCTCCTCGAGGTGGAGGGGGCCCTGCTCGGTCGCAGTGACGAAGGGCAGGTTGATCGTGGTCGTCTGCGCCGAGGAGAGCTCGATCTTGGCCTTCTCCGCGGCCTCCTTGAGGCGCTGGAGGGCCATCTTGTCCCTGCCGAGGTCGACCCCGTGGGCGTTGCGGAACGACGTCACGAGGTGGTCGATCACCCGCTGGTCCCAGTCGTCGCCGCCCAGGTTCGTGTCGCCGGAGGTCGACTTGACGTCGAACACGCCTTCGCCGAGCTCGAGCACGGACACGTCGAAGGTCCCGCCCCCGAGGTCGAAGACGAGGATGGTCTGGTCGCCGTCGGTCTTGTCGAGGCCGTAGGCAAGCGAGGCCGCGGTCGGCTCCGCGATGATCCGCAGGACCTCGAGGCCGGCGATCTGGCCCGCCTCCTTGGTCGCCTGGCGCTGCGCGTCGCCGAAGTAGGCCGGGACGGTGATGACCGCCTCGGTCACCTTGTCCCCGAGATAGGCCTCGGCGTCCGCCTTGAGCTTCATCAGGATCCGGGCCGAGATCTCCTGGGGCGAGTAGTTCTTGCCCTCGATCGAGACCTTGTCGTCGGTCCCCATGCGCCGCTTGATCGAGCGGATCGTCCGATCGGGGTTCGTGATCGCCTGGCGCTTCGCGACCTCGCCGACGAGCACCTGGCCGTCCTTGGAGAAAGCGACGACGGATGGGGTCGTGCGTCCGCCCTCGGCGTTGGGGAGGACCGTCGGCTCCCCTCCCTCGAGCACCGCCACCACGGAGTTCGTGGTTCCGAGATCGATCCCTACGGCCTTCGCCATCTTGTTTCCTCCTGGTCCTAGCCTGCGCTGGGCTACGTCTTGCACAAGACTCTTTAGTCGAACTCCATTATGGAAGTTGAGTGCCTTACTGTCAAATCGAGGCGGACACGAAGGCGGCGGAAGGTCCGTGGGCGAAGCTTCTACCGCCGCGAAGGGCTGCGATGTAATCTCTGGCCACCGCAGGCGGCCGGCCGAGCCGGGGGTTCATCGCGAGCAAAGGAGCTATTGGGATGGGGATGGACCTCAACTACCCTCTGACCCGGTACCTGTACCGGCCCCTGTCCCGCCCCCTCGCCGCCCGCCTCGCCCATACCCCGGTGACTCCGATACAGGTGAGCTGGGTGAGCGCGGTGTTCGCGATCGCTGGGGGGGTTGCCTTCGCCGCAGAGGCCTTCGGCGCCGGGGTCGCCCTCGTCCTCGTCGGCCAGGTCACCGACTGCATCGACGGCGACCTCGCCCGGATCACGGGACGAACCTCTCGCTCGGGGGCCTACCTCGACAGCGTCCTCGACCGCTGGACCGACGCCGCACTGATCATCGGGCTCGCCTTTTCCGACCTCGAGCGCTTCGCCGGCCCGGCCGCCTTCGCCCTCGTGGGGGCGTCGGTCGTCAGCTACACGCGAGCTCGCGCCCAGTCCCTCGGGACCGACTGCCCCGACGGGATCGCGACCCGGGACGCCCGGCTGCTGATCCTCATGCTCGCCCCGCTCGTCGGCCGCATCGCGGTGGGGCTGTGGCTCGTCGCGATCCTCGGGGCCATCACGTCGGTGCACCGCATGTGGTGGTCGATGAGGGCGCTGCACCAGGTCGACCGCGACGATCGGCTCGGATCGCTGCGAACCCCGGCGAGCGTCGAGCCCGAGCCCGGGGCAGACGCAGGCTAGGCAGGGCCTCCCTCGGCCGGCGCGGGCTCCGCGCTCCGGGCCCCCACCGCGGCCCTCTGGCCCTCCTCGCCCGACGGCGCAGCACCGTCCCGGCCGAAGTAGGCGTCGAGGTCGCGGCGGTCGAGGCTCTCCTTCTCGAGCAGCACCCGGGCGAGCGCGTCGAGGTCGTCCCGGCGGGCCCCCAGGACCCGGCGCGCCTTGTCCTGGCCCTCGAGCAGGATCGCCTTGACCTCCCTGTCGATGGCGACCTCGGTCTCGTCCGACACCGACTCGTCGCGCCGGAAGGCGGGCGAGAGGAAGCGAGGACCCTGCTCGGCGATGTTGATGGGGCCGACCTTGGGCGACATGCCGAACTCCATGACCATGCGCCGCGCGATCTCGGTCGCCTTGCGCAGGTCGTCCTGCGCACCCGTGGTCGCGTACCCGAACACGAGCTCCTCCGCGGCGCGCCCTCCGAGCAGGACCGAGATGCGGTCGCGCAGCTCCGGCTCGGACATGAGGTAGCGCTCCTCGTCGGGGAGCTGCTGCGTGTACCCGAGGGCGCCGATGCCGCGCGGGATGATCGAGACGCGGTGCACCGGATCGGCGTGCTGCACGAACAGCGCGACCAGGGCGTGGCCGAGCTCGTGATAGGCGACCAGCCGACGCTCGTTGTCCGAGAGCACCTGGGAGCGCCGCTCGAGGCCGGCGATCACCCGGTCGATGGCCTCCTCGAGGTCCTCCATCGTGACCTCCGGCCGGCCCTTGCGAGCCGCCAGGAGCGCGCCCTCGTTGATCACGTTGGCCAGCTGCGCGCCCGAGAACCCGGGCGTCCGCCGGGCAAGGACCCTCAGGTCGACGCCCGATCCGAGCTTCACCTGGCGCGCGTGGATCACCAGGATCTCCTCGCGACCGCGGATGTCCGGCAGGTTGACCTGGATCTGCCGGTCGAAGCGACCCGGGCGCAGCAGTGCCTGGTCGAGCACCTCCGGTCGGTTCGACGCCGCCATGATGATGACGCCGCTGTTCGGCTCGAACCCGTCCATCTCCGTGAGCAGCTGCTGCAGGGTCTGCTCCTGCTCCTGGTTGGCCCCGACCTGGTAACCCGCGGCCCCCGAGCGCGCCTGTCCGATGGAGTCGATCTCGTCGATGAACACGATCGCCGGCGCGCGCTCGCGCGCCTGCTTGAAGAGGTCGCGGACGCGCGCCGCGCCGAGTCCAACGAACAGCTCGACGAACTCGGATGCGGACACGTAGTAGAAGGGGACGTTGGCCTCCCCGGCAACCGCCCGTGCGAGCAGTGTCTTGCCCGTCCCAGGCGGCCCCACGAGCAGCACTCCCCGAGGGATGCGCGCGCCGATGCTGGCGAACTTCTCGGGGCTGCGGAGGTAGTCCACGAGCTCCTTGAGCTCGGCCTCGACCTCGTCGACGCCGGCGACGTCCTTGAACGTCGTCTTGAGGTCGGTGCGGTCGTAGAGCTTCGCCTTGTTCTTGCCGAGCGACAGCGGGCCTCCCTGTCCCCCGAGCTGCTGGCGGACCCTGCGGTAGAAGACGAAGTAGTACACGCCGAAGATGAGTGCAAAGGGCAGGATCCACCCGAACAGGAGGCCCGCCCACGGGCTCTCCTGCGTGCCGCTGAACTCGACTCCCTGCGCCCGCAGCTCCTTCACGAGCGGGTTGGTCTCGAACAGCGGAGGGATCGTGGACGTGAACTCGACATCGGAGTCGCCCGACCGGAAGGAGCCGCTCACCGTCCGCTCGGCGATGTTGACCGTCGTGATCCGGTCGTCGTCGACGAGCTCGAGGAAGCGCGAGAAGCTCAGCTCCCGGGGGCCGTTCACGAGCATCGTCTGGACCACGAGCAACACCAGGAGCGCGCCCGCTATCCAAGCCAGCGTCGTGCGGCGCTGGCTCGGGTCGAACGGTGCGCCCGGCCCGCGCCCAGCGGAGCGCTTGCCCGCGGAGCTCCTCCCGGCCGGCCCCGCCTCCCGGCCCGGCCCCGACGCGTCGCTCATGGCACCGCTCCGACTCTTTCGTGCATGGTGCGCCGAGCCTATGCGCGGCCCGCGCTGCGCGCGGCGCGCCCGCGGGGCGCGACGATCCCGCCATGGTCGCGGCCGCGGCTCGGCGGGTACTGATGGTGGGCGGGGACCTCATGGCCCGGACCCGGGTCGAGGCCGCGGCGAGCGCCTCGGGCGCCGACGTCGACAGGACGACGCCCGCCGAGCTCCCGGAGGCCCTGGCCGCCCGCCACTACGACCTCGTCATCGTCGACCTCGACGCGGCCGGCGCGGAGGCCCTGCGCCCGCTCGAGGCCGCGCGCTCTTCGGGGGCCGGGATCGCGCGCGTCGTGGGCTACTTCTCCCACGTCGACGCGGCCCTCGGCGAGGCCGCTCGCCGCGCGGGGTGCGAGGCGCTGCCCCGAGGGCGCTTCTGGCGGGGGCTCCCGGACCTCGTGGGGCGGCCCGAGCCCTCCTAGCGAAGGGCGGCAGCCACCCCGGCGAGGTCGCGCGTGAAGGCGTCGAGCGCGCTCGCCCGATCCTCGGGGTCGCCGCGCAGTATCGACGAGGGATGCACCGTCGCCATGACCACGGGAGCGAGCGCCGACTCGAGCAGCTCGCCCCTCTTCTCCGTCACCCTGAAGTCGCGCCCCAACAGCGCCTGGGCCGCGGTCGCGCCAAGGCACACGAGCGCGCGCGGGCGGACGACCTCGATCTCGGCCTCCAGCCACGGGCTGCAGGCCCGGACCTCTCCCATGCTCGGCTTCTTGTGGATCCGGCGCTTGCCGCGCTCCACCCACTTGAAGTGCTTGACGACGTTGGTCACGTACTTGCGCACCTCCCGCAGGTCGGCGTCGTCGAGGGCCGAATGCAACAGCCGGCCAGCGGGCCCGACGAACGGGTGACCCTGCTTGTCCTCCTGGTCGCCCGGCTGCTCCCCCACCAACATGAGGTCGGCTGGGACGTCGCCCTCGCCAAAGACGGTCTGCGTCCCGCTCTTGTAGAGGTCGCAGCCGGTGCAGCCCTGGGAGATGTCCCGCAGCATGTCGATGTCGGGCTCCGCGGGGATCAGTTCCCGAACGTCTACGTGCTCGGTCGTGGGCGACATCTCCCTACCATCCTTACCCCAGCGGGGCGCCCACAAGAACCGAGACCCCCGTTGGGCCGAGCGGCGCCGCTGATCAGCCGGCCTCCTTCACGTCGGTCGTCTGTTCGACAGTGCGACTGAACGATCCGATGGACATCATCTCGACAAGGCCTCTGGTGTCCGGACAGGAGGAATGCAGTTAGGGGACACCTTCAAACGCGCTCTCGCGCGCGAAGAGGACGGCGAGTTCGCTGCGCGATCGCACGCCGAGCTTGCGATAGATGTGGCTTAGGTGGGTTTCGATGGTCTTGGGGCTCAGGAAGAGTTGTGCCGCCGCTTCCTTGTTCGTGGCCCCTGCAGCGACGGCAAGCGACACTTGAAGCTCCTGGGGGGTGAGAGCATAGAAGGCTGCCGCACTATGGGGACGGGTAACGATTCCCAATCCGCTGAGCTCGGCGCGCGCACGCTGAGCCCACGCCCTAGCTCCGAGCTCCTCAAAGATGCCCAGCGACGCTTCGAGGGCGCGGCCCGCCTTGCGCTTCTTGTTCGTGTTCGCTCGGCGAAGGCGCTCGCCGAAACACAGCTGAGTCCGCGCTCGCTCAAACCGGCTCATTCTGCCGTCATATCCATGCAATGCCGCTGCAAATTCGGCCTCAAAGCGCTCTTCAGTGGCGAGAATTCCTCGGCAGCGATCCGCCGCCGCGTGCGCCCACCCGCGCCTCCCGTTCTTCGCCGCGATGGCGAACACATCTAGCACTGTAGCGGCCTCTGTGCGGTACCCGCTGCGCGCGTACGCCTCTATCAGGTCTGGTTGCCACTGCGCAATGGACGGCTCAAGCAGCCCCGTCTTCTCAGTGAAGTCGCGCAGCGGTTCGAGTACGTCTATCGCCTCGCGCGGCCGGCCGAGGGAAAGCTCCAAGAAGCCCAACACCGATGCTGCATAAAGGCGAAGAGTTTGGCCTCCAAATCGCCTCTCGATTTCTTCCGCCGCGGCAACGTGTCGTCGGCATTCGTACTCCAGCCCCAGTGCTGCCTCGACGCGCGCCAGACACACGAGGTTGAAGCCTGACTGGTTTACCTGCCCAGTGTCGCGAGCGAGCTGGAGCCCTTCCGACGCGTTGGCATACGCACTGGACCATCTGTCTGTGCGAAGGTCAATCTCCGAAAGGACTCCAAGTGCGAACGGGAGCGCTGCTAGAGCACTACGCTCTCGGGCGTGACCAATCACCCTCGTGAGCAACCGCCTTGCCCGTTCATACTCGCCGAGCCACATCAGCGCGTGGGCCAAGCCCACGCACACGCCATGCCCTATCGTCAAGCAGTCCGCCTCGTTGACAAGCGACTCAGCACGCGACAACAACGACTCTGCCTGCCGGGCCCTACCGTTCCCGATGAGCGCGATGACTAGCATGACGGTGGCAGATATCTCTGCCGGTCTCCCGAGGCGCTCCGACAGCTTGTGAGCGCGCCGCGCCGTTGAGACGGCCTCCCTAAGGTTGCCTGACATCAAGGAGGGTCCGACAGCCTCTACCGCCATCATGGTCGCTTTGGCGATATCGAGCGCTTCGATGCGAACCGATTCTGCGACGAGTATGTCACGTGCTTCTGTAACCCTACCGCTCCATGTTCGCACCCGCGCACGTATCTGAGTGATGTCAGCCCTCGCAATCGGATCCGATGTGAGAGATGATGCGCGGTCGAGCAGAGCCTCGGCGCGCTCGCAATTGCCATGTGTGTACCAGTCTCGTGCTGCGACGATGAAGCGGCGCCCGCGGCGCACGTCGTCGCCACTTAGGCGGGCTGCTTCCTCTTGGGCTATGGCAGCCGATTCATAGCTCCCACGGGCGCGGGCGCGTGCGGCGGCCTTCTCCACGACACGCGCGACCGATTCATCAGCTGATGACGTTGCCCGAGCGAGGTGCCACGCTCGTCGATCCTCGGCTCCCGCCTCTGTGAGCGCATCAGCGACCGCCCTGTGGGCAGCCCGACGGAGATCGGACCTGGCGCCATGGTAGATCGCCCCACGCAGCAAGGGATGCCGGAACTCGAGCGGTCGACCACTGAGGATCCCCGCTGACTCGGCTGCGGTCAAATGCTCCAGGGAGAGCCCCACCGATCCTAGGGCGCGAGCAACAACGTCGGTGTCTCTTGCGTCCATCGCGGCGAGCACAACGAGCCCTTGGCGCGTCTCTGGGGGGAGCCGATCAATGCTCCGAAGGAGTGCGTGCTCAAGGTTCGAGCCGACCGGTATCGGGTCGTCGAGAGGTTCGACGCCTGCGAGCTGCGTG
>DATADD010000132.1:0-3213 GCA_036258675.1 Actinomycetota bacterium | reverse complement strand
GCGCAGCGGGAGGGCGTTGCCGGGGCGGATGTCCGACGACGGCCCCGACGTGACGACGTCTCCCACCTTGAGCCGGTTGGGCAGCAGGATGTAGCGCTTCTCGCCGTCGGCGTAGTGCAGCAGCGCGATCCGGGCGTTGCGATTGGGGTCGTACTCGATGTGGGCGACCTTGGCCGGCACGCCGTCCTTGGTGCGCTTGAAGTCCACCACGCGGTAGCGGCGCTTCGTCCCGCCGCCCTGGTGGCGCGTCGTCACGCGGCCGTACGAGTTGCGGCCCGCCTTCTTCGGCTTCGGCTCGAGCAACGACTTCTCCGGCTCGGAGCGCGTCACCTCGCCGAAGTCCGAGAAGGTCTGGAACCTTCTCGCCGCCGAGGTCGGTTTCGCTTTGCGGATCGGCATAAGTTCCCCTCTAGCCCTGCTGCTCGAAGATCTCGATGCGGTCCCCCTCGGCCAGCTTGACGACGGCGCGCTTCGTGTCGCGCCGGCGCCCCTGGGTGAGGCGGAACCGCTTCGCCTTGCCCTTGCGGTTGATCGTGTTCACCTTGACCACCGACACGTTCCAGATGTCCTCGACCGCCTGGCGGATCTCCGTCTTGTTGGCGTCGGGGTGGACGAGGAACGTGTAGGCGTTGTCGTCGAGCAGCGAGTAGGACTTCTCGCTGACGACGGGGGCGATGATCACGTCGCGCGAGCCGCTCTTGGTCGAACCGCTCATCGCCCGCTCACCTCAACTCCCTCTCGCCCGTGAAGCGGCCGATCGCGCCCGCCGTGAAGACGACGTCGTCGGCCACGAGCACGTCGTAGCTCGACAGCGCCCCGACCAGAGAGAAGGCGGCGCCCTCGAGGTTGCGGAAGGCCCGGTCGACGATCGGGGAGACGTCGTCGCTCGGATCGAGCACGATCAGGAACCGTCCCGCGATGCCGGCGGCCTGCAGACAAGCCGCCGCGGCCTTCGTGCGCGGCTCCTCGAACGAGTCCAGGACCCACACCCGGCCGCCGGCCGCCTTGTCCGCCAGCGCGGAGCGCAGCGCGGCCTTGCGCATCTTCTTGTTGACGCGCACGGAGTGGTCGCGCGGCTTGGGCCCGAACACGACGCCGCCGCCGGTCCACATCGGGCTGCGGATCGACCCGTGGCGCGCCCGGCCGGTGCCCTTCTGGCGCCACGGCTTCTGGCCCCCGCCCCGCACCTCGGAGCGGGTCTTGGTCGACGCCGTGCCGCGGCGCGCCGCGGCGAGCTGCGCGGTCACGACCTGGTGGAGGACGGCGGTGTTCACGCCGCCCCCGAACAGCTCCTCGGGGAGGTCGCGCTCCCCCGTGACGCCCCCGCTCGAGTCGATCACCCTCGCCGTCGCCATCAGCTCGCCTTGGTCTGCTCGCGCCGGCGGACCCGGATCGCGGACCGGACCATGACGAGCCCGCCCTTGGGGCCCGGCACCGCGCCCTTGAGGAGCAACAGGTTGCGCTCGGGGTCCGCCCTGATCACCTGCAGGTTGAGGGTCGTCACGCGAGCGTGGCCGAGCTGACCCGCCATGCGCGTCCCCTTGAACACGCGCGCCGGCGTCGCGCAGGCCCCGATCGAGCCGGGGGAGCGATGCTTGCGCTCCGTGCCGTGCGACGCCGAGAGGCCGGCGAAGTTGTGGCGCTTCATCGCTCCCGCGAAGCCCTTGCCCTTGGTCACGCCGACGACGTCCACGAGCTCGCCGGGCTCGAAGACGTCGGCCGTGATCGTCTCGCCGGGCGCGTGCTCGCCGATGTCGTCGAGGCGGAGCTCTACGACGTGGCGCGCCGGCTCGATGCCCGCCTTGGCGAAGTGCCCCGCGAGCGGCTTGTTGACCCGCCGGGCCGCATCGAAGGCGAGCTGGATCGCGGCGTAGCCGTCCTTGGCGGGCGTCTTGGTCTGGGCGACGCGGCAGGGGCCGGCCTGGATAACCGTCACGGGGACGGCGCGCCCGCCGTCCTCGAAGACCTGCGTCATCCCGATCTTGCGACCAAGGATCCCCTTGACCTCCGCCATGACCTCTCCCCTACAGCTTGAGCTCGATGTCGACGCCGGCGGGCAGGTCGAGCCGCTGGAGCGAGTCGACCGTCTTCGCCGTCGGGTTCACGATGTCGAGCAGCCTCTTGTGCGTGCGCATCTCGAAGTGCTCGCGCGAGTCCTTGTCCTTGTGCGGCGAGCGAACGACCGTGTACACGGCGCGCTCCGTGGGCAGCGGGATGGGCCCGTTCACGGTCGCGCCGGTACGGGTCACCGTCTCGACGATCTTGCGCGCCGACTGGTCGATGACCTCGTGGTCGTATGCCTTGAGCCGTATCCGGATCTTCATGCCTCGCGCGCTCTCTCCCCTACTCGATGATCTTGGTCACGCGGCCCGCGCCGACGGTGCGGCCGCCCTCGCGGATGGCGAAGCGCAGGCCCTCGTCCATCGCCACCGGCTGGATCAGCTCCGCGGTCATCTCGGTGTTGTCTCCCGGCATCACCATCTCGGTGCCGCCCGGCAGCTGGACCGACCCCGTGACGTCCGTGGTGCGGAAGTAGAACTGCGGGCGGTAGTTGTTGAAGAACGGCGTGTGCCGCCCGCCCTCGTCCTTCGACAGGATGTAGACCTGCGCCTGGAACCTGGTGTGCGGCGTCACGGACCCCGGCTTGGCGAGCACCTGGCCGCGCTGGACGTCGTCCTTCTTGATGCCGCGCAGGAGGATCCCGGCGTTGTCGCCCGCCTGAGCCTCGTCGAGCATCTTGCGGAACATCTCGATGCCCGTCACGACCGTCTTCTTGGTCGACTTCTCGATCCCGACGATCTCGATCTCCTCGCCCAGCTTGAGCACGCCCTGCTCGACGCGGCCGGTCACGACCGTGCCTCGCCCGGTGATCGTGAAGACGTCCTCGATCGGCATGAGGAAAGGCTTGGCGGTGTCGCGCTCGGGCTCGGGGACGTACTCGTCGACCGCGGCCATGAGCTCGAGGACCTGGTTGGAGGCCTCCTCGTCACCGTCGAGCGCCTTGAGGGCGCTCACTCGCACGACGGGGACGTCGTCGCCGGGGAACTCGTACTCGGTGAGCAGCTCGCGCACCTCGAGCTCGACGAGATCGAGGAGCTCGGGGTCGTCGACCATGTCGACCTTGTTGAGCGCCACGACGATGTAGGGCACGTTCACCTGACGGGCGAGGAGCACGTGCTCGCGCGTCTGGGGCATGGGCCCGTCGGCGGCGGA
>DATADD010000131.1:0-10497 GCA_036258675.1 Actinomycetota bacterium | reverse complement strand
AGCCCTCGGGCCGAGGCGCGCGCCACCATGCCGCAAAGAGCAGCCCCGAGCGCGACCCCGAGTGCCGCCGCCGCGCCCCCCGACGGGCCCGGCGCGTGCGCCGCGAGGTCGTCGAGGAAGCGCCCCAAGGGTGCGGCGAGGTGATCGACGGGACGCTCAGTAGAGCCCGACGATGTCTCCGTTGTCGTCGAGGTCGATGCCCTCGGCCGCCGGCGTCGAACTGAGCCCGGGCATCGTGCGCATGTCTCCGCAGATGCAGTAGACGAAGCCGGCGCCCACCGAGGCGCGCGCCTCCCGCACCGGGAGGGTCCACCCGGTCGGCGCACCCCGCAGCGAGGGGTCGGAGGATATGGACAGGTGTGTCTTGGCGAGGCAGACCGGGAGGTGGCCGAAGCCGTTTCGCTCGTACCCTTCGAGCTGGCGCGCCGCGAGGGGACTCAAGCTGACGCCTTCGGCCCCGTAGACCTTCGTGGCGACCGCCTCGATCTTGTCCCGCAGGCTCGCCTCTGCGGGATACAGCAAGGAGAAGCGAGCCCGCCGGGACGCGGCCTCGTCGACCGCCTCGGCGAGCTCCATCGCCCCCCGGCCTCCCTCCGAGAAGTGATCGCACACGGCGACGCGCACGCCCATCTCGTCGCCGAGCGCGCGGATGGCCTCGTGCTCGGACGGGTGGTCGGTGGGAAAAGCGTTGATCGCCACGACGGGAGGGATCCCGTGGATGCGGATGTTGTCGATCTGCTTGCGGAGGTTGTCCGCCCCCGCGTAGACGTCGTCGGGGGACTCGGCCGTTAGCTCGGCCGGAAGCGGACGCCCCGCGACCACGCGATGCCTGCCCGAGTGGACCTTGAGGGCGCGCACGGTTGCGACCAGCACGGCGGCGTTGGGCTCGAGGCCCGAGTACCGGCACTTGATGTTGAAGAACCGTTCCGCCCCCATGTCGGCTCCGAACCCCGCCTCGGTGACGAGGTAGTCCCCCGAGCGGATCCCGATGTAGTCGGCAACGATCGACGAGTTGCCGTGGGCGATGTTGCCGAAGGGCCCCGCGTGGACCAGCGCGGGCGTGTTCTCCATCGTCTGCATGAGGTTGGGCTTGAGCGCGTCGCGCATGATCACGGCCATGGCGCCCGCGGCCTTGAGCTGATCGGCCGTGACCGGCCGGCCGGAGCGGTCGGTGCCGATCACGATGCGGCCGAGACGCGTACGGAGGTCCTCGATCGACGTCGCGAGCGCGAGGACGGCCATGACCTCGGAAGCTGCGGTGATGTCGAAGCCGGTCTGGCGCGGCGTCCCGTCCTCCCGCGAGCCGAGGCCGACGACGATGTTGCGGAGGGCGCGGTCGTTGACATCCAGGACGCGGCGCCACGTGACGGCGTGGGGGTCGATGTCGAGATCGCTGCGGCGGTGGATATGGTTGTCGACCATGGCCGCGAGCAGGTTGTTGGCGGCGGTGACCGCATGCATGTCGCCGGTCAGATGGAGGTTGAGGATCTCCATGGGCACCACCTGGCTGTATCCGCCGCCGGCGGCGCCGCCCTTGATGCCGAAGGTGGGGCCCATCGAGGGCTGTCGGATCGCGATCGTGGCCCGCTTGCCGATGTGACGGAAGGCCTGCCCGAGCCCGATCGTCGTCGTCGTCTTTCCCTCTCCCAGCGGCGTCGGCGTGATCGCGGAGACGACCACGTATCGAGCCCTCGGCTGCCCGCTCAGCTCCTCGATCGCTTCGAGCTTGATCTTCGCCACGCCCTCCCCGTAGGGCTCGAGGAGATGGGAGCCGATTCCCATGGCCTCCGCGATCTCGTCGAGAGGCTTGAGCGCGGCCCCTCGCGCGATATCAAGACTCGACTTCATCCCCCGTCCTCCTTCGCTCGGGCCGGCGGAAGAGGCGATCAGCCGCGCGCCGCGTTGCTGCGCGCGCCCTCCTCCATCGCCTGGAGCGCTCCCTTCCTCCACCTCTCGGTGCCGGCGACCTGGTTGAAGGTGTTGATGTGGTACCCGCTGATGCCGAGCGAGCGCGTGCCGACGTGGGGCGCCAACCCCGCCACGAGCTCGTCCGGGTTGTACCCGCCCGGCTTCACCAGGCGGGAGACGAGGCTGCCGTGCTTCGTCAGGAAGCGAGTCGAGTCGCCCACCCCGATCCGCAGGGCCACCCGCATCAGCTTGTTGCGGTCCACGACCCCGGGGAAGCCAACCCATAGAGGCAGCTCCACGCCCCGGGCGCGCGCCTCTTCGAGCCAGGACACGACGGTATCCGCGTCGAAACAGATCTGGCTCACCATGTAGGCCGCGTGCTCCTGCTTGGCGGCGAGCGCGTCCCACAGCTCGTCGCTCGACACGAGCGGATGGGACTCGGGATAGGCGGCGACCCCGATGAGGCCCTCGTAGCCGAAGCGGCGCAGCACCGGCATGAGCGACACGGACGAGTGGAAGGGACCGGCGGGCCGTGCGACATCGCCGCCGATCACGAAGAGGTCGCCTACGTCGAGCTCGTGGAGGCGCGCGACGATGTCCTCGACCTCGGCCTCTTCTCTCACGAGGCGCGCCGAGATGTGCGGCACGACGGCGAACCCGCCCTCCGCCAGCGTCGAGGAGAGCGCGAGCGTCGCGTCTATCCCGCGCTTGGGCGAGCAGGTGATCGATACACGCGCCCCGGGCGGAAGGTGCGGCACCTCGCCCTCGACCCCCTTGACGGGGACGAGCTCGTAGCGAGGGTTGGCGAGGAGGTCCCTCGGGTCGGGGGTCGTGGTCACGCCGGGCCCACGAGCCGCCGCACACGGCGCGCGCCGATACGGAACGACGGGACCCTCGTTGTCACGGAGGGTTCACTCTACCAGTTGCTCCGTTGACCGGCCCGGGCCGCGGGCATCCGCTACACTTCGCGCAGCGAGGCAACCACGCGCGCGCCTCTTGGGGGGGACCGGGACGAACGTCCGCATCATCGCTTCGACAACCGAGTCCGGTGACGTGGCCCCGTGGTGACCGAGGCGGCCGAGTACGGCATGCACGTGGCGGGAGCGTGGACGAACGGCGATCGCCCCCGGATGGAGGCGACCAGTCCCGCCACCGGAGACGTCCTCGGCACCGTCCCCGAGGGGACGCGCGAGGACGTACGCGCCGCGATCGCCTCCGCCCAGGGATCCTGGACCGCGTGGGCCGGGCTCTCCCCCTTCGAGCGAGCGGCCGTCATGGACCGCGTCGCCGAGCTGATACACGAGCGCAGGGAGGAGCTTGCGCGGGTGCTGACGCTCGACCAGGGAAAGCCCTTGCACGCCGAGTCCTACGGAGAGGTCGACGAGCTCGCCGAGTACTTCCGGATGGCGGGAGAGGACGCGAAGCGCCTCGAGGGTTCCCTGCCCCCCTCGACAGACGCGGACAAGCGCATCCTCGCCTACCGGGTCCCGAGGGGCGTGGTCGGCGTCATCACGCCGTGGAACTGGCCGTACACGATGCCCGGAGAGCTCATCGCACCTGCGCTGGCGTCGGGGAACGCGGTCGTCTGGGCGCCGGCCCCGACCACGTCGGTCTGCGCCGTCGAGCTCGCGCGCTGCATCGTCGATGCCGGCGTTCCCGCGGGCGTCTTCAATATGGTCACCGGCAGAGGGCCGGTCGTGGGCGACGAGATCGCGGCCAATCCCGGCACCACCACGGTCGCCTTCATCGGCTCCATCGCGACGGGTCACAAGGTCGCGGGGCGCGCCGCCGGCAAAGCACAGCTCCTGGAGATGGGGGGAAACGGCCCGGTGGTCGTGCTGGACGATGCAGAGCTCGAGGCGGCCGCGCGCGCGACTCTCCAGTCGGCGTTCCTGTGCGCGGGACAGAGCTGCACCGCGGGCGAGCGCTGGCTCGTGCACCGGGACATCCACGACGACTTCGTGGCGTTGGTCGAGGCCGAGGTGCGGGCCGGCGTTCGCCTCGGGGACCCCCTCGACGCCGACACAACGATGGGACCTCTCAACAACGAGGCCACCGCTGCCAAGATGGACCGCCACATCGCCGACGCGGTCGAACGGGGGGCCCGGCTCGTCGCGGGAGGAGCGAGAGCGCGCGGATTCCCGACATCGCTCTTCTACGAGCCGACCGTGCTCGACCTCGTCGCCCACGAGATGGAGGTTGCGAGGGAGGAGACCTTCGGGCCCGTCGTGCCGGTGTCCGTCGTCTCGTCCGAGAAGGAGGCGCTCGAGGTCGTGAACGGCTCGCCCTATGGCCTCCTGGCGTCGGTGTGGACACGCGACCTCGCCCGCGGAGTGCGCTTCGCGGAGGCGGCGCGCTGCGGGTGGGTGAACATCAACGAGTCCTCGAACTACTGGGAGAGCCACCTCCCCTTCGGCGGGCGGGCGGGGTCGGCGTCCGGAGTCGGGCGCGTCGGCGGCCGCCACCCCATGGACACGTTCACCGAGCTCAAGACGGTGGTCGTCAACCTGGGGCCGCGCTCGTGACCGAGATCCTCGCCGACGTCGTCGACGAGGGACGCAGGCTTGCGTCGCTCTCCGCCGATGCCGGCCTTCCCCTGCGGCTCGTGGGAGGCGTCGCGATCCGCCTCCGGGCCGCGGACGACATCCCCGCCCAGTTCGTGCGCGACTACGGCGACCTCGACTGGGTCGCCGGGCGGGGCACGACCGCGAACGTCCAGAGCTTCTTCAAGTCCGCCGGCTACTCGCCGCAGACGCGCTTCAACGCGCTCAACGGCAAGGAACGCCTGATGTTCTACGACGACGCGCACGGACGCCAGGTCGACGTCTTCGTGGGGTCCTTCCGCATGAGCCACGTCATCCCGGTGGACGACCGGTTGGCCGTCGACCCCGTGACCCTGCCGCTCGCGGAGCTCCTTCTAACCAAGCTGCAGGTGGTGCAGCTAAACGAGAAGGACGTTACCGACGCGCTAACGCTCGTCCACTGCTTCCCCGTGGGGGACTCGGACGGCCCCTGCATCAACGGCGCTCGGATCGCGGCGCTCTGCGCGGCCGATTGGGGGCTGTGGCGGACGTTCACCGCCAACCTCGAGAAGTGCCGGGAGCGCCTCCCCGACTACGACCTCTCCTCGGACGCCAAGGCGGAGGCCGCCGAGCGCCTCGGCGACATCCTGGATCGCATCGAGCGGGAGCCGCGCTCGCGCAGATGGCGGCTGCGAGCGAAGATAGGCGAGCGCAAGCGCTGGTACGAGCTGCCGGAAGAAGTCAAGGGGGGGCCCGAATGATCTTCCGCAAGAAGGAAGCCCAGCAACGCGTCTTCTTCGCCACCGATATCCACGGCTCGGAGACGTGCTGGCGCAAGTTCCTCAACGCCGGGAAGCACTACGAGGCCAGCGTCATGGTGCTCGGCGGCGACATGACCGGAAAGGCGCTCGTCCCGGTCGTGGACCGCGGGGGCGGCCGCTGGGACTCGACGCTGCTCGACAACAAGCACGAGATGAACGGCGAGGAGGAGGTGGCCGCGTTCGAGGACGCCGTGCGCCGCCGCGGCTATTACCCCTTCCGCACCGACCCGGACGAGCTCGCGGAGCTCGAGGGGAACGAGGGGCGGCGCCACGATCTCTTCCATCAGCACATGCTGGCGACGGTCGAGCGATGGATGGCCCTCGCCGACGAGCGGCTGGCCGACACCGACGCGCGCTGCTTCGTGTGTCCTGGCAACGACGATCAGTTCGAGGTCGACGAGATCGTCTCCCAGGCCAAGAGGGTCGAGCTCGGCGAGGGGCGCGTCGTCGAGTTCGCCGGCTACCAGATGGCCTCGACGGGGTGGGCGAACCGCACGCCGTGGGACACGTACCGGGAGGAGGACGAGCCCGCGCTCGGCGCTCGCATCGAAAAGATGGTGAGCGAGGTGACCGCCCCTCCGGAGCGGACGATCTACAACTTCCACTGCCCGCCCTACGGCTCGGGCCTCGACGAGGCGCCCGAGCTCACCGAGGACATGCGCCCGAAGTACGCGGGCCGGTCCTCGGTGCCGGTCGGCTCGACCGCCGTCCGGGACGCCATACAGAAGGGCCAGCCGGCGCTGTCGCTGCACGGCCACATCCACGAGGCCAAGGGCAGCACCCGCATCGGCCGCACGCTCGCGATCAACCCGGGCAGCTCCTACGAGCAGGGGCAGCTGCTGGGTGCGGTCGTCGAGCTCGATGGAGGAAAGTCGGTCAATCGCTTCGTGCTCACGAGCGGATAGGAGGAGACATGGCTGAGACCGCGGCGGGCCGCGCACCGCAAGAGAGCCTGTTCGTACGCAAGGCAACCGGGCTGTTGCGGGGGTGGGCCGTTCGAGACGCGTTCATCTACGCGACGTTCTCTATCAATCTCATCACCCTCGGGTTGTTCATCTTCTCCTACGCGCCGTTCATCCCCGAGGGCTCGCTGATATTCGCCATCATCCTGTCGGGCGTCTATCTCATCTTCCAGGCCATCACGTACGCTTCGCTCATCGCCGTGATGCCGAGAGCGGGCGGTGACTACGTCTGGATCAGCCGCGTGCTTGGCGGCGGGATAGGGTTCGTACTGGCGGCGACGGGATGGTGGTTCATCCTGTGGCACTGGGTGCCCATCTACGCCAACATCCTGAACGTCGAGGTCGTTGCCCCTCTCGCCGCGATCGCGGGCCTCGATTCCGTGGTGACCTTCTTCTCCGAACCCGCCGGGATCTTCACGGCATCGATCATCACCGCCGTGCTCGCCTCCATCCTCATCTCCCTCGGCATGCGCACCTACGCCCGCCTCCAACAGTTCTGCTTCTACGGCGGCGTGGCCGGGCTCGTGATCGTGATCCTCTTGCTACTGATCAACTCGCAGACCGACTTCATCTCCGCCTTCAATTCCGAGGCGCAGGACGTGCTCGGGGCGACGTCGGGCAACGCCTACCAGGCGACGCTCGACGCGGGCGGCGGTCTCGGGGAGGCGGACCCGGCCTCGCTGCCCTTCGGGCCGACCCTGCTCCTGATCCCCATGATCGTGTTCTTCAACCTGTGGTCGAACTGGGGCGCGACGCTGTACGGAGAGGTGCGGGGCGCGTCCGACTTCCGTAAGAACGTCTACGCAATGGGCGGCGCGCTGCTCGCCACGAGCCTCGTGGCTGTGATCCTGTTGGCGCTCTTCGCCAAGACGTTCGGCTGGGACTTCTATTACGCGGCCAACAACCAGTACTGGGGCACGATCTTCGCGTACGTCGACAACGCCGCCTTCGCCGCGTGGCCCTACCCCGTGATGCTTGCATCGTTCCTCGTCGACAACGCCGTGCTCCAGTTCCTGATCGTCGCGATCATGTCGCTGTGGTTCCTGGGTTGGGTCGGCTCCGTGTTCCTGTCATCGACCAGGGTCGTGTTCGCGACCGCGTTCGACAGGATCCTCCCGGAGTGGGCCGCGCGCACCAACAAGAACGGCGTGCCCTATGCCGCGCTGGCGCTCATGCTGATCCCCTCCATCCCCATCAGCTACCTCTATGCGTACAGCCAGGACTTCGTCACCTACACCCTCGACGCCACGCTCGTCATCGCGATCACGTTCCTGGGGTCCGCGATCGCGGCCGCCGTCCTTCCGTGGCGGAGGCCCGAGATCTACAACGCGTCGCCGATCGCGCGCTACAAGATCGGCGGGATCCCGCTCATCACGGCGGCGGCCGCCCTCTTCAGCGCCTTCCTCATCTTCTGCCTCGTGAAGTGGTGGCAGGACGACGTCTACGGAGTCAACAACACGCAGTCGTTGCGCTACATGCTCGGGCTTTACCTCCTCGCCCTGGTCATCTACGTCGTGGCCAAGGTGGTGCGTCGCAACCAGGGGATGGACCTCAAGATGGTCCACAGCGAGATCCCGGTCGAGTAGGGCTCTCGATACGGCCGGGTTCTGAGTGCATTCGCTCTGCTCCGAGCGTTGAACGCGCACTCGGGATCCGGCCCGCCGCGGGCCCGGTGAGGCCGTGATCACCATCACGGACGACCCCATGTCGATCGAGGATCTCCTCGAGGTCGCGCGCGGCGAGGCCGTCGAGCTCGGGCCTCCCGCGCTCGATCGCATCGCCGCGGGCCGCGCCGTGGTGGAAGCTGCCCTGGCCGGCGGGGACCCCGTGTACGGCCTCAACACGGACCTCGGCCACAACAAGGACGTGCGTCTGCCGGAGGACGACCTGCGGCGCCTGCAGGAGGTGACACTCGCCGCCCACGCCGGCGGCGTCGGCCCGCCGCTCACGACCGAGCTAGTGCGCGCCGCGATGGCGGTGCGGGTCAACGGGATCGCGCGCGGCGGCTCGGGGGCGAGCGTGCCCGCCGTGCGGACCCTCGTGGAGATGCTCAACCGGGGGGTCCATCCCGTGGTCGCGTCGCGCGGCTCGGTCGGTGCGGGCGACCTCGGTCAGATGGCCGACATCGCGCTCGTCGCGATCGGACGGGGACGCGCCGAGTACGACGGTGAGATAGTGGACGGCGGCACCGCCCTGGCGCGCGCGGGGATCGAGCCCCACGTGCTCCGGCCCAAGGACGGGCTCGCGCTCATGTCGGCGAACGGCGTGTCGATCGCCCACGGAGGCTTCGTGGTCGAGCGCACGGAGCGGTTCGCGGACCTCGCAGACCGGGCTGCGGTTCTTTCGCTCGAGGCGATCGGCGGCAACCCCTCCATCGTCCATCCCGCGGTCAGCGCCGCCAAGCCGTTCGGCGGCCAGCTCGAGGCCAGCCTCCATATCGCGTCGCTGCTCGAGGGCAGCCTCCTGCTCGAAGAGGAACGCCCCTCGGTCCAGGACGCGCTCTCGTTCCGGGTCGTGCCCCAGGTCCACGGCGCGCTGCGCGAGTTCCTGACGGTCGCCCGCGATGCGGTCGAAGTGGAGCTCAACGCGCACAGCGACAACCCACTCGTGTCCGTGGAGGACGGTGCGATGATCCACAACGGCAACTTCCATCCCGTTGTGATGGCGCTCGCCTTCGACGCCCTCAGGGTCGCGGTCGCGCACACCGCGCAGCTCAGCGAGCGCCGCATGAGCCACCTGTGGGACGCAACCTTCGCGCACCCCGCGTTCGCCAGCGCGCAGGCCGATCAAGGAACCCGGTCTCTCGTCGGGCTCAGCCTTCGCTATCCGGGCGCGGCCCTCTTCGCAGAGGTCAAGGGTCTCGCGCAGCCGGCCACGCTCGACATCCCTCCGCTCGACTTCGGCGTCGAGGACCACGCCACCGGAGCGCCGCTCACGGTGCGGGCGACGGAGCGGGCCCTCGACCTCGCCGAGGACGTCGCCGTCGTCGAGATGCTGATGGCGCGCGGATTGGTGGTGATGGGAGATTCACGACCGTCACTCGGGAAGGGCGCGGCCGCTCTCGTGGAGTCGATCGATGCGGCCCTCGCGGAGCTGCCCCCAGACGTCTCCGCAGCCGACGCGCACGCGCACGTCAGGCACCGCTTGCGCTAGGAGGCGGGCGTGCGCTTGCGCGGGTCGATGAACGGTATGGCCGCCGTCGTCCCGCCGACCCGGTCGCCGTGGGGACCCTCGATCTCCAGAGCGGTGCCCGGCTCCGCCAGCTCGACCGGGACCCACACGTACCCGATGTTCCTCTCGAGGCGCGGCGACCAGATCAGGTCGGTCACATAGCCGACGCGGCGGCCGTCCTGCAGCGCGGGTCGGAACTCCGCGATCTCGAACGAGAGCGGCTCGCCCGGGACCTCGATCCCCACCAGCTTGCGCGCAACCCCTTCCCGGCGGATGCGCTCGAGGGCGGCCTTGCCGATGTAGTCGGCCTCTTGCTCCTCGACGAGACGCTCCAGGCCCGATACCTCGAACGGATTGTTGTCGATCGTCATGTCTGAGTTGTAGTTGAAGATGCCGGCCTCGATCCTTCTCGCCTCCGACGGAGCGATCGGTCTTATGTCGTGGGGGCGGCCCGCCTCCATGATGCGCTCCCAGAGGTCGTCCCCGCGGGCGGGATCGAGCAGAAAGACCTCGTACCCCACCTCTCCGGTCCAGCCCGTGCGGCTGATCACCACGGGGATGCCGTCGATGTCGGTGTCCATCGTCCAGTAGTACTTGACGTCGAGAACGCGGTCCCCGACTAGCTGTCGCATGACGTCTTTGGACTTCGGGCCCTGCACCTGAACGGGGAAGACGTCGGGCTGCGCCACCTTCACGTCCATCCCCGAGTTGACGGCCACTCCGCGCGCCCAGAGCCCGGCATCGCTGTCCGCGAGACAGAGCCAGAAGCGGTTCTCCTCCCGGCGCAGCAGCACCGGATCGTTGATGATCCCGCCGTCTTCGGCCGTGATCAGAACGTACTTCCCTTGACCGACCGCGCACTTGGTGAGATCCCGGCTGGTCAGCATGTTCGTGAAGTCGAATGCGTCCGCGCCCGAGATCTCGACCACGCGCTCGACCGCGACGTCCCACAGCGTTACGTGGTTGAGCAGGTGCCAGTACTCGACAACCGGGTCGTCGTAGTAGCCCGGCAGGTACATGTGGTTGTAGATGTCGTAGGCCTTGCATCCGTATCGCAGTGTCGCCTCGAAGAAGGGCGACTTGCGGTACCAGGGCCCGAAGTAGAGGGTCGTG
>DATADD010000130.1:0-1544 GCA_036258675.1 Actinomycetota bacterium | reverse complement strand
GACGCGGCCTACGTCGCGCCGCGCACTCCTCAGGAAGAGGTGCTGGCGGGGATCTGGTGCGAGGTGCTGGGGCTGGAGCGGGTCGGGGTCCACGACAACTTCTTCGAGCTCGGCGGGGACTCGATCCTGAGCATCCAGATCGTGGCCCGCGCCAACGCCGCGGGGCTGGGGCTGACGCCGCGCCTTCTGTTCCAGCACCAGACCGTCGCCGGGCTGGCCGCGGTCGCCGGGACGCGCCGCGAGGTCGCGGCCGAGCAGGGGCCGGTCGCCGGCGAGGTCCCGTTGACGCCGATCCAGCGCTGGTTTCTCGAGCGCGACCTGCCCGAGCCCCACCACTTCAACCAGTCCGCGCTGCTGGCCGCGGACGGGACCGAGCCCGAGCTGGTCGAAAAAGCGCTCGCCGCGCTCATCGACCACCACGACGCGCTGCGCCTGCGCTACGCCCGTCGCGCCGACGGCTGGACCCAATACAACGCCCCCGCCGAGACGAACGACTGGTTCTCGGTGATCGACCTGTCGGGTCGCGAGCACGACCTCGAAGCGACGTGCGCAGAGCTGCAGGCGAGCCTCGACCTCGCCAGCGGCCCCCTGGTGCGGGCCTGCTGGCTCGACCTCGGCGGGGGTCGCGCCCGGCTGTTTTTCTGCATCCACCACCTCGCCGTCGACGCGGTGTCGTGGCGCATCTTGCTCGAAGACCTCGACGCCGCCTACGGGCAGCTGAGCCGCGGGGAGGCCGTGCGCCTCGCGCCGAAGACGACCTCGTTCAAGCAGTGGGCCGAGCGGCTCGTCGCCTACGCGTCGTCTCCCGAGGCTCTGGCCGAGCTCGACTACTGGTCGGAGCAGGTCGCCGCGGTCGCGGAGCTGCCGGTCGATTTCGAGCGCGGCCCCAACGACGTCGCCTCGACCGAGTCGGTCACGGTGTCTTTGACGGAGGCCGAGACCGACTCCTTGCTCCACGAGGTCCCCGCCGCCTACCGCACCCAGGTAAACGACGTGCTGCTCGCCGCCCTGGCGCGGGCGGTGTCGTCGTGGACCGGGTCCGAGTCCGTCACCGTCGACCTCGAGGGCCACGGGCGCGAGGACCTCTTCGACGACGTCGACCTCACGCGCACGGTGGGGTGGTTCACGTCTTTGTTCCCGGTGGCGCTCAGGGCCGACGCGGCGGAGCCCGCGGGACTTTTGAAGGCGGTCAAAGAGCAGCTCAGGGCGTTGCCGCGGCGCGGGATCGGCTACGGCGTGCTGGCGTACCTGCGCGCGGACGCGCGTCTCGCGGACCCCGCGCAGCTGAGCTTCAACTACCTGGGGCGCGTCGGAGGAGACGCGACCACGGCGAGGTTCTCCCCGGCGCCCGGGGCGACCGGTCCCGAGCACGCGTCGAGCGGGGCGCGCGTCCACCGCGTCGAGGTCAACGGGTCGGTGTCCGGGGGATCGCTGCACATGACCTGGACCTATTCGAGAAACCGCCACGAGCGCGCCACGATCGAGAAGGTCGCGGACGACTTCGTGTCGGGCCTGCGGGAGCTCGTCGCCCACTGCCGCGGGGA
>DATADD010000129.1:0-5822 GCA_036258675.1 Actinomycetota bacterium | reverse complement strand
CCCGCGACGGCCGCCCCGGTCCACTCGACCAGGCCCTGCGCCTCGGCGCGGAGGTCGAGAAGCTCGGCGCGCGTCCCCGCCTTCTCCTGGAGCGCGGCGAGCTCGTCGGCGGCCGCGCTCCGGTGCTCCCTCGCCTCCTCGAGCAGGACGCGCGCCTTCGCGAGCGGGTCGCGCAGGTCCTCCTCGTCCCGGCACAGGCGGTCGATGTCCTCGGCGGAGGCGAGCTCGGACCCCACAGCTACGATGCGCGCGAGCTCGTCGCGCGCGCGCGCCGCGTCGCCGGCCGCACCCGCGTGCCGCTCGAGCAGGGCGCGCTCCTCGGGACGCGCCGCGTCGATCCGATCGACGCGCGCGGACGCGGCCTCGTGCGCCGCGCGCGCGGCCGCGAGGAGCTCGTCCACGCGGTCGGGGATCTGACCCAGCGCTCCCTCCGCGCGCGCCCGCTCGAGCTCGGCCTCGCGCCGGCGGACGCCGGCGGCCTCCCGCATCTCGTCCAGCTGGTCGAAGCGGAAGACGGCCTTGAGGATGCGCGTGCGGCGATCCGGGGCGGCGTCGAGGAATTCCGAGAAGCGCCCCTGAGCCAGCAGCACCGAGGAGCAGAAGCCCGGGAAGTCCAGGTGCAACATCTCCGAGATCGCCTCCGTCACGCGCGCGTCCCCGACGATGGGCTCGCCCGTGCCGTTCTCGAGCACGTGCGCGCCGGCGCCCCTGCGTCTCATCGTGCGCGTGACCGTGTGCTCGACCCCGTCGACCTCGAACACGAGCTGCACCTCGGCGGAGTCGCAGCTCGAGCAGATGAGGCTCTTGGTGTCCTTCTGGACGCGCGACGTCTTGCCGTAGAGGGCGTAGGTGACTCCGTCGAGGAGCGAGGACTTGCCCGCCCCGGTCGGCCCCACGATCGCGATGAGGCTGCGTCCCGAGAAGTCGACCTCGGTGCGCGCGCCGTGCGAGCGGAACCCCTGCAGGACGAGGCGAAGCGGCCTCACCAGCTGACCCCGGTCTCGGACAACAAGCCCTCGAAGGCCTCGACCAGCTCCGTGGAGGGCTCGACGCCCTTCTTGTGCTGCCAGTAGTCGCGGTACAGCTCGGTCAGGCTGCGTCCCTCGCGCGCGGGCAGGTCGTATCCCTTGCGTTCGTAGTCCGCATACACCTGGAGCGCGTTCGGTAGAACCTCTCTGACCCGCTCCGCCAGTCCCGACTCGGGTCCCTCGGTGCGGATCGACACGTGCACGTGGGAGTCGCGCAGTTCCGGTGCGCGGGCCTCGAGCTCCTCGAAGGTACCGACGAAGCGGACGAGCTCCGTCCCGGCGCGGAGGACGACCTGCTCGACGCGCGCGGGCTTCATGCCGGGTTCGAGCTCGACCACGGCCACGGACTTACGCTGGCCCGCCTCGCCGAAGTCGAGCTGGAGGACGCTGCCGCAGAAGCGCGCCGGGACCGTCGCCCCGGGGGCTTCCTGAGCGGCATGGATGTGCCCGAGCGCGGCGTACTTGATCTCGGAGGGGATGGCATCCGCGGTCGCCATGTAGGCCTCGCCGATGTGGAGCTCCCGCTCCGAGCCCGACGGGACCGCCCCGTGGACCATGAAATGGCCCATCAGGACGTCGACGGCGCCCGGCTCCGGATGCTCGACCATCCAGCGCGCGTAGTAGGCGGTGATGTCGCGGATGCGCTGGGCGTAGGCCTTGTGTCCGCTGTCCGGCGCGCCGAGGAGGTCGATCACCTGCACCTCGTGGACGAAGGGCAGGCACGCGATCCGCAGCGTCCCGGGTCCGTCCCGCGCCGGCACCCTCACGACGGCGCCGTCGTCGGGCTCGCGCGGCCTGTCGACGAGCGTGATCCCGAAGCCCTCGAGCAGCGGCCCGAGGACCCGGAACAGCTCAGGGGAATCGTGGTTGCCGGGGATCGCCACCACGCGCGCGCCCGTTGCGGCGAGCCGGACGAGAGCGTCGAGAACGATGCGCAGGGACTCGAGCGGAGGCCCCGCCCGATCGAACAGGTCGCCCGCCACCAAGACCGCGTCGACCGCGCGCTCCCGCGCGACCCCGACTATCTCGTCGAGGACCGCGCTCGTCTCGGCGCGCCGATCGAGGCGGCCGAGCTTCTTCCCGACATGCCAGTCGGCGGTGTGGAGCACGCGCACGGCGGGCCGCTTCCTCGCCTACGCCGGAACCGACGTCACAGGCCGACGACGGGGCTGCCGCCCGGCTCGACCTCCTCGGGGCGCGTCGCCCACGGCGGATAGGGGAACCGCAGCGCCACCGGCGCGGGGATCGGGGGCTGGGACAGCACCATCGTGCCCGGCTTGAGAAGGCGCGCGCGTGCGCGCGTCGACGGCAGCATCCACCCGTACTCCGAGCGGTCGGCCTCCGCCGCGTCGAGGCGCCCCGACACGCGGATCGCCGCGTTCGAGAGGACATCCGGATCGATGCGCGACGCGGTCTGCTGCGCGCCGATGAGCAGGACCCCGAGGGACCTTCCCCGCTGCGCGATGTCGACCAGCGTGTCCTTGATGGGCGACCACGCGTCGCGCGGCGCGTACTTGTTGAGCTCGTCCAACACGATGACCGAGAGCGGGAAGCGACCCTTTCCCTCCTTCTCGCGATGGACCTCGCTTATGAGCGCGCCCACGACGAAACGCTGCGCGGCCTCGTGCAGATCGTGGATGTCGACGACCGTCACCGCCTCGCGCGCCCTGTCGATGCGCCGCGACCCGCCCGCGCGCACGAGGCGCCCGATGCGGGGCAGCGAGCCGTAGAGGCGGCGCATGAACGCCGACACCGTGCCGGCTGCGACCCCGGAGGTCCACGCCCGGTCGGGGTCGCTTCCGTCCTCGGGATCGACATGGCGTCCGATCTCGTCGACGAGGTCGTGGAGCGACTCGATCACCCGCTCCTCGGGACGCGCCACCACGGGCGCGCCGGGCTCGCCGTCGAAGGCGGGGTCCCGCAGCACGATCGCCCCCGGACGTCCGGCGACGTCGTGCGCGTAACGGCCCAGCTGTCGGATGACGCGCTCGGCCACGAACGTGATGTGCTGGCGCACGTCCTGCGCCTCCGTGAAGAGGAAGGCGAGCAAGCCCTGGTCGATGAACTCGCGCGGGGTCCACCGGAACGCCTCGACCCCGTCGGAGCGAGCGCGGCTGTCGGGGATCCCCTCGCTGCCCGACCGCTCGAGCGCGGGCGCCCAGAACGACACGGAGTCGAACGGGCTCGGCTCCATCCCGAGCCGGCGCCACTCCGCGGTCGCCTCGTCCCCGAAGCGGCTGTTCGGCTTGTCCAGGAACATGAGGTCCTGGCCCTTGACGTTGAAGATCAGGACGGAGAGGTTTCGGCTCCCCCGTCCCATGATCTCGGGGTGCGACGTGATGCAGCGCAGGAAGAACAGTGCGTACGAGGTCTTGGTCGCGACCCCCGAGACGCCCGCGATGTTCATGTGCGCGCCCTTCGTGCCGTCGAAGAAGTCGACGTCCAGCCATACGGGCTCGTCGTCGTGGGAGACGCCCACCGGCAGCGCCCGCCTCGCCCCGCCCGACCCCATCTCGTCGACGTAGAGGGCGCGCCGGCGCTCGTCGCCGACGGCCCGGTACACCGGCTGGCCCGAGTCGGGGGCGATCCATGTCTCGGGCAGGACCCGCATGACCTGGATCGTGGCGGTGCGCGATTTCTCGGCCGGAAAGGTGCCCTCGACCGCGACGCGGAAGGTGTCGGACTCGAACGATGTCCCCTCGTAGCGCGACGCGGTCTCGGTCACGATGCCGTACGTGGCCACCGCGCCGAGCTTGGGCACGAGGGTGTGGACGACCACGAGGTCGTCCAGCTGCAGGTACTCGTCCTCGCGCAGCACGACGCGGAACTCCTGCGTGCTCGTCGCCTCGGAGCCGAGGACGAGCCCGACCGGGGCGATGTGCTCGTCCATCACGGGGCCACGGGGGGTCGGCGCCCCCGGTCCACCGCCCCTGGTGCGCGCCGCACGGGGTCCGCCTGGCTCATCGGCCTAGCCTAGTCCGGGGGTGCGGCGGGAGCCCGGTTTCACGCCGCCGGCAAGCCCCCTGCATTGGCCCGGTGAGCGGCGCTCCGAACCATCCTCAGCACGAGGTCGCGCTCGCCGAGGAGGTGCCGGAGCCGCTTCTCCAGCCCCGCCACCGGGACGAGGTTCTGCGGGGCGCGCGGGTCCCAGCCGGGAAGGGACGCGAACGCGGGGAGGGCGGCGGCGGACGCGTCGGCGAGGACCGCCACGCGCTCCACCGGGATCGCCGCGGGCGACTCGCACCGGACGATCCCGTGCCACCCGTGCGCCTCGCCCCCGGGGCGGCACAGCCGCACGTACCACGAGTAGCGCGACCGCACCCCCCCGAAGGTGAACAGCGGCGTGCGCTGCCCGCAGCCGAGCTCGGACACGACGCGCTCGTCGTCGCCCGAGAGGTAGCGGCGGTGGTGCGCCTTGATGACGCCGACGATCTCCTGGGGTCCGGGGCGCATCACCGCCAGGGGCCCGTCGACGAACACGAGGTGGTCGCCGCCGGCCAGTTCCTGCGCGAGGGCGGCCTCGCCCGAGCGCATCTCGTTGTGGACGGCGAGCACCATGTCCTCGAGCGCCTGGCCGGGGACCGGGAGGCTGCGGTATGCGAGCGTGGCGCTCGCCGGGAGTCTCGCCTCCGTGCCGCCGCCGCAGGCGAGGATGCGCTCGACGCGCGCGGCGTCCACCCGAGCCCGGCGGGGGATCCACCAGCGCGGCCCCCTTCGCCCGTCGCGTCCTCCGGGAGCGGCGTCGCAGACCACGGCGCCCACGCCGACCGAGGCCGCGATCCCCGGGAGGGGGCGCTCCCCGTTCAGGGACAGGTAGAGACGCGCGTCGATGCGGCGGGTGCCGTCGACGAACGCGAGCGGCCTCGTCGCGAGGGCGGGGGACGCCGCGGGGTCGACGGGACCCCACGCTCGCCCCTCCACGCCGGTGTCGACGCTCTCGGCGGTGAGCTCCTCGGGACCCCCGAGATCGAGCTCGCCGCCGTATTCGGGGCTCCACTCCTCGACGCTGATCCGCATGCGCCCAGCGTAGGGCGGGGGTGTGTCAGAAAGCCGTGTTTCGCGCTCCCGCGGGGGCTCAGCGGGTGGCCTCCTCCTCGGGAGCGCCCTCCTCGATGATGTTGAGAAGCCGCTTGGCGACGTAGGCCATGTAGAAGGTCGTCCGGTAGTCGGCCTTCTCCTCCTCCTTCGCGAGGTGGTCGTCGACGCTCTCCTGCGCCCACTGCCGGATCTCCTCGGCCCAGCGCTTGATCGACGACAGCGTCTTCTGGGTCCGCTCGGCCTCGAGGCGGGCCTGCTCGACCTCCCGGAGAAGCCGCGGGATGTCCTGGCGGGCGTGGGCGATGAAGGCCGCGTCGGCCTCGCCGCTCACGAGCCGGCCGTCGGCGTTGTGGATCAGGAGCATGCCGCTCTCCGGGTCCCGGACGAGCGACCACGGGCCCCGTGACGCCGCCCGCGTCCTCTCCTCGATCCCGTTCCTCCAGCCAGACATGGGCTCCACCGGTCGTCGACTCAGGGTTTCTAGAGTACGGCCGCTCGCCCCCGCAGAGTTTCCCGCAACCCTGAATCGCCCCCCGCCGGCGCTCAAGGAGGGCCGGGTCCGTGACGAAGGACCCGTCGCGGACGAGACCCAGCGGACCACAGAGCCCTTCGGGCTCCCGGCGACGTGTCGCATCGTGCCGGGAGGAGGGAGCGAGCCATGACCAGCACCCGGCGCATCACCGTCGCCCTGACGGCGCTCGCGATCGGGACGTCGTCGTTGGCGACGGTCGCGACGGGAGCCGCCCCCGCGCCCGG
>DATADD010000128.1:0-1848 GCA_036258675.1 Actinomycetota bacterium | reverse complement strand
GCGGGGCCCTCGACGCGGGCGGTCGGGTCGATCTCGACGTCTTCGCCCACCCACACCCCCGGGCGGAGCTCGAAGCCCTGCGGCTCGGTCCGCACCCGGCCGGCGAGCACGTCGTAGTGCGCGTGGAGGTAGGCGTCGGTGTTGCCGACGTCGGTCCAGTACGCGTCCGCGACGTAGCCGAACAACGGCAGGCCCTTGTCGAGCATGAGCGGGAACAGCTCGCTCGAGAAGTCGTAGGGCTGGTCCGCCGGGATCAGGTCCAAGACGTCGGGCTCGAGCACGTAGATGCCGGTGTTGACCGTGTCGGAGAACACCTGGCCCCACGTCGGCTTCTCGAGGAACCTCTCGATGCGACTCCCCTCTCCGGTCATCACGATCCCGAACTCCAGCGGGTCCTCCATGCGCTTGAGCACGAGGGTCGCGGCCGCGCCCCGCTCCTTGTGGAAGTCGACGACCGCGCCGAGGTCGAGGTCGGTGAGGGCGTCGCCGGAGACGACCACGAAGGGGCCCGCGAGCAGATCGCGCGCGTTGAGGACCGAGCCCGCGGTGCCGAGAGGCACCTCCTCCGTCGAATAGGACACCGTGAGGCCGAGATCGGACCCGTCGCCGAGGTAGTTGCGGATCACGGAGGCAAGGAACTGAACGGTGACGACCACGTCGGTCGTCCCGTGCGCCCGGAGGAGCTCGAGGATGTGCTCGATCAGCGGCCTGTTCGCGACGGGGAGCATCGGCTTGGGCATGTTGCTCGTGAGCGGGCGCAGACGCGAGCCCTCCCCGCCGGCCATCACGACCGCCTGCATCCCTCTCGTCACGCCAGCGGCTCCCGCACCCTCGTCTCCCGCCATCTGCCGGATGCTTGTCGCGCGTAGAGCAGGGCCGCCGCCCAGTACAACGCCGCCCCCACCCCCACGGCGACCGACCCGACTCTGTCCCCTATCGTCGCCCACCCGAAGCTGGTCTGCGACAGCGCCAGCCACGTGAGCCCGAACAGCAGCGCGGCGGTCGCGGCCTTCCCGGCGAGGTTGACGGGGATCCGCTCGACGCCCCGCCTCTCGAGAACCGGCCACAGGCTCAACAGGATGAGGTCGCGGCCCACGATCGCGCCCGCCAGCCAGGGGGACAGGACCCCGCGCGCGAGGAGGGCGATGCAGAGGGCGACGATGAGGACCCGGTCGGCGAGGGGATCGAGCAGCTTGCCCAGGGTTGTGACCGCCCCCATGCGACGGGCGAGGTAGCCGTCGAAGAAATCGCTCACCGCACCGATCCCGTAGACGACGACGGCGGCGTTCTCCCGGCCCGACACGAACAGCCACACGAACACCGGCACGGTCGCGAGGCGGGCGAGCGAGAGCGCATTGGGGACGGTGAGGACCCGCCCCTCCGCCGATCCGGTGGTCATGCCCCCGACCGTGTGCTCCCTTCGGGCCCGGGCCGCCCAGGTGGTCGGGACGGCCGGATTTGAACCGGCGACCCCTGGTCCCCCAGACCAGTGCGCTAACCAAGCTGCGCCACGTCCCGAGCCCCCGCATCATATGCGCCCCGCCGCGCGTCCGGTCGGGAGCATGCGCTCGGTTCGTCGACAGGTCGGCTTGTGGCCTTGTCGCCTTGTCGCCTCGCCTCCTTGTCGATGTGTCGTTGTGTCGACACATCTATCAGTAGATATGTCTACGAGGTTTGGGTCGGCCACTCGACGCGGGGCCCCCATCGGGGGGCCTCTAACGCTCCACCTTATCCCTAGCTCTTCGGCGCGCCACGACGTTCAGCGGGGTCCCGGCGAACGGCTCGCGCTCTCGGATGGCGCGCTCGAGGTAGCGCGTGTACGAGGGCTCCAGCGCCGCGGTCGCGAAC
>DATADD010000127.1:0-7767 GCA_036258675.1 Actinomycetota bacterium | reverse complement strand
GAGGGGAAGGCGGGACGGGGCGGGTGGCGTCGCTCACGGTCCGGTCATCGTCTCACCGGGCGCCGGCGCGCCGCTCGGGGTCGGCCGCGTTCCGGCTCGCAGGCGTCGAACGCGCGCTCGGGAACGGTCCTCGCCTAGCGTCGCGGGTCGCGTCGGGCACGACCCCCGGCGCGCCGCTCGGAGCGCGCCGCCGCCACACATTCCTCGTAGAGGTTCTCGACATCTCCGGCGAGCACGTCCCAGTCGAAGCGACGCGCTACGCGCGCGCCGGCGCGTCGGAGGCGCTCCGCCTCGGCGGGGTGGGCGAGCACGTCCCCGAGGGCGCGCGCGAGGGCGCGGTGGTCCCCGGGGGCCACGAAACGGGCCCCCTCGCCGGCGACCGCCCGGAACGCGGCGATGTCGGAGCAGACCACCGGCGCGCCCGCCGCCATCGCCTCGAGAAGGACGATGCCGAACGACTCGCCTCCGGAGTTGGGAGCACAGTAGACGTCGGCGCGCCGGTAGGCGCGGGCGAGGTCGCCGTCGTCGAGCCGCCCCAGCCACGTGACGTCGAGACGGAGGCGGCGGGCGAGGGCGCGCAACGGCAGCGCCTCCGGCCCCTCCCCGGCGACGACGAGGCCGGTCTCGGGGGCGGCGAGCTCCGCCATCGCGCGCAGGAGGACGTCGAGCCCCTTGCGCGGCTCGAGCCGTCCCACGAACAGGATCCTGCGCCCGGCCCCCCACGAGGCCGGTTCCGCGTCCCGGAAGCGGGGCACCTCGACTCCGTTGGGGGTGATCGCGTAGTCGGCCGGGAAGTAGCGGGCCACGAGGGCTCGGGCCGCCTCCGACACCGCCGCGCGCCGGTCGAGGCGGCGCGCGGCCCGCTCCAGCAGGGGCCGGGAGACGCCGTATCCGAGGCTGCGGAGTGCCGCGGCGTGGAAGGTGCCGAGCGTGGGTGCGACGGTGTTGAGCAGGGCGAGCAGCGAGACGCTCGGGATGAGGGGCTCGTGGAGATGGACGACGTCGGCCCTGCCCTCGCGCAGGGCCCTGCGGGTCGCGGCCCCCGCCCCGGGACCGAACGAGAGAGGTGCGACGGACCCGTTGGCCGGGATCGGCACCGACCGCCCCACGAGGGTCACGCCGTCGCCGACCGCCGGGGCCGCGCCGGGCCCGGCGAGGGGCCGCGCCCGCGGCGCGAGCACGCCCACCTCGTGCCCTCGCCTCCTCAGCGCGCGCGCGAGCGCCCGGACGTGGGACTGCACCCCGCCGGGTCGGTCCCACGCGTACGGGCACACGAGCGCGACCCTCACGGCGGCGCGGGCCGGTCCTCGATCCAGAAGGGCTGGAGCACGTGCCACTCCTCCGGACGCCGGGCGATGAAGCGCTCGAGCTCGCGGCCGACCGCGCGCGTCACCTCTGCTATCGCCTCGGGCGTGCGGCGCGCCGGAACCTCGAGCCTCTCGGATATCTCGACCTCCCATCCGCGCGTCCCGTCGGGCCGGCGCACGCCGTAGACCCCGGCGACGAACAACGGGGCCCCCGCGCGCAGCGCGATCGAGGCGGGCCCGACGGGCAGGGTGGCGGGTGCCCCGAAGAAGTCGACGGTGGGGCCGCGCCCGCGCAGGTCCCGGTCGCCCAGGATCGCCACGAGCTTTCCTCCGCGCGCCGCCTCCACGAGGCGGGCGGAGACGCCGCCGACCGCGGGATGGACCTCCATCCCGAGCCGGGCGCGGTGTCGCGAGAAGAACCTGAACAGCCGGCGGGGGCGCACGACCTCGGCCACCGTGACCGTGGGCCGCCCGCTCGCGGCCACCCACGCGCCCGCCGCATCCCAGTTGCCGAGGTGGCCCACGGCCACGACCACTCCCCTTCCGTGCCGGAGGAACTCGTCGATCCTCTCGATCCCTCGGCACTCCAACCGCTCGAGGAACAGGTCGGGACCCGCGCGCGCGAAGCGGAAGGTCTCCAGCCAGTAGCGCGCGTAGGAGCGGTACGCCTCGTCGACGAGGCGCTGGACCCGGCGGGACCCCACCGGCTCGCCCGTGATGCGAGCCAGGTTGCGCGCCGCGAGCGCGCGCTTGCGCCGGGACAGCCGCGCCACCAGTGACCCGAGGGCCTCGGCGACCGCGTAGGCGGGCCGCTCGGGGAGCGCGCGTGCGGCCATCGACCCCGCGACGTAGAGAAGGTAGACGAGGTGGAGCCGCGCGCCCTCCCAACCGCCCGAGCCTCTCCGGGCGCGGCCGTCGGAGCGCGTGCGGGCGCTCCGCTCGCCCGTGGCCTCGGGGGGCACGAGCCCGATCAGACGGCGCTGCGCGCCTGGGTGCGCACGTACATGAGCCGCTGCACTACCGTCACGGACGAGAGGATCGCGACGATCGAGACGACGAGCGGCAGGATGTCGAGCAGCAGCCCCAAGATCATGAGGATGAGCCGCTCCGCCCTCTCCACGATCCCGACGTTGCACTCGAGCCCCAGCCCCTCCGCGCGCGCCTTGACGTAGGAGACGAGGAAGGACGCCACCATCGCCGCGAGCGCAACCCCGGCCACCCAGCGCTCGCCGCGGTGCGAGGGGTCGACCGAGACGCCGTAGATCCACGCCACGGGCAGGAAGAAGAGGGCGTCGCAAAGCCGGTCCGTGGTCGAGTCGAGGAGAGCCCCGAACCGGCTCGCCCGCCCCTGGGCCTTGGCCACGGCGCCGTCCACGGTGTCGGCGACGGCCGCGAGGACCGCAACCGCCCCGGCGAGCAGCAGGCGTCCGGCGAGGATCGCCCACGCCACCCCCAGCTGGAGGACAACGCCGGCAACCGTGATCGAGTTGGGGCTCGCTCCGGTCCGGGCGACCGCGCGGCCGACGGGCTTCATCACCACGTCCCATAGACCGCGGATCTTCTGGTTGAGCACGAGCGAATCCTAAGTTGGCGCCCCTCGGCCGGCCCCCGGCGCCGGGCCCTTGCGCTGGCATCCTGACGCGCTCCGACGCAGGGCACAACCGCGTCCTACTACGATGACCGAGCTCGCACTACAGAGAGCCCAGGGGGAGGCCAGTGAAGAGCTACAGCACCGAGAGCATCCGCAACGTCGTGCTCGTCGGCCACGGAGGGTCGGGAAAGACCTCTCTCGCCGAGGCGCTGCTCTTCCGCTCCGGTGCCACCACGAGGCTGGGCAGGATCGGCGACGGCAACACCGTGTGCGACTTCGACGAGGAGGAGATCCGCCGAGGCATCTCGATCTCGACGTCGCTCGCTCCCGTCGAGTGGAACGGTTGCAAGATCAACGTCCTTGACGCTCCCGGGTACGCCGACTTCCTCGGGGAGATGCGCGCCGCGATGAGGGTCGCCGACCTCGCCGTATTCGTCGTCTCCGGCGTCGAGGGTCTCGAGGTCCAGACGCAGGTCGCGTGGAACTACGCCGACGAGCTCGAGCTCCCTCGCATCGTCTTCGTCAACAAGCTCGACAGGGAGAACTCCTCGTTCCGCAGCACGCTCGAGCAGCTGCGCGACGCCTTCGGGATGGGGGTGGCGCCGTTCTCGCTCCCGCTCGGACGCGAGCACGACTTCCGGGGAGTCATCTCCGTCATCGACGTGGCCGCCTTCGCCTACGACGAGACCGGGAGCTCGACCGAGCAGCCCGTCCCCGAGGACCGACAGGCGCGCGTCGACGAGGTCCGCACGAACCTGCTCGACTCCGTCGCCGAGACGGACGACGAGCTCCTCGAGAGGTATCTCGAGACCGGCGAGCTCGGGCGCGACGAGATCGGCGCCGCCCTCCACGAGGGCCTCGTTCGAGCGGCGGTGTTCCCCGTGCTGGTGGGGTCCGCGACGAGACTCATCGGGGTCGACCGCCTCATGGATGCCATCGCCGCGGCCGGCATCTCGCCGCTGGACCGGCCGCCGGTCGAGGGCGTCGGCGGCGAGGTGCGCGAGGCGAAGCCCGACGAGCCGATGGCGGCCCTGATCTTCAAGACGATGACCGACCCCTACGTGGGGCGGGTCAGCTTCTTCCGCGTCTACTCGGGGACGCTCCGCGGCGAGGGCGTGCTTCACAACGCCACCCGCCGGGTCGACGAGCGCGTCGGCCACGTCTTCACGATGCGCGGCAAGACCCAGGAGAACGTGTCGGAGGTCGTCGCCGGAGACATCGGCGCCGTCGCCAAGCTGACCCACAGCGCCACGGGGGACACGATCGCGGACAAGTCGGCGCCGCTCGTCCTTCCCCCCGTCGAGGCTCCCGAGCCGCTGCTGCCCAAGGCGATCGCGCCCAAGACGAAGGGCGACGAGGACAAGCTCATGATCGGCCTGCAGCGGCTCATCGAGGAGGACCCCTCCCTGCGGCTCGAGCGCAACGACGAGACCCGCCAGACGATCCTGTGGGGCATGGGAGACGCGCATCTCGACGTCGTCCTGCACCGCCTCCACAGCAAGTTCGGGGTGGACGTCGAAGAGGTGCCGTTCAAGGTCCCCTACCGAACGACGCTGCGGGGCAAGGCGGAGGCCCTCGGCCGCCACGTCAAGCAGTCCGGGGGTCACGGCCAGTACGGGATCTGCAACATCCGCGTGGAGCCGCTGCCGCGCGGCGAAGGGTTCGTGTACGAGGACAAGATCTTCGGCGGCGCGATCCCCAACCAGTTCATCCCCTCGGTGGAGAAGGGCGTGCGCGCGGCGATGGCCACGGGCGTCGGCACCGGGTTCCCGATGATCGACGTGAAGGTCGAGCTCTACGACGGCAAGTACCACTCCGTCGACTCGTCCGACATGGCGTTCCAGCTCGCCGGCTCGCTGGCGATGCGCGACGCGGCGGAGAAAGCCGGTATCCAGGTGCTGGAGCCGATCTGGTCGCTCGAGGTCATGGTCCCCGAGCAGTTCACGGGCGACATCATGGGCGACCTCCAGAAGCGCCGCGGGATCCCCGAGGGGATCGACTCCGTCGGGGGCGGCCGTCAGGTGGTGCGCGCCAAGGTGCCGTTCGGGGGCGTCACCCACTACGCCACCGACCTGAGGTCGATCACCGCCGGGAAGGGGACCTTCTCGTGGAGCTTCTCCCACTACCAGGAGATGCCCGGCGACCAGGCCGCAAAGGTGCTCGAGGCCGCCAAGGAGCAGGCCGCGCACGCCTGACGGCTGTCAGGCGCGCAGCGCCGAGAACCCCGGCCTCAGCTTGGCGGCCGTTTCCTCGAGCAGCTCGGGCATGACCTTCGTCTCGGCAACCACCGGCATGAAGTTCGTGTCGCCGCCCCAGCGGGGCACGACGTGCACGTGGAGGTGGCCGGGGACGCCGGCTCCCGCGACCCGCCCGAGGTTCATGCCGACGTTGAAGCCATGGGGGCTGAGCGCGGCGCGCGCGACCGAGATCGCGGCGAACGTCACGTCGACGAGCTCGTGGCTCTCCTCCGGGGAGAGGTCCGAGGGATCGCCGACGTGCCGCGCCGGAGCCACCATGAGGTGCCCGCTGTTGTAGGGAAAGGCGTTGACGATCACGAACGTGTGCTCGGCGCGGTGCAGGATCCCCGTCGTCTCGTCGTCGCCCTCGAGCCCCCCGCACAAGAAGCAGCTCTCGTCCTCGTCCGCCGCCGTGACGTAGCGCGAGCGCCACGGGCTCCACAACCGCTCCATCACAAAGAGGGTTCGAGGAGCCGCTGCTCCACCTCGGCCCGCAGCGAGTCCACGAGCTCGGCGACGGGCACGCCCCGACGCTCTCCGCCCGCGCGGCGGCGCACCGATACGGTCTCCGACGAGACCTCGTCGTCGCCGACCACGAGCATGTAGGGCACCTTCTGGAGCTGGTTGCGCCTGATCTTGGCCCCGAGGGTGTCGTCGGCCGAGTCCACCGCGGCGCGCAACCTCGCCGAGCGCAGGCGGGCGACGACGGCCTGCGCGTACTCGTCGTGGCGGTCGGCGATCGGGATCGCGACCGCCTGCACGGGCGCGAGCCACGTCGGGAAAGCCCCGCCGAAGTGCTCCACGAGCACGCCGACGAAGCGCTCGATCGAGCCGTAGAGCGCGCGGTGGAGCATCACCGGGCGCGCCCGCTCGCCGGACGCATCGACGTACGAGAGCCCGAAGCGCTCGGGGAAGTTGAAGTCGACCTGGATCGTGCCGGTCTGCCAATAGCGGCCGATCGCATCCCGCACGTCGATGTCGATCTTGGGCCCGTAGAAGGCGCCGTCCCCCGCGTCGACCCGGAAATCGAGCCGCGCCCGGCGCAGCGCCTCCGGGATCGCCGTCTCCGCCAGCTCCCACAGCTCGTCGGAGCCGACCGACTTCTCAGGTCTGGTCGAGAAGCGCACGCCTTCGGGCGTCATCCCGACGGCGCCGTAGAGCGCCCGCACGAACTCGATCACACCGACGAGCTCGTCCACGATCTGGTCCGGCCGGCAGAAGATGTGGGAGTCGTCCATCGTCAGCCCCCGGCTGCGCAGAAGGCCGTGCAGCGTCCCCGAGCGTTCGTAGCGGTAGACCGTTCCGAGCTCGGCCAAGCGAAGCGGCAGCTCCCGGTAGGAGCGCGTCCTCGACCGGTACACGAGCACGTGGAAGGGGCAGTTCATCGGCTTGGCGTAGTACCTCGCCTCTTCCAGCTCCATCTCCGGAAACATGTTCTCGGCGTAGAAGTCGAGGTGACCGCTCGTCTCCCACAGCGTCGCCTTGCCGATGTGGGGCGTGTACACGGGCTCGTAACCGCGCGCGCGGTGCAGATCGCGCGACAGGGCCTCGAGCTCGGCGCGCACGGCCGCGCCCCTGGGGTGCCACAGCGCGAGACCGGGGCCGACCTCCTCGGCCCACGAGAAGAGGTCGAGATCGCGGCCGAGGCGGCGATGGTCCCGTTTCTCGGCCTCCTCGAGGCGATGAACGTAGGCCTCGAGCGCCTCCTTGCTCTCCCACGCGGTCCCGTATATGCGCTGCAGCATCGGCTTGCTCTCGTCACCTCGCCAGTACGCCCCCGAGGTGCGCAGCAGCTTGAAGGCCTTGATGCGGCCCGTTCCGGGGACGTGCGGCCCCCGGCAGAGGTCGACGAAGTGCACCTCGCCGTTGCTCGGAGCGCGGTTGCGGTAGACGGAGATGACCTCCCCCTCGGCCCCCTGCTGGTCGAGGGCCTCCGCGCCCTCGGCGACGCCCTCGATGATCTCGACCTTGTAGGGCTGCTCGGCGAACAGCGCGAGGGCGGAGCCCCGGTCGACCTCCTCGCGCTCGAAGCGCTGGTTGGCGTCGACGATGGACTGCATCTCGGCCTCGATGCGCTCGACGTCCTCGGGTGTGAAGGGGCGTCCGATGTCGAAGTCGTAGTAGAAGCCGTCCTCGATCGGGGGGCCGATCGCGTACTTGGCCCGAGGGAACAGCCGCAGCACGGCTTGGGCGAGCACGTGTGCGGTGGAGTGACGGGTGATCTCCCGTCCCAGCGGATCCGTCTGTGCGACGACCTCGACCCGCGCTCCATCCGCCGGCACGTGCGCCAGGTCGCGCGGCGCGCCGTCCACCAGAAGCGCGACCGCGCCCCCCACGCCGGCCTCCTTGGCGAGCGCGAACCCATCTTTCTTTCCATCCGCGGTTACCGGGGACGCCATCTACTGGATGCTATCGGCCCAGGCGCGCTCGAAGCCCCGAAGGCCCATGCCTATCGTGCGCCGCAGCGCCCTGTCGACGTGATACCGGCTCGTTCCCGGCGCGATGCTCGGCGCGCCCACGAGCTCGTAGAAGCGCAGCAACCGCTGCCCGCCCCACCGCTGCACGAAGAAGCGGATCGCGGACTGCGCCTCCTGATAGCTCGTGTAGATGTCGGTGGGGCTGCCGGTCAGGA
>DATADD010000126.1:0-5383 GCA_036258675.1 Actinomycetota bacterium | reverse complement strand
GCCGCCGAGACCTTCGCCAAGGTGCTCGGCGGCCTCGACCGCTTCCGGTGGAAGGGCGGCGGGTTCGAGGCATGGCTCTTCCGCATCGCGGCCAACCTCGTGGTCGACCGGGCGCGCAGCCGGGAGCGAGAGCAGGCGGCGGAGGACCTCGCCGTGGCGCGTGCGATCGACGAGTGGACGCCGGAGGTCGGGGTGCTCGCATCCGAGCGGTCGAGCGAGCTGCACGCGCTCGTGCAGCAGCTCCCGCCCGAGCAGAAGGAGGTCCTGCTGCTGCGGTTCGCGGCGGGGCTCGACACCAACGAGACCGGCGCGGTTATGAACAAGAAGCCGAACGCGGTCAGACAGCTGCAGCACCGCGCCCTCGAGGGTCTGCGCCGCATGATGCCGCAGGAAGTGGGTGCGGGATGGGAGTAGATCGAGACCGGGCTCTCGAGGGCGCGCTCGAGCGGGCTTTCGCCGCCGACCCCCCTCACTCGGCGCGCGAGCGGGCGCTGTTCGTCGAGGGGGTGGCGGCGCGCCGTTCATCTCACTCACCGTGGCGCTTCGCGGCCCCCGCCGTGGCCGTGGCCGCGGCCTTCGTCCTGCTCGGGCTCGTGAGCACCACGACCCTGCCAGGCGACGAGCTGTACGGCGTGAGGACCGCGCTGTCGCGCGTGGGCCTGGTCGAGTCGGCGCTCGATGAGGCGGACGGCCACATCGCCTCGGCCCGGCGCGCCGTGACCGCCGCGGAGGCAGCCGCGGAGACCGCCCCCCTGCGGGCGCGGCGGCTCGCCGTGGCCGCCCTCACCGACCTCGGCAGCGCCCGTGCGATCGCGACCGAGGCGGGCGCCGAGGAGAGGCTTGAGAGGATCGAGGACCTCGAGGACCGGGCCGTGGACGTGGTCGAGGACGCCGCGAAGGCGGAGGCCTCCGGTTCCGGGGGGAGCAACGACGCAGGCGTCGACGACAGCTCGGGCCCGGGGGGCGGCGACGACTCCGGGGGCGGCGACAGCTCGGGGCCCGGGAGCGGCGGATCCGACTCCGGGAGCGACGACAGCTCGGGCCCGGGGGGCGGCGACAGCTCGGGCCCGGGGAGCGGCGGATCCAACTCGGGGAGCGGGAGCGACTCGAGCGGCCCCGGATCCGGCTCGGGGGGCGGGGACTGAGCTCCCGGGGGCGCGCCCCCTCGGCCGCCGACCCCGTCGTCTCCCACGCGGCGGGCGAGAAGATCTACCCCTAGGCGGTCACTCCGCCCCCGCCGCGCGCGCGAGCGAGACGACGTTGCGAAGCAGCATCGCGATCGTCATCGGCCCCACGCCGCCGGGGACGGGGGTGATGGCGGCGGCCACCTCTCGAGCGGCGTCGAAGTCGACGTCGCCCACGAGGCCGTCCTCGGTCCTGTTCACGCCGACGTCGATCACGGCGGCGCCGGGCCGCACCATGGGACCCGTGATCGTGCCCGGGCGGCCGATGGCCGCGACGAGGATGTCGGCCCGCCGGGTGTGGGCGACGAGGTCCCTCGTCCCCGTGTGACAGACGGTCACGGTCGCGTTCGCCCCCGTCCCCTTCTGCATGAGCATCGAGGCGAGCGGCTTGCCGACGATGTTCGAGCGGCCGACCACGACGACGTCGGCGCCCGCGACCTCGATGCCGGAGCGCACGAGCAGCTGTTGGATCCCTGCGGGGGTCGCGGGCGACACGAGCGGTTGGCCGGCCAGCAGCCGGCCCAGGTTGTAGGGATGGAAGCCGTCCGCGTCCTTGTGCGGCGCCACGGCCTCGACGATCACCGTCTCGTCGATGTGCCCGGGCAGCGGAAGCTGGACGAGGATGCCGTGCACCTCGGGATCGTCGTTGAGCTCCGCGATCAGCCGCAGGAGGTCGTCCTGCGACGTGCTCGCCTCGAGGTCGTGGTCCCACGCCCGGATGCCCGCCTCGGCACACGCCTTGCGCTTGGCCGCGACGTAAACGCGCGAGGGCGGGTCCTCCCCCACGAGCACGGTGGCGAGCCCCGGCGTCGTGCCATCCGAGGAGAGCTCTGCGGCCTCCCCGGCGACCTCCCCGCGGACCTCAGCCGCGATCGCCTTGCCGTCGATGATGTCCGCCGCCATCAGTGACGGAAGTGCCTCGTGCCGGTGAAGACCATGGGGATGCCGTGCTCATCCGCGGCCGCGACCACCTCGTCGTCGCGCACGGAGCCGCCGGGCTGGATGATCGCCACCGCACCCGCGGCCACCGCCGCGTCGAGACCGTCGCGGAACGGGAAGAAGGCATCCGAGGCGCACACCGTGCCCTTGGCGCGATCGCCGGCGCGCCGGGCCGCCAGCTCGGTCGCCTCCACCCGGCTCATCTGCCCCGCCCCGATCCCGACCGCGGCCCGCTCCGACGCCAGCACGATCGCGTTCGACTTGACGTGCTTCGCCACGACCCACGCGAAGCGGAGATCGGCCATCTGGCCCGCCGTGGGCTGCACCTTCGTGACGACGCGCGCGCGCTCGCCCCCATCGGCGGCATCGGTCGATTGCACCAGGAGCCCGCCCGAGATCGAACGCATCTCGAGCCCGGGCGCGGTCGGGCGCGCCCGCAGCAGCCGCAGGCCGGGCCTCGCGCGCAGGACCTCGAGCGCGTCGTCGTGGAAGCCTCGGGCGATCACGACCTCGGTAAAGATCTCGGCGACGAGGCCGGCCGTGGCCCGGTCGCAGACGGCGTTCAGCGCCACGATCCCGCCGAACGCGGACGTCCGATCGCAGTCGAGCGCGCGCGCGTACGCATCGGGCAGATCCCTGCCGCCCGCGACGCCGCAGGGGTTGGAGTGCTTGATGATCGCGGCCGCGGGCGCCTCGAGCTCTCCGACCAGCCTCCACGCCGCATCCGCGTCGAGGAGGTTGTTGTAGGACAGCTCCTTGCCGTGCAGCTGCACGGCGGTCGCGACGCCCTCGCCGGTCCGATAGAGGGCCGCACGCTGATGAGGGTTCTCTCCGTACCGCAGGCTCGACGACCTCTCCGCTCGCACCACCAGCGTCTCCGGCAGCTCCTCCTCGGCGAGGTGGCTCGCTATCGCCCCGTCGTAGGCCGCGGTGTGCGCGAACGCCTCGACCGCGAGGGCGCGCCGCGTCCCCTCCGACACCGCGCCCGTGCGCGCGATCTCGTCCCGGACGGACGCATAGCGCTCCGGCCGCACCACGACCGCCACGGAGCGCCAGTTCTTCGCGGCCGCGCGCACCATGGCCGGCCCTCCCACGTCGATCTGCTCGATCGCATCGTCGTCCGTCGCTCCGGCCGCGACCGTCTCCTCGAAGGGGTACAGGTTGCACACGACGAGGTCGATCGGAGTGATGCCGCGCGCCCGCAGCTCCTGCATGTGGGAGTCGCGGCGGCGATCGGCCAGGATCGCACCGTGGATGTGCGGGTGGAGCGTCTTCACCCTGCCGTCGAGCATCTCCGGCGCCCCCGTCACTTCGGACACGGGCGTGACGCGCACCCCCGACGCCGACAGGATCGCGGCCGTCCCGCCGGACGAGACGATCTCGATCCCCATCCCCTCCAGGGCGCGCGCGAGATCGACGACGCCGGTCTTGTCGGAGACGCTCACGAGCGCCCGCTGCACGCGCACGCCGGGCATCCTAGGGGCGCGCCCGGGATCCGACGGGCGTTGGGAGCGCGGCTGTCCGACCCTCGAGCAGACCCCGGCATACGGCCGGCAGGAGCTCGCGCTCGACCCGCTTGATGCGCTCGTGCAGCGAGGCCTCGGTGTCGTCGGCGAGGACGGGAACGCTTTCCTGCGCGATGACCTCGCCCGTATCGATCCCCTCGTCGACGAAGTGGACCGTGGTCCCCGTCACCCGCGCGCCCGCCGCGAGCGCGTCGCGCACCGCGTGCGCGCCGGGGAACCGGGGGAGAAGGGAGGGGTGCAGGTTGATCAGCGACCCCGCGAGCGCGCGGACGAACACGGGGGCGAGAACGCGCATGAACCCGGCGCTCACGACGAGCTCGGGCCGATATGCGAGCACGCGTTCGAGCAGCGCCTCGCTCCACGCCGCGCGCGATGCGAAGCCGGCCGGCGACAGGGTCTCCGCCGCGGCGCCGAGGGCGCGGGCCCTGTCGAGGGCGGCGCAGCAACGGTCCGCGAGCACGGCCACGACGCGCCCGGGCACGTCGCCCCGGGCGCACGCCCGCGCGAGCGCCTCCATGGTGGAGCCCGAGCCGGACACGAGCACTACGATGCGTCCGCTCACCCTCCCGACCCTACCGGCGCGACCCCTCCCGAACCGGTATCCGCGCTCAGGTCGAGAGCGTCTCCGCGAGGGTCCTGATCGCCCGCGGATAGCGGTACTGGATGCCCCCGTGCGCGCCCTCGAACAGCTCGAGCGTGTGATCGATGCCTGCGGCCGTCAGCTCCTTGGAGAAGGCCTGCGCCCCGAGGTCCAGGTAGTACTCGTCGGAGCGACCCGCGTCCAGGTAGATGCGTCGCATCGACGCGAGCGCGTCGAGGTGCTTCGGGGCCATGCGGACGGGGTCCCACGCGAGCCACCGCTCCCACACGTCGTCGACCAGCCGGCCCGTGTCGATCTCGAAGGGCAGCACGGCCTTGCCCGGGTGAGCGGGATCGGGCGAGTACGCGCTCGCGTAGCCGTAGGTCTCGATCGGGCGGAAGCGATCGAAGTCGAAGTGGTCGGCGGCCTCGAACCGGTCGAAGAAGACCTGCCACGACCCCTCGAACCTGTCCCGCAGCGTGCGGGCGACACCGGGGAACTCCGGAAGGTAGGCGCACTCGAAGAGCGCGTCGCCCGCGTGCGACGCGAGCGCGCCGAAGACGTCGGGGCGCACCATCGGGACGACCATCGCCCCGTAGCCTCCGGACGACTTCCCGGTGAGGGCGCGCCGGTCGCGCTCCGATGCCGTCGGATAGCGAGCATCGACGAAGGCAACGACCTCGTCGCAGAGGTAGTCCATGTAGCGCCCGGTCGACGTCGAGTTGAGGAATTGCGACCCCCCGTAGCGGGTCCACGCGTCGACGAAGACGACCACCACCGGAGGGCAGCCCTCGTCGGAGAAGAGGCGATCGAGGCGCTCGATCATGGTCGGCTCGAAGGCCGTGCGGTTGAGCCACATCTCGACCTGTCCCGTGTAGCCCTGGATCACGTAGACGGCCGGATAGGACTCCTCGCGGTTCCGGTCGACCCCCTCGGGCACGTATACGTACAGGGGACGGCGCGCCGGGTCGCCGAGCGGGTTGCCCTCGAGCACGGCCGACTCGATCACGTGGCGGTCGAGGCGGCCGCGCAGGCCGTCGATCGAGAGCGCGTCGGCTGACCCCAACATGGCGGCATTGTAGGGGCCCGCCCGCGACCGAGATGGAGAACCGCTTGCGGCCATCGTGGCTCACGCCCGGCGTTCGCGGCATCGG
>DATADD010000125.1:0-6537 GCA_036258675.1 Actinomycetota bacterium | reverse complement strand
GCACTCGGCGCGCCGCGCGCCCGCGTGGCGGTGCTGCGCCCGCAGCGCCGCGGCGCCGACGCCCATCAGCTCACCTGCACCAGGGGAAGGCTGCGCGCGGGACGCTCGGGCGGCGACTCGAATGCGCTCATCGAGGAGCACGCCTTGCAGCGCGCGCACCCCGCCGCGACGCCGCCCGCACCGAGACCGCGCGCCGATACGTAGGGAGCCACCTGGCGGTACATCCACTCCACGTACTCGGGCGTCGGAGTGGAGAGATCCTGCATGATGCTGCCCGGTATGGGGCGCAGGGGGACGACGAACGGATAGACGCCCATGTCGACGGCGCGCCGACACCCATCGACGACGAGCGCGGGATCCTCGCCCATTCCGAGGATCACGTAGGTCGTGACCTGACCCGGCCCGAACAGCTCCACCGCTCGTTCCCAGCAGCGGAAGTAGCCCTCGACGCCGACGCGGCCCTTCGCCGGCGCGATGCGATCGAGAACGGCCTGGTCGAACGTCTCGACGTGGATCCCCACCGTGTCGACGCCCCGGTCGGCGACCACGTCGAGGACGGCGAGGTCGTCGGGAGGCTCGAACTGGGCCTGGACGGGGAGGTCGACGCTCTCCTTGATCGCGGCCGCGCACTTGCTGATGTACAGGGCGCCCTTGTCCCGCGCGTTCGTCGTCCCCGTCGTAAGCGTCACGTCCACCGCGCCGTCGAGCTCCTTGGCGGCGCGCGCCACCTCGGCGAGGTGGTGCGGCTTCTTCACGGGGATCGTCTTGCCGGCTTCGAGCGTGAGCTCGATGCCGCAGAAATGGCACTGGTTCTCGTTGCCCCAGTAGATGCACGTCTGGATCACCGTGCTCGCGACGGAGTCGAGATGCAGGAGAGCGATCTTCCAGTACGGGATGCCCTCTGACGTCTCGAGGTCGTAGTAGCGGGGTCTGGGGGGCACGACGACGCCGGCGAGCCGGTGGCCGTCCCGGTACAGCGCCCAGTCGTCGCCCTCGGGCTCGAGCACGAACGGCGAGCGCGCGACGTAGTCGGACACGAAGGGGAACGTGACCGGGTGGCCCTCGACCCACACCATCCCCGCGTCGGAGGGACCGGCGCCCCCCCTGCGGCCATGGGGGTTGTCGGCGACGTGGACGCCGTAGCGCTGGAGGTCTACGAGCAGCGTGCCGAGGGATCCCCGCCGGCCATCCCGCAGGTCAGCGGTTGCCATAGAGCTCTTCGAAGTTGCGGAAGAAGATGCGATCCTTGAGCTCCTGCGCCACCGGCGCGCCGTTGATCTTCCAGTACTCGCCCCAGAAGTCGCTCCACGGCTCGTCGGAGGCGAATATCACCCGGTCCTCGCCCACGCCCCGCCTCTCTATCTCGGTGAGCAGCCAGCGGGTGCCGAATCCGACCGACCACGTCGTGTCCGTGTACACCTTGTAGCCCTGCTCGACCCAGTCGAGGAAGCGGTGCACCAGCCTGATGTGACCGCTCACGCCGCCGCCGAAGTGGACCAGGTAGGTCTTCACGCGCTCGGAGTACCGCTCGACCATCGGGATGAAGTTGCTTATGTCCGACGCGCCGCCGGGGCTGGTGTGGAAGTGGAAGGTGAGATCGTGTCTCTCCGCCGCGTCGAAGCATGCCTCGGCGATCGAGCGCGTGTCGTCGTCCCACGTTTCCGGGTTGGGGTTCCCGCCGAGCAGGAACGTCGTCTTGAGCGCGACGATCCCGGTCTCGCCCGCGTGCTCGAGCGCCTTCATCGTGTGCTCCCGGTTACGAGGAAGGAAGGAGACCCAGAGCCCGCCTCGCATCCTCTCGTCCGAGGACACCGACTCGAGAACGAGGTCGTTGAGCGAGAAGGGCTGCTCCTGCACCGGGATGCCGTAGTTGGGCAGCACGAGCCCGCGCTCCACGCCGTACCTGTCGAGGTGGTCGTCTCGGTAGGAGCGCGCGTCGGAGAACTCGTAGACCGTGGGCTTGACCGGCTCCGGCAGGTCGTAGAACTTGAATGCGGCCATCTCGCCGATGTGGCTGTGGCCGTCGATCACCCGGCCCTTGACGCGCTCCTCGGGCATCGCTCCCTCCCCCGGCCGGTGACTTTCCTCAAAAAACATCTAGGAAAGTACGCAGCCACCCGAAGCGCTGTCAACCTCCGGGGCGGCCCTCAGACCCCCGTCGCGCGGAGCCGGGCGATCGCCGCTTCCCACGCGCCGGGGTCGCGAAACGTCTCTCGCTCGATCAGGGGGGCGGCGTCGGTCACCCAGTCCGCCGTCTGGGCGTCGAGCTGCACGACCTCGACCCCGTAGAGGGGCGCTCCGGTGTCCGGATCGACCTCGACGAAGACGTGAAGCGCGACGCCGTCCGCGAGCCGCATCTCCAGCCGGCGGTAGGGAGGGAGCGCTGCCGGCCGCGTCTCGTAGACGATCGCCCAGCTCTCGTCGCGGGCGCGCGCATCGCGGATGCGGCGCACCGCATCGCGCCTGCTCTCCTCCTCGGCGACCTCGCGGTAGCGCAGGCTGAACGCGGCGCCCGCCACGAGCCCGAGATCCATGCCCTCGGTCGAGATGATCTCGGCGCGCACCACACGCGCCGTGATCTCCGCGCTGTCGCCGAACGCTTCGATCAGCGCGTCGAGCGTCGGATAGGACCGAAGCTCGTCGGCGACCGCTCGCACGACGCTGATGTAGCGCTCGTAGAGGTCCGGGCGCACCATGACCACGGGGTAGAGGCGCTCCTCTGCGGTCCTCCACCGCTGGATCACCTGGTCGCGCTCGTCGGCCACATCGAGGAGAAGGGCCCCGGGAGGCCCTTCTCGCTTCTATCCCGCTAGACGGTCCAGGTGTTGAGCTGGAACGCGCCCGCCCGCCACGCCGTCAGGGCGGAGTCGAGAACGTCGAGGGGGTTGAACGGCGTCACTCCCTCGATGAGGTCGTCCTCTCGGAACCCGTAGAGAGCGCCCATCGCGAACCGGCACGCGTAGATCTTGGCCCCCTCCGACAGCAGGGTCTTGATCTGGTTGTTGATCGCGAGGTGTCCCGGGAACGCCTCTTGGCCCACGGCGGGATACCCGCGCGTCCCCGACGCCAGCAGGACGCCTGGTCCGTACAGCACGATGCTGACGTCGAAGCCCTTCCTTCTCAAGCGCGTCGCGGTGAGCAGGTTGACCAACGCGACCGAGCCCTCGTACGGGACGGTGTGGATGAACACGAAGGCCTTCTCGCCCTCCTTGGCCTTGATGTCCTCGAAGACCTTCTCTTCGGTGTTGTAGAGGTACTGGCCCTCCATCGCCTTTGGTACGTCTACCTTCTCTGGCATCGCTCCTCCGAGATGTCGGTGAGATCCGGGTTGAGGTCGTGCGCTCGCTCCCCCTAAGGCGGCCTCCTTGTCCACGCGGTCCACGTCCGTCGATGGCTTCCGGGCATGAGGCGGATGATCGCGGCCCGCAGGCGCCAGGGCACGCGCCGGTACAGAGGCACGAACAGGCGTCGCCAGAAGAAGGCCCCGCCGGGCGCGCGCGGCTGCCGGTCCGGCGGCAGGTACCGGCGCGCCATGTCGCGCTGTGCGGCCTCGAGGAGGAAATGCTCGGAGTTGAGGCGCAACCACTGCCCGAAGCCCATCAGCCTTGGTTCGCGAGGGTCGCGAGCCCGTTCTGCGCGGCCAGAGCGATGGGCTCGTTCAGGGCGCCGATCGCGGGCGAGTAGACGTTCTCCATGAACGCGAGGTCTTGCATCGTGACGCCTTTCTTGACCGCCATCGCGAGGAAGTCGGCTCGCTCCTTGATCCCCTCGCCCCCCACCATCTGCGCCCCGATGAGCTCGAGACTGCCCGGCTTGCACAAGAGCTTGACGCGCACCTTCTTCATGTCCGGGTAGTAGCGGGCGCGCGAGATCCCCTCGGCGACGCCCATCGCGTAGGGGATCCCGAGGGCCGTGGCGAGGGTCTCGCCGAACGAGACGCCGCCGAGCATCCACTTGCCCGCGACCATGCCCCAGGGGACGTAGACGGGCTGGTAGGCGCGCTCCCCGCCGGCGGCGCAGGTCCCCGCGACCTTGCCCTGGGCGTAGGCGTGGCTCCCCGACAGCCCCTGTATCGGCACATTGCTCACCGCGTGAGGCAGCTCAACACAGTCACCCGCGGCGAAGACCCCGTCCACCGACGTCGCCATGCGCTCGTCGACGACGATGCCGCCCGTGGACCCGATCTGCAGCCCCGCGGCGCGGGCGATCTCGTTGTTGGGCCGCTTGGGCGTGCACACGGCGACCACGTCGGCCGGGAGCTCCCCCTCCGACGTGCGGACCGCGCGCACGCGGCCGTCGCCGACGAACGCGTCCACCGGCGTGTTGAAGTGCATCTTCACGCCCATCTCCGCCCACGAATCCTCGACGGGGCGGGCGATGTCGGGGTCGGCGGCCTCGGCCAGGGCCCAGGGGTGCGGATCGACGAGGTGCGTCTCGAGTCCCCGGTGCGCGAACGCGGTGACCATCTCGAGTCCCAGGGGCGATGCCTCCACCACGACGGCCACCTTGGCGCGGTCGAGGGCCTTGTCCCACTCCATCGCCCTCCTGATGTTCTTGACGTAGTAGAGGCCGCCGAGGTCGGACCCCGGGACCCCGGGGTCGGCGTACTCGAATCCGGTCGCGACCACGAGCCGGTCGTAGCGAAGAGACCCGCCGTCGTCGAGCGTCACGCTGCGCTCGGACGCGTCGAAGCCGACGACGCGCTTCTCGTAGCGGATGTCGAGTCCGGCGTCGCGATAGAACTGCTTCTGCTGCAGGAACAGCCGGTCGAAGCTGTCGATCTCGCGCCCATGCACGTAGGGGATGCCGCAGGGGCTGTAGCCGACGTCCTCGAACTCCGTGAACACGACGATCTCGGCGTCGGGCTTCGTCTGCTTGGCGGCGCCGGCGGCGCCGATGCCGGCCGCACCTCCGCCGATCACAACGATGCGCATGGAGCCTCCCGTCCCCTCGCGAGCCCGCCATTGCATGCCCCGGCCGGCGTTTACTATCCTATACGTCTCGTTTACCGCCAACACAATCTACCGACAAGCGCGCGGCCGCGACAAGAGGCGGCGACGATGACGGTCACGGGAGCATGGAACAGGTAATCGCGTCGATCGGCCCCAAGATCCATCAGCTGCGCAGGCAGAAGAACCTCTCCCTGCAGCAGCTGGCCGAGCGAGCGGGCATCTCGGCCGCCGCCATCCACCGCATCGAACGCAACGGCATGGTGCCCACGATCGCGACCCTGATGAAGATCGCGGCCGCGCTCAACCGCTCCGTCGCCTATTTCGTCGACGAGGCCACGGACGACTCGCGCCAGGCCATCCTCGTGCGCGCGGACGATCGCAAACGCGTATACACGTCCAAGAGCGGCCTCGACCTGTCCGGCATCAGCGGCCCCTACGGGCGCTTCTTCATGGCCGGCGCCATGGCGGTTGTCGAGCCCGGGGCCACCAGCGGCACGCGCCCGATGGAGCATCCGGGGGAAGAGCTCCTCTTCGTCCTCACCGGGACGCTCCATCTCGAGGTGGACGGGGACGAGTTCTCGCTGGGGCCGGGAGACGCCCTCCACTTCCGGACCGACCGCCCCCACCGCTGGTGGAACGCGAGCACGCGCCCGGCGCAGGCGCTCTGGTTCGCCCTGCGATCGACTTGACGCGCGCGCCGCGCGCGCGGCCGGGGTGAACCTCGTCCGGGTGCGCCCGAGCTCCTACGTCGACTCCGTCGTGCTCATGGCGGCCACGAGGGCGATGCGGTCGAGCGCGGGCGTCGAGGGCGCGAGTGCCCTGATGGGCACCCCCGCCAACAGGGAGGCGCTGGCGCGCGACGGGTTCGACCCCGCTGAGACCGGCGCGGTGGGCGCGAACGACCTCGTGCTCGCCGTGCGAGCCGACAGCGAGGAGCATGCCGCGGCCGCCCTGAGCGCGGCGGAGGACGTCCTCGACCGGCGAGCGCAGGGCGCGCCGGAGCCGGCCGCGGCGGGGCCCCGCAGCCTCCCCGAGGCGACGGCTCGTCTGCCCGGTGCGAACGTCGCGATCGTGTCGGTCCCGGGCGAGTACGCCGCGCTCGAGGCCCACAAGGCGCTGTCGCTGGGGCTTCACGTACTGCTGTTCAGCGACAACGTCCCCGTCGAAGCCGAGGTAGAGCTCAAGCGGCGCGCCGCGAGGGAGGGATTGCTCGTGATGGGCCCGGGCGCGGGGACCGCGATCCTCTCCGGGGTCGGGCTCGGGTTCGCGAACGCGGTCCGGCGCGGCCCGGTCGGCGTCGTCTCCGCGGCAGGCACCGGCGCTCAGGAGGTCACCACGCTGCTCCACCGCTGGGGCTCCGGCGTCTCGCACGCGATCGGTGTGGGGGGCCGGGACCTGAGCGAAGAGGTCGGGGGCGCGATGACCTGCGCCGCGATCGAGGCCCTGCGCGCCGACGACGACACCCGGGTCCTGCTCGTCGTGTCCAAGCCGCCCTCGCCCGCGATCGCGGCGCGCGTGGTCGCGGCCCTCGAGGGCGGGCCGGCGGTCGCGGGCCTCGTCGGGCTCGCCGAGGGGCTGCCCGCGC
>DATADD010000124.1:0-4402 GCA_036258675.1 Actinomycetota bacterium | reverse complement strand
ACCTCTTCGGCGAGCAGCCCCAGGTCGTTGGCATAGGAGATCGCGTTCTCGAAGGTCCGGCGCGCCGACTCGAGTCCACCGGCGAGCGCCTGGGCCTGGGCGAGCCAGAAGGTGCACAGAAGAAACGTCCCCTCCTCGCCCCCGAGCCCGTCGTGGGACTTGTAGCGGTACACGAGGCCGCGCTCGTCGGTGAGCCGCTCCTCCGTGGCGCGGATCGTCGCCAGGATCCGCGGGTCGTCCGCAGGCAGGAAACCGACGATCGGCATCATGAGGTTTGACGCGTCCAGCTCGTCGGAGTCGAACGCCTGGGTGAAGGCCTGAGCCCGTTCGCTCCAGCCCCGCTGCAGGATCGCGTCTCTTATCTCGTCCCGCACCTTGGACCATCCGTCCACGCGGTCGCCCGCGTCGAGGCGGTCGGCGAGAGAGATGGCGCGGTCGAGCGCCACCCAGCACATGAGCTTGGAGTAGACGTAGTGGCGGGGCGCGCCGCGCACCTCCCATATCCCCTGGTCCGTCTCCTCCCACCGAGCCGCGGCGGCGTCGGCGGCCGCGCCCAGGAACGACCTCGTGGAGGGATCGAGGTCCCTCCACACGTCGGAGAGCCGGTAGGCGGCGTTGAGGAGCTCCCCGTAGACGTCCAGCTGGCGCTGGCTCCACGCGCCGTTGCCCACCCTGACCGGGCGGCTCCCGCGCCATCCCTCGAGGTGCTCCAGCTCGCGCTCGCTGAGATCGCGCTCCCCTCCGACCCCGAACATGATCTGCAGGTCCGTCCCCCGCATGAGCTGCGTCGCCGAGGCGCCGGCGAGATAGGCGAAGAACTCGTGCGCCTCGTCCGGGCACGCCGCGATCCACAGCGCCTCGAGGGTCAGGCTCGCGTCGCGCACCCACGCGTAGCGATAGTCCCAGTTGCGCTCTCCCCCGGCCTCCTCCGGGAGCGAGGTCGTGGGGGCCGCCACGATGGCGCCGGTGGGGGCGAACGAGAGCGCCTGCAGCACGCGGCCGCTCAGGTGCACGAGGTCCTCCCAGGGGCCCTCGTAGCTCTGGTGCAGCGCCGACCATGTCCGCCACCCTTCGAGGGTTCCGTCCAGAGCGCGCGCGATCTCTTCCTGGGACCAGGAACGGGGCGGGTCCTCCCAGCTGAGACTGTGGTGGAGACAGAAGCCGAGAGCCTCTCCCGACGAGATCGTGAACCGAGCGCGCGCGGTGGAGGCCTCGACCTCGGGATCCACGGGGGTGGAGAGCTCGAGGACGTCCGCGCCGCCGCGCGCTGCGACGCGTCCATCGCCGCGCACCAGGATCGGGAAGACGAGACCGTACTCGGGCCGGGGCGAGAACTCCATCACGAGATCGACGTTGCCCTCCTCGCACCGGACCTGGCGCACCACCGCGTGGGGGCTCTCCTTGCCGATGCCGTGCTCGTGCTCGTTCTCTCCAAGGGCGAGCGCGTCGACCAAGGCCACCACGCCTGTCGGCGTTCGGAACGTCGTCTCGAGAACCATCGTTCGTTCGATGTAGCGGCGCTCGATCCGAGATTCGCCTACGGGCCCGATCGACCAGTGCCCGGCGGCGTCGTCGAGGAGTCGCGCGAAGGTCGACGGCCGATCGAAGCGAGGAAAGCAGAGCCAGTCGATCGATCCCTCTCGGCTGACGAGTGCGGCCGACTGGCAGTCCGAGATGAGTGCGTAGTCGCCGATCGGACGATCACTCATCGGTTCGCCACCTCCGCGTCGTAGCTCTCCAGCGCCTTCAACCAGACCTCACCCAAGCTCGGGAACGCCGGGACCGCATGCCGGAGCCGGGACACCGGCACCTCCCCCACGATCGCGATCGTCGCCGCGTGGACCATGTCGCCCGCGCTGGGGCCCACGAACGTGGCCCCGACGACGACCTCGCGCTGCGCGTCCACAACCAGCCGGACGGGGCCGCGCACGTCGAGCCCGGTGACGAGGGCACCCGCGACCTCCGACAGGTCGGTGCCGGCCACACGAACCGCGAGGCCCTCCGCGCGCGCCTGAGCCTCGGTGAGACCCACGGCCGCGACCTGGGGGTCCGTGAACACGATCCGCGGTATGGCTCTGTGTTCGGAGGGGCCGTCGAGGGAGCGGCCGAGGATGTGGTCGGCAGCACAGCGTGCGTGGTACTTGGCCATGTGGGTGAAGAGCGCGCGCCCGGTCGCGTCGCCGATCGCGAACAGCCATCCCCCGTCCACGGACGCGGCTCGCATGTGCTCGTCCACCTCGATCGGCTCGCCGGGCCCCAAGCCGACCGTCTCGGCGCCGATGTCGTGCGTGTTCGGCCGCCGCCCGACCGAGACGAGGATCTCGTCGGCCTCGAGCTCGCGCCCGTCCTCGAGCCGGCCCCTGACGGGGCCTCCGTCGCCGCGCGCTCGGTGCGCCGAGACCATCTTGCGCCCGGTCACGACGGTGATGCCGCAGGCCTCGAAGGCGGCCCTCAGCGCCTCGCCCGCGACCGGCTCCTCTCTGGGCAGAAGCCGGTCGGAGGCCTCGACGATCGTTACCTCGGTCGCGCCGAGGCTCCTCCACGCCTGGGCCATCTCGACGCCTACCGCCCCGCCCCCGAGCACGAGCAGGCGCTGGGGTGCCGCCTGCGCCTCCGTCGCGTCGCGGTTGTTCCACACCCGGATGTCGCGCAGCCCGTCGATGGGAGGGATCACGGGCCGGCTCCCCGTGGCGACGACCACGCGGCGCGCCTCCAGCCGCGCGACGCCGTCCTCGGACTCCACCTCGACGAGACGAGGGCCCGCGATGCGCCCGGTGCCTCGCACGAGGTCGACGCCTCGCTCCGCCAGCCACGCGACGTGATGCTTGTCGTCCCAGTTGCTCGTGATCTCGTTGCGCCAGGCAAGCGCCGCGCCGGCGTCCAGCGCGCCGTTCGCCGCCTCGCGCGCTCCGGGGACGCGCCTGGCTGCGCCGAGCACGTCCTGGGGGCGGAGCAGCCCCTTGCTGGGCATGCAGGCCCAGAAGGAGCACTCTCCACCGACCAGCTCGCGCTCGACGATGGCTGTCGCCAAACCCCCCTCGGCGCAAGCCCCGGCCGCGACCTCGCCGCCCGGTCCCGCGCCTATGACGACGACGTCGTAGCGGGCTCTCATCTGCCCGTCGTTCCGTCGCCGAAGGCTGCCACGCGCTCCTTGGCGGGGCCGTGCTGGGGCTCGGTCTCCCGGCCGGTGCTTAAGTGCCCGTGCCGTTGGCTCATCGGTCGACCCCTTTCTCGTCGCTCGCTGCACGGAACAGTCCCCGGAGCCCGCCGCCCGTTACACACCCTCCCGCGTAACGCCGGGGCGCCGGTCGCGACCGAGTACGGGGCGGATGGCTACTGTCCGTTCGCACTTTCCGCCCGCTCCGACGGTTCGGCGGGGGAAACGAGGCAGAGGAGGTGTGAGATTGCTCGCGAGCAGGCGGAACCTGCGGCGCACGTCGCGCGTTCCTCCCACGCCCACCGGGAGCGACGCCCTGCTTCCACCGCTCTCAGGGGCGCGCTGAGTCGTGGAGGAAGCGATGCGGAACCTGGGCGCGTCCCTGGCGTGGGGCCTCGTCGTGGGCGGGAGCCTCGTGCTGGGGGCGGTCTTGGCCGCGTTCTGGAGCCTGCCCGCCGGCGCCGCAGCGAACCTGACCGCGTTCGGAGGCGGCGTCCTCCTCGCCGCCGTCGCCCTCGAGCTCGTCCCCGAGGCCGACCGCCTCGCCGGCAAGGGCCTCACGGTGGCGTTCCTGCTGGGGGGAACGCTTCTCTACGTGGCGGCGGACGCCTGGCTCACGCGCGATGACGAGGTCGAGGCCGTGCGTCGCTCGGGCCATGCCGCGGCCGCGGGCGCGGCGATGTCGCTGCCCGCCGACCATGCCGAGCCGCACGGGGCGAAGCGATCGCAGCCGGGCTGTTCGTGGACGGTGTCCCCGAGTCGATCGCGCTCGGCCTCACCATCGCGCAGGGAGAGCTGGGCCTGGCGCTGCTCGCGGGCATCGTCGTCGGCAACCTCGTCGAGGCGTACGGAGCCGCGCAGCCCATCATCGCGGGCGGGCATCCCAGGGCCTTCGCCGTGCGCGTCCTCGCCTCGATCGGTGCGGCGCTCGCGGTCGCGACGCTGCTCGGGGGCACTCTTCTCGCCGATGTCGCCCCGGCAGTCATCGGCTCCGCTCAAGCGCTCGCGGCCGGGGCGGTGCTGGCCGTCGTCTCCGTGTCGATCATCCCGCACGCCTTCTCCGAGGTCAGCAGCGAGGTCGCCGCGTCCTCTGTCGCGGGTTTCGTCGCCGGCTATCTCCTCGGCTGAGCCTGTAACGCCTGCGGCGCCCGAAGGACTATGCCTCACGCGCCGTCGCCAACGAGGAGGAGCCGCCATGCAGGGACTCGAGGGCAAGAACGTGCTCGTCACGGGCGGGACGTCCGG
>DATADD010000123.1:0-2066 GCA_036258675.1 Actinomycetota bacterium | reverse complement strand
GGCTCGGTCGTGCGGATGAAGTCGTCGTGCGAGATGTCGAGGGCCTCCCACAGCTCGGTCCAGCGGGGCACGATGGAGTCGGCCCACTGCTCCGGGGTCACCCCGTGGGCCTCGGCCGTCCTCATGATCCGCTCGCCGTGCTCGTCGGTCCCCGTGAGGAAGTGGACCCGGCGGCCCTCGAGGCGGCGGAAGCGGGCGACGAAGTCGGCCGCCACGGTGGTGTAGGCGTGGCCGAGGTGCGGCACGTCGTTGATGTAATAGATAGGAGTCGTGAGGTAGAAGACGTCGTCGCTCATGGGGCCTCCATACTCCCAGGAACGAGGCGCCCACCCGGCCGCCTCGCCGCCGTGCTCTGGCCTATGCGTCGGCCTCGTCCGCTTTCCCCCGTTCGGGTGCGGATTGTCCCCGTATTGGAGTTTGACTGGCGGCTTCTACCAGGCTTAGTCTGCTCCAGTAACTACCAGTCAAACGTCAGGAGCGACCTTCGATGAAGTCGACCGGCGTGGTCCGCAAGATCGACGAGCTGGGGCGGATCGTCCTGCCCTCCGAGCTGCGCAAGGTCTTCGGGATCCACGAGGGCGACGAGCTCGAGATCAGCGTGGACGGCGAGCGGGTCGTCCTCCAGAAGCGCCACGACGTGTGCGTCTTCTGCAGCGCGGAGTCCCCCAGCGTGGAGTTCAAGGGTCGGCGCGTCTGCTCGGACTGCGTCGGCAGACTCGGCCGAGGGCCGATCGAGCTCACGCTCCCGGAGGACGCAAGCCTCAGCCGCTAGGGCTTCTCCTCCACCAAGGCATCGAACACATCCCTTCTGGACACGCCGTGGTCGCGCGCGACCCGGGCCATCGCCTCCCTGCGCTCGACGCCGTCGGCCATGAGCTCGCGCGCGCGGCGCGCGAGGTCGGCGGGGAGGGGCGCGGGTCTGTGGTCGCCCACCGCCCCTCCCACGACCAACACGAGCTCGCCCCGCGGCGGGTCCCGGCGCGCCCCCTCTAGCAGCTCGCCCAGGCGCCCCCGGCGCACCTCCTCGTGGAGCTTGGTGAGCTCGCGCGCGAGCGCCGCGGGCCGGTCGCCGAGTCCCTCGAGCATGTCGGCCAGCGTCTCCTCGACGCGATGGGGCGAGACGTGGAACAAGAGCGTGCGCTCCTCGGTCGCCAGCGCCTCGATCCGGCGCCGCCGGTCGCCCCGCTTGCGCGGCAGGAACCCCTCGAACGCGAACCGTCCGGGGGGCAATCCCGAGAGCACGAGCGCGCTCACCGCGGCGTTCGGCCCGGGCACGATCTCGACCCCGATCCCCTTGCTCACGCACGCCCGCACGAGGTGGTAGCCGGGGTCGGACAGCCCCGGGACGCCCGCGTCGGAGACGAGCACGACGTCGTCTCCCGCCTCGATCCGGGCCACGATCTCGCCCGTCCTGCGCCGCTCGTTGCCCTCGTTGAGCACGAGCAGCGATCGAGCCGAGATGCCGAAGTGGGCGAGCAGCTTGCGCGTGCGCCGGACGTCCTCGCACGCGATCCGATCGGCCGCGGACAGAGTCTTTACGGCGCGCGCCCCGATGTCGTCGAGGTTGCCGATGGGCGTCGCGCACAGGACCAGCTTGCCGGCCATCGTGGCCGCCGAGCCTAAGGGGCGCGGCGCGCCGCCCCCGAGCGGGCGACGGGCGACGACTATCCTCGGCCGCAGTGACCGGCCCCGCCCCCCACCCGGCCCCGCCGAAGCCTCCTCCCCCACCGCCGCCTCCAGCCGTGGCGCGAGCGCGGCCGTGGCGGCGCGCCGACACGGTCGCGGTGATCGCCGTCGTCGCGCTCGCCGCGCTCGTGCGCCTGCCCCGCCTCTCCGACCCGCAGTCGCTCGTGTTCGACGAGACCTACTACGCCAAGGACGCGTGCATCTACGTCCATGGGCCCGCCGCGCTCTGCGGCATCGACTCGGAGCAGACCCAGGTCCATCCCCCGCTCGGCAAGTGGCTGATCGCCGCCGGCATCCGGGTGTTCGGCTACAACGCCCTCGGCTGGCGCGCCGCGCCGGCGCTCGCGGGGCTCGTCACGGTCGCGTTGCTGTACGTGCTC
>DATADD010000122.1:0-7853 GCA_036258675.1 Actinomycetota bacterium | reverse complement strand
CAGGACGGGCACGACGCCCGCGGAGCGCATGAGCTCGATCGCCTCGCGCGGCCGGTACAGCTTGCGGCCGATGTAGGCCTTGGCGCCCTTGGCCAGGTACTCGTCGAAGGCGGTCTGATAGTCGGGCACCGCTCCGTGGCGGACCATGACGGCGGCGAAGTGAGGGCGGCCGATCTGCGACCCCGGTCCTCCCGCCTCGTTCTCGACCTCCTCGAACGTGAGCGGGATGCCGAGGTCGTTCAAGCGGGCGACGATGTGCTGGTTGCGGTTGGCGCGCGCGTCCTGCAGCTCGTGCAGCCCGCGCGACAGGGCGTTGTCGCCCTCGGGGATGAAGTAGCCGAGCAGATGCATCGTCGGGCGTGCCGCGGGCGAGTAGCCACGCTCTCGCAGATCCTCGACGTCGCAGGAGATCTCAACGCCCCGCACCACCTCGATCCCGGCCGCGACGCCCTCGTCGACCGCCTCGTCGCAGCCCGAGTCGTTGTCGTGGTCCGTGACGGCGACCGCGCTCAGGCCGGCCTCCGCCGCCGCCCGGACGAGCACCCGCGGCGAGTCGCCCCCGTCGGAGACGGTCGTGTGGGTGTGGAGGTCGATCATGCCTCGAGGTACTTGAGCTCCACGAGCTTGTCGATGACCTTCTGGGCCGACTCCTCCACGCTCTCCCGGTCGGTGCGGCACACGACCTCGGGGTTCTCCGGCGCCTCGTAGGGGTCGTCGACGCCGGTGAAGCCCTTGAGCTCGCCGGCGCGGGCCTTGGCGTACAGGCCCTTCACGTCGCGCTGCTCGCAGACGTCCAGGGGCGCGTCGGCGAACACCTCGACGAAGTCCTTGATCATGGCGCGCGCCTCTTCCCGGATCGACCGGTAGGGCGAGATGGCGGCCGTGATGACGAAGACCCCGTTGCGCTGCAGCAGGTGCGCAACGAACGCGATGCGACGGATGTTGATGTCGCGGTCCTCCTTGGAGAAGCCGAGACCCTTCGAGAGGTTCTCCCGCACGATGTCGCCGTCGAGGATCTCGACGGGCACGCCCGCGTCCACCAGCTGCTCCTCGACGAGATGCGCGATCGTCGTCTTGCCGGAGCCCGAGAGCCCCGTGAACCAGATGACCGCGCCGCGCTCTCTGTTCGCTTGCTTCATGCCTCTTCCTCCTCGTTCGTCTACTTGCGCAGCACGCTCGTGCCGAGCGCGCCGGGGGCGGGCTCGTACCCGAACAGATCCAGGATCGTGCTGTGTACGTCCCACAGGTGCAGGCCCTCTTTGCGGCCGGCCGGCTTCCCGGGGGCGTTGTTCATGATGAAGATCCCGTGCTCGGCGTGGTTCGCCTCGTCCGGGCCGGTGTCGTTCTCGAAGGTGTAGATCGAGCCGTGGCCGAGCGACCCCACCGAGCGCCACCGGAGGGCGCCGAAGATCACGATGAGGTCGGGCGCAACGCCGTTCTGCGCCTTGTAGATGTCCTCGGGCTTGAGCGCCTTGTTGCCCATCGGCTTGCCCTCGTGGTCGACCATCGCCTCGATCTTCTCGATCAGCTCGTCGCGGATCCTCTCGCGCTCGGCCGCGGGCACGATGCCGTTGGGCTCGCGTCCCTCGATGTTGAGGAACAGGCGCCCGTAATAGCCGCCGTCGCCCCACGCCTTCGTCCTGGACCAGTCGATGCCCATCTTGTTGATCGCGGTGATCTCGGAGGGGAGGCTCTCGGTGAAGCCGAGATAGCCCTCGTTGTGCAGCCACTCGTTGATGCAGATCCCTCCCACCATCGCCTTGGCCCCGTGGTCCGAGACGACGAGGACGGTCGTGTCGTCGTCGGCGTACTTCTCGAGCAGCTCCCCGACCTTGCCGTCGAGGTACCGGTAGTACTCGCGCAGGGACTGACGGTACGGGTTGTCCGGCACGAAGCGGGGGTGCTTGGGGTCGATGAAGCTCCAGATGCCGTGGTTGAGGCGGTCGGGACCCATCTCCACCATGACGAAGAAGTCCCACGGCTTGGTCGAGAGGAGGTAGTCCGCCGTCTTGAAGCGCTGCTCGGTCATCTTGTAGGACTCGTCGATGATGTACTGGGTGTTGTCGGTGCGGAAGTTGCGCACGTCGAACACGTACTCGCCGACATTGCCCTCGATCTCGGCCTTGAGCTCCTTCGGGTACGTGTAGTCCGCCTGCGCGCTGGGAGTGAGGAAGCAGCCGACCTGGACGCCGTTGAGCGGCTTGGGCGGATACGAGGGCGGCACCGACATCACGATGGAGGTCTTGCCCTTCTCGGACAGGATGTCCCACACGGTCGGCTCCTTGACCGCCCACGACGTGGCGAAGGTGAGCCCATCGTAGGTCGTGTCCTTGCGGTTGCGGAAGCCGTAGATGCCGAGCGTGCCCGGGTCCTTGGACGTCATCATGCACATCCACGCCGGGACGGTGATGGGCGGAACGATCGACTGGAGGGGACCCCACAGGCCGTTCTCGCGGAGCTTGTTGATGTTGGGGATCTCGTGCGCGTACTCCTCGAAGACGTGCTCGGGCGGGGCGCAGTCGAGGCCGATGACCATGACCTTTCGCCGGCCGTTCGGCGCGCCCGCGGCCTCGTCTTCGGGCTCGCGCTTCTTCTTCAGTCGATCGAGCAGTCCCATCGGCCCCCCTTACGCGGTCGCGGTCGAACGGGCGTGATCGATCAAGATGCGAGCGACCTCGTGGCGAGAGAACTCCTCGGGCGGCTCCTCGCCGGCCTGCAGCATGGAGCGGACCTGGGTGCCCGACAGGTGCACGTGATGCTCGGGGTCGTGCGGACAGGTCTTGGCCGACGCCATCGATCCGCAGCTGCGACAGAAGAACGAGTGCTCGAACCTGAGCGGCTGGATGCCGAGCTCACCCGGCTCGAACTCGTCGAAGATCTCCTGCGCGTCGTAGGAGCCGTAGTAGCTGCCGACCCCGGCGTGGTCCCGCCCCACGATGAAATGCGTCATGCCGTAGTTCTTGCGCAGGAGGGAGTGCCAGATGGCCTCGCGGGGGCCGGCGTAGCGCATCGCCGCAGGGAACACCGAGAGGACGACGCGGTCCTTCGGATAGTAGTTCGCCATGAGGACCTCGTAGCAGCGCATGCGGACGTCGGCGGGGATGTCGTCGCTCTTGGTTCCGCCCACGAGCGGATGGATCACGAGGCCGTCGACGATCTCGAGCGCGCACTTCGTGAGGTACTCGTGGGCACGGTGGATGGGGTTGCGCGTCTGGAACGCCACGATCGTCTTCCAGCCGCGCTCCGAGGTGAGCTCGCGCAGGGCGAGGGGCGTCAGCCGGTACTCCTCGTACTCGTGCGCGAACGGGTTGGTCAGCACCGTGACCTCGCCCCCGACGTAGTTGGGGGCCTGCGAATAGAGGTAGCCGACACCGGGATGGGCCGACTCCGTCGTGCGATAGGTGAGGCGCGCCTCCCGCTCGTGGTCGGCCTTGTAGACGTCTTCGACGTCGATGATCGCGACCGGCGCGCCGTCGTGGACGATCGCGGCCCGCTCGCCCCTGCCCAGCGACGCGACCTCGTCGTCCGTGGCCGACAGCGTTATCGGCAGGCTCCACGGCAGCCCGGTGGCAAGACGCATGTCCTCCACGACCGGCTTGTAGTCGGCCTCGGTCATGAAGCCCCGGTTGGGCGACACCGCACCGACCCCGAGCAGCTCGAGGTCGGACAGGACCCGGCGCGACTTCGCCTCGATGCGGGGCAGCTCGGAGGCGGCATCCTCCAGCTGCGCGCGCTCGTCGTCGGCCGCCATGCGCACCTCGAGAGCTCCGCCGTGGGGGGGGAAACCGGGGACGTCTTTCAGCGTGCTGGGCATGAACATCTCCTCGCTCGTCGAGCCGCGACTTGGGGGCGGAGGCGCTCCGGAAGCCTCGCCGCGCTCGGCGATGGGGGTGTCACGACCACGCTCCGGTCGAGCTCCCGACACACTCCTATAGCACTCCCACTATAACAGGGGAGGCCCCACGTCGCCAGCTTGGGCGCGCCTCCTTCACGGCTACGTAGGCGGTCGGAAGGCGGCGGACCCCACTTTAGGACGATGCCTGTCGGCGGCCCCTGTAGGAGCCCTACGGGGTCTCTCGGGCCAGCCGGCGGTTGAGCGCGTCGAGGGCGGCGCGCGCGGCCGCCTCCGCGACCGGCTCGTCGCGCACGAGGGCGCAGCCCGCGAGCGCGCCGGACGCTTCCTCGTCGCCGTCGGTCTCGATCACGACCACGACCACGTCGCGGTCGCCGACCTCGGCCAGCGTCGCCTGCGCCAGCCGGGCGCGCAGGCGGGGTGCGATCCGAGCCGCGGCCCGCAACGTCGCCTCGACCACTACGTCGAGACCGTGCTGCGATTTCCGGCCCTCGGCGCGCCCCTCGACGTCGCCGTCTCCGTGGCCGAGGGTGACGTGCGCCTCGGAGATCGAGCTCGACGACGACACGTCGACGCGGCGCAGCGACGGACGCTGCGGGGCGCCGGCGCGCTCGGGGCTCGACTCCGCGATCGCGTGAAGGGTGCCCAGTGCCTCGACCGCGGTGAGGGGGCCCTTCGAGCGAGCCTCGAGCTCCGCGGCTTCCGCCGCGCGCAACAAGGCGTCCCTGTCGCCGAGATGCGACTCGGCATCGAGCTCGAAGACGAACACCTGGCCGAGGCGCTCCCGCAAGCCGACGCGCTCGGCCTCCGCGACGATCTCCCTGTGGATCTCCTCGCGATCGGATCCCGAGTGCGAGAAAGCCTGCACCTCGATTACGCCCCCGCCCGCTCCCTGCATCACGACGCAGCCGAGGACCGCGTGCAATTGCCTGACTGCGCGCTCGAGACGAGCGACCCGGCTATCGAGCTCTTCTTGCGCCATAAGAGGTGATGAGCGTCCGCACGCGTCGAGGATACGCCCCCATACGAAAGCGCACCCGCTGAGCCTTCGTCCCGGCCGAGACCGGTTTACAACTCAACGGGTGCATCACAGAACCTATGTGAGCATCAGCGGCGCGCGCAAGCCCTCGCGCCGAAGTTCTTTCGCGCTCTGACTTCTTACAGATGTTGCCTGCCGCCATATCGTTATGGCAGGATGCCGCACGTTCCGGGGTGCGGGAGCGCCCGTCGAAATTCCGACGGGGCGTAACGGAAGGTTGGTCTTGCAGACGACCAAGCGTCGTCCTTGGGTGGTCGCGGCTGCGTTGCTTACCTTCGCGCCTTCCATCGCGACGTCGTCTGCGGGTCCGGACGACAAGCTGCGCGACACGCAGAGGCACCTCCGGCGACTCGAGAGGGACATCGGCCGTCACACGCGTCGCGCGCGCTCGCTAACGCAGAGGATCGATGCACTCAATCGCGCCGTGACCGACGCACAGATCGCGTTGAACGCGTTGGACGCGGACGTCGCTCGCATCGGCTCTCTCGTGCGGTCCTCCCGCGCGAGGCTCGAGGGTCTGCGCGCCGAGATCGCAGTCATCAAAGAGGTCGCGCGCGAACAGGCGGTATTGCTCTACAAGGCCGGACGCGTCGACACGCTCGAGACGGTGCTGGACTCGTCCTCTCTGATCGAGTTCAACGATCGCATCCAGATGCTCGGCGTCGCCGCGCAGAAGAACACCGGCGCTCTCGTGCGCTACGGCCGCCTCCGCCTCGTCGTCGAGGTCGAGAACCGCAGGCTTTTCTCTCGTCAGGAGGAGCTCACCGCGGCGCGCCGCGCGCAGAGGCGCGTTCTGGCCGAGCGCAACGCGCTCCGGGCGCGCCTGGCGAGGGAGCTGCGCCGGCTCAGGACCCGCCTGGGCCACGAGCGGGCGCGCGAGGGCCGCCTCGAGCGCTCCTCCGAGCAGCTGCGGGCCGAGATCATCGCGGCGCAGGCTCGCTACTCGGCGGAGGCGCTGGGGACGTCGGCGCGCGGGTTCATCTGGCCTCTGAACGGACCGGTCACGTCTCCGTTCGGCCCCCGCTGGGGGTCCATGCACACGGGGATCGACATCGACGGCTACACGGGCCAACCGGTGGTGGCGGCCAAGGCGGGGACCGTGATCTACGCCGGGGCGGGTATGTCGGGCTACGGCAACACGGTCGTGGTGGACCACGGAGGGGGCATCGCGACCCTGTACGCCCATCTCTCGGGCTACGAGGCGACCTCCGGTCCCGTGGACCAGGGCGACGTCGTCGGCTACGTGGGCTGCACGGGCAACTGCTACGGCGACCACCTCCACTTCGAGGTGGTCGTCGGCGGGCGCCCGGCGGACCCGCTCGACTACCTCCCCTGAGGAAGAGGGAACAAGGCGGCGGGGGCCTGCGTCCAACTGGGCATGTCTTCCAGAAAAGCCGCGAAGTTCGTCGCCCTCCTTCTGCCCCTGGGCCTCGCCTGCGGCCCGGCGTCGGAGGGCGCGCCCGCGGCCGGGGGGTCGGCGTCCACCGTCCGGCTCACCGTCCGCACCGCGGGCGAGGGCCCCATGTACGTCGAGGGCGCCCTCCACTATGTCGCGATCCGGAGCGGGGGCGAGGTCGTCTTCCGGGGCCGCCTCCGGGGCGGCGAGGTGACGCGGGAGGTCGAGTCCGGCAGCGTCCGGGTCGCCCACTGGGCGAGGCCCTGCGTGGCCAACTGCGCTCTGGATCTCGACCCGCCGACCGACCGCTGCTCCGCGCGCCTCGAGGTCGTCGAGGACACCACCGCCGTGATCAGGCTGCGCGCGGTGGGGGGCTGCGCCATCTCGCCGGGGGGATGAGCGCGCGGAAAGGGCCCGGCCTCGAGGCCGGGCCCTTGCTTGGCTCCGTCGCGGGGGCGCCCTACATCATCCCGTGGCCGTGGCCGTGGGCGTCGGCCCCCGCCGCGTCGTCCTCCTCCTCCGGCTTGTCCACGACGGTCGCCTCCGTTGTGAGCATCAGCCCGGCGATCGACGCCGCGTTCTCGAGCGCCGCGCGCGTCACGCGCACGGGGTCGATGATGCCCGCCTGGAACATGTCGACGTAGTCGCCGGTAGCGGCGTCGAGGCCGTGGCCCGGCTTCTCTTCGCGGGTGCGCTCCACGACGACGCCGCCCTCGAAGCCCGCGTTGTGGGCGATCCACCACAGCGGGGCCTTGAGCGCTTCGGCCACGACGCGCTTGCCGGCGAGCTCGTCGCCCTCGATGTCGAGAGCCTCGACCGCCTCGCGCGCCCGCAGCAGCGTGGTGCCGCCGCCGGCGACGATGCCCTCCTCGACCGCGGCTCGGGTCGCCGACACCGAATCCTCGATGCGGTGCTTCTTCTCCTTCAGCTCGACCTCGGTGGCGGCGCCGACCTTGAGGACCGCGACGCCGCCCGCGAGCTTGGCGAGGCGCTCCTGCAGCTTCTCCCGGTCCCAGTCGGAGTCGGTGCGCTCGATCTCGGCGCGGATCTGCTCGATCCTCCCCTTCATCTCGCCCCCGTCTCCCTGGCCCTCGACGATCGTGGTGTCGTCCTTGGTGATGACGACCTTGCGCGCGCGCCCGAGCATGTCGAGGCCGACGTTCTCGAGCTTGAGCCCGATCTCCTCCGAGATCACCTGGCCGCCCGCGAGGATGGCGATGTCCTGCAGCATCGCCTTGCGGCGGTCGCCGAAGCCCGGCGCCTTGACGGCCGCGGCCCGGAAGGTCCCCCGCACCTTGTTGACGACGAGCGTCGCCAGAGCCTCGCCCTCGACGTCCTCGGCCACGATGAGCAGCGGCCTGCCCGACTGCATGACCTTCTCCAGGACGGGGAGCAGGTCGCGCACCGCGGAGATCTTCTGCTGCGCGAGCAGGATGTAGGGGTCCTCGAGCACGGCCTCCATGCGGTCCTGGTCGGTGACCAGGTACGGCGAGATGTAGCCCTTGTCGAACTGCATCCCCTCGACGAGCTCGAGCTCGAGCCCGAAGGTGTTGGACTCCTCGACC
>DATADD010000121.1:0-1885 GCA_036258675.1 Actinomycetota bacterium | reverse complement strand
GGAGCGCGTCGTCTTCCACTGCTGGTCGGGTGACCGCGACGAGCTCCGGGGGCGAGCCCTCGAGCATGTCGAGGGCCGCGCCCACCGAGGCCCGGGTGTGGACGACGAGCGCCTTGTCACGGGATCTGGACAGCTCGATGTGGGCGGCGAAGGCCGCCTCTTGGTCGGCTCGGGGGGCGGCGTCCCGGTAGAAGTCGAGGCCGGTCTCCCCGACCGCGACCGCGGCCGGCGACGACGCCAGCCGCGCCACAGCTTCCATCCACCCGGGGGCGAACCCCGCGCTCGAGTTCGGGTGGATGCCGACCGCGGCCCACACGTCGGAGCGCTCGGAGAGCTCGATCGCGGCCTCGCTCGTCGCCTCGTCGACGCCCGCCACGAGAAGCCCGCCCACGCCGGCGGCCCGGGCGCGCGCGACCGTCTGCTCGACCGGCTCGCACTCGAAGAGGTGGGTGTGGGAGTCGAACCACACAGCAGGCGCTAGCGCCCGGCGGCCTCGTCGAGACGGGGGAACAGAGGCGCACCCGCGCTCACGCTCGTCCCCGACGGGAGCCGGCCCCAGGTGCCGTCGCGCTCGAGCGAGGCGTCCGCGGCCCCGCCGGGAAGGCCGAGGCGCTCCCACAGCTGCTGCGCCGCGCGCGGCACCGCCGGCGACAGCACGAGCGCGGCCAGGCGGAGCGCGTCGGCGAGGCGGTAGAGGACGACCTCGAGCCGGCGACGGGCCCTCTCGTCCCGGTCCCTGGCGAGCGCCCAGGGGGCGACCTCCTCGACGTACGCGTTCGCCCTGCGCACGAACACCCACGCCGCCTTGAGCGCCTCGTGCGGGGCGAGCTCGTCGACCGCCTTCCTCATCCCCTCGAGCGCGGTCTGGAACGACTCCTCGAGCGCACGGTCCTCGGGCTCCGTCTCGGATCCGGCCGGGCTCTCCGGGAGCGTGCCGCCGAGGTAGCGCCGGATCATCGCCAGCACGCGCGAGGCGAGGTTCCCGAAGTCGTTGGCGAGGTCGGAGTTGTACCGCTCGACCATGCCCTCCCACGAGAAGTTCCCGTCCTGGCCGAAGGAGATCTCGCGCAGGAAGTAGTAGCGGTATCCGTCCGATCCGAACGTGGGGAGGAGGTCGTGCGGCGAGATCCCGGTCAGGCGCGACTTGGACATCTTCTGTCCCCCCACCTGCAGGTAGCCGTGCGCGAACACGGTCCTCGGGACGGGAAGGTCGAGCGCCATCAGCATGGCGGGCCAGATGACGGAGTGGAACCAGAGGATGTCCTTGCCCATGAGGTGGACGTCGGCGGGCCACACCCGGTCGAACTCGCCCCTGCCGTCGCCGTAGCCGATCGCGGTGATGTAGTTGAGGAGCGCGTCTATCCACACGTAGATCACGTGCTTGGTGTCCCACGGGATCGGGACGCCCCAGTCGAAGCTCACGCGCGAGATCGAGAGGTCGTCGAGGCCCTGCTTCACCTTGCCGAGGACCTCGTTGCGGCGGGCCTCGGGCGCGACGAATCCGGGCCGGGACTCGTACAGCTCGATGAGCCGGTCGGCGTAGGCCGAGAGGCGGAAGAAGTAGTTCTCCTCCCGGACCACCTCCGGCTCGGTCCCGTGCAGGGGGCACTTGCCGTCGACGAGGTCGTCTGGCTGCTTGAAGGCCTCGCACCCGACGCAGTAGAGGCCCTCGTACGTTCCCGCGTAGACCTCTCCGCGGTCGTAGAGGGCCTGGACGAACGCCTGCACGGGCCGCTCGTGCCGCGGCTCGGTCGTGCGGATGAAGTCGTCGTGCGAGATGTCGAGGGCCTCCCACAGCTCGGTCCAGCGGGGCACGATGGAGTCGGCCCACTGCTCCGGGGTCACCCCGTGGGCCTCGGCCGTCCTCATGATCCGCTCGCCGTGC
>DATADD010000120.1:0-4570 GCA_036258675.1 Actinomycetota bacterium | reverse complement strand
GCCGACCGCCGCGGCCACCATCTCGCGCCCCCCCGCTGCGTGCACGGTCGCGTGCACGGCGTCGAGCGCCCCGAGCGCCCCCACGGCGCCCGCCACCTGTGCGGGGATGTCGTGCAGCTTGAGGTCCAGGAACAGCGGCCGACGGGCCGCGATCCGGCGCGCCAGCTCCGCTCCGCCGGAGCAGAACGACGCCAGCCCGAGCTTGAACATGTCCGCCTGCTCGATCGTGAGGTCGGCGAGCCGCTCGTTGGCCGCGGGATCGGTGTCGTCGAGCGCGATGCAGAGCCGGGTCGCGCGGCGCGCGGGCGCGTCCGCGACGGTCACGGCGTGCCCGCCTCCAGAGACGCCGCCGCGACCTCGTCCAGACGAACCGCTCCCACGAGGTCCGCCACGCGCTCGACGCCGCGAGCCGCCATGTACTCGGCGATCCCCTCGTTCACGCGCACGGGAAGGCGGGGAACGACGAAGTTCGCGGTTCCGACCGCGACCGCGGCCGCCCCCGCGAGAACGAGCTCGAGCGCGTCCCGCGGCCCCGCGATCCCGCCCTGCCCGATGATCGGCGCGCCGGGAAAGGCGCGGTGGACCTCGTGCACCGCCCTCACCGCGATGGGGCGGATCGCCGGCCCGGAGAGCCCGCCCACGACGCCGGCGAGCTTGGGGCGCATCGCCTCCACGTCGATCGCCATGCCGAAGACCGTGTTTATCAGCGAGAGGCCGTCGGCGCCCGCGTCGAGGGCAGCTCCCGCTATCTCTGCCAGCGACGTCACGTTGGGCGACAGCTTGGCGAATACCGGGACGCGCGGAAGCGACTCCTTGACCCCCGCCACGACCGCGGCCGTGCCGCGCGCGGAGTGGGCGAACATGTCGCTGCGGTCCTCGAGGTTGGGGCACGAGATGTTGACCTCGACCGCGGCCACACCACGGCCTCCCGTGCGCAGCTTGTCGGCGACCTTGACGAACTCCTCCACGGTGTTCCCCGCGATCGAGGCGATCACCGTCGCCCCCTGTCGCGTCAGCCAGGGGAGGTCCTCGGTGATGAAGTGATCGACGCCCTTGTTCTGGATCCCGATCGCGTTGAGCATCCCCGACGGGGTCTCGCACATGCGCGGCGTGGGCTTGCCCCTCCACGGCACGAGCGTCATCGACTTCACGATCACGCCGCCGAGCCGGCGGAGGTCCACGAAGCGGGACGCCTCCCGTCCGGCACCGAAGGTGCCGGAGGCAACCAGAACCGGGCCGGTCAGGGAGACGGGACCGAGCATCGTGTCGAGGCGCGGGGCCGGGGCGGCAGATCCTTGGGGCTCGGCCACGTCAGTTGCCGGGAGGCGCGACCTCGCCGACCGACGCCGGGAGGGCCGCCGCCCGCACCGGGATGCCCGCCGGCGAGAGCTCTGCGTCCTCGGACTCGAGGGGCTCCGCCTCGCCGCTCCACACCACGGACGCGCCGTCGAACACGGGTCCCTCCGTGCAGGAGCGCGCGTAGACGATCTCGTCCTCGCGGCCCCTCGGCCCGGCGCGCCGCACCGGCATGACGCAGGTCATGCAGACGCCGAAGCCGCACGCCATGAGCTCCTCGACCGCGACCTGCAGCGCCACGTTGCGCTCGGCGCAGATCCGGGCCACGGCCGCGAGCATGGGGTGCGGCCCGCACGTGTAGACGATCTCGGTGCCGCACCGCTCCATCACCTCGATCAAGACGTCGGTGACCCGCCCCTTGTCGCCGGTGCTGCCGTCCTCCGTCGTGATGCGGTACACCGAGGCGAGCCGCCGCACGTCGATCGCGTTGAGCAGGTAGCGCCCGCTGCGCGCGCCGAGGATGCAGTCGACGCGGTGGCCCTCGTTGCGCAGCTCGTCGGCGAGGAAGAACAGGGGCGCTGCTCCGATCCCCCCGCCGACCAACAGCGCGTGGGCGCGGCGCGCCGGGAGGGTGAACCCCCGCCCCAACGGGCCCATGAGGTCGACCGAGGCGTGCGTGCGCAGCGTCGACAGGTACGCGGTGCCGGGGCCCCTCACGTCGAAGACGATCTCGATCGTCGACGCCCATCCCCCGCGTTTGTGCACCCGGTACACGGAGAACGGGCGACGAAGGATGTGGGCGCTGCTGGGCGCGCACGAGATGTTGACGAACTGGCCCGGAGCCACTGCCTGCCCGATGTCGGGCGCAACGATCGTGAGGGAGTGGTAGTGCTCGCCGTACTTGCGGTGGGTCAGCACCTCGCCCGTGGACATGGTCACGGTCACGTACGCGAAACGCCCCCGCGCGCGCAGACGGTCACGACCGGCGGGGAGCGCCTCTTGCCTCGGCCCTGCGCTGGTCCCGCGCGCGCTTGCGCCGGCGCCTGTCCTTTCGCCACCGCACCTTGTTGCGGTCTCCTCGGCCCAAGAAGCCTCCCCTCGTGCCCGGACGACCCGGTGACTCTATGCGTTCGAAGCGGCAGTGGTCACACGGTCGCGGGCTCGAGGACCTCGCTCTCACGCACCGTCGGGCGCCCTCGCAGGAACGTATGGAGGACCCGCCCGCGCACGCGACGTCCCGCGAACGGGGTGTTGCGGGCCTTCGATCTGAAGCGGGCGGGCTCCACGACCCACTCCGACGAGGGATCGAAGACGACGAGGTGCGCGGGGCGCCCGGGAAGGATGGGGCCGCCGTGCTCGCTCAGGTCGAGCAGGCGCGCCGGCGCCGTGGACAGCCGCGCCACCGCCTCGAGCATCGTCAGCGCCCCGGGGGCGACGAGCTCGGAGACGACGAGCGCGAGCGCGGTCTCGAGCCCGACGAGGCCCGGAGGCGCGAGAACGAGCTCCTGGTCCTTCTCCTCGGGCGCATGGGGCGCGTGGTCGGTGGCCACGACGTCGATCGTGCCGTCGGCGAGACCCTGCACGACCGCGGCGCGGTCGCTCTCGGCGCGCAGCGGCGGGTTCACCTTGGCGTCGGGGTCGTAGCCCTCCATCGCCGCGTCGGTGAGCGTGAAGTGATGGGGCGTCGCCTCCGCGGTCACGCGCAGCCCTCTTCGCTTGGCGTCTCTGACGAGCTCGACCGTCCCCTCCGTCGACACATGCAGGAGGTGCAGACGGCAGCCCGTGAGGCGCGCGAGGGCGATGTCGCGCGCGGCCATGAGCTCCTCGGCCTCGGCCGGCGCCCCCCGCAGGCCGAGGGCGGCGGAGCGCGCGCCCTCGTGCATCTGCGCGTCCCCCGCGAGCGAGGCTTCCTCGCAGTGCTCCGCGTAGACCGCGTCGAACGCGACGAGATACTCCATCGCCCGGCGCGCGAGAAGGGCATCCTGGAGGCCGGCTCCGTCGTCGGTGAACAGCCGCACGCGCGCCGCCGATCGGACCATCTCGCCGAGGTCGGCCATCTCCGCCCCCGCCTGCGACCGGGTCAGTGCGCCCGCCGGAGCGACGTCGACGAGGCCGGCGTGGCGCCCGAGAGCCCACACCTTCTCGACCACCGCGGCGCTGTCCGCGACGGGGTCGGTGTTCGGCATCGCGCACACGGCGGTGAACCCGCCCGCCGCCGCGGCCGCCGACCCGGACGCGATCGTCTCCTCGTCCTCCCGTCCCGGCTCCCGCAGGTGCGTGTGCGCGTCGACGAGCCCGGGGGCGACGACCGCGCCCGCGCAGTCGATCACCTCGGCGCCCGACGCGCCCACGCCCGCTCCGACGGCCGCGACGACCCCGTCGCGAACCAGCACGTCGGCGGGGCCGTCGACGCCGCGCGCGGGGTCGACCACGCGCCCGCCGGAGAGCAGGAAGTCGGTCACGGCGCGTGCTCCTCTGTGTCGAAGCCGTCGCTCTGGCCCCCGAGCATGAGGTAGAGCAGGCTCATCCGCACCGCGAGCCCGTTGCGAACCTGGTCGAGGACGATCGAGCGCGGCGACTCGGATACGTCGGCCGCGATCTCGACGCCGCGGTTCATCGGCCCCGGGTGCATCACGAGGGCGTCGGGCTTCATCCGCTCGAGCCGTCTCGCGTCGAGGCCCCAGATCGCCGCGTACTCCCTCTGCGTCGGGAACAGCTGCTCGGACTGCCTCTCTCGCTGTACGCGCAGGACGTAGCAGACGTCGATGTCGCCGAGTACGTCGTCCAGGTCGCTGTGGATCTCTGCGCCCCAGGAGCGCGCCTCCGGCGGCACGAGCGTCGGGGGCCCTACGAGCACCACATCCGCCCCCATCGTCACGAGCCCCTTCACGTTCGAGCGCGCCACGCGCGAGTGCACGACGTCGCCCACGATGGCGACCCTGAGCCCGTCGAGCTCCTTGAAGCGCTCGCGGATCGAGTAGAGGTCGAGGAGAGCCTGGGTGGGGTGCTCGTGGGCCCCGTCCCCCGCGTTCAGCACGCTCGCCCGCACCCACCTCGCCAACTGGTGCGGCGCCCCCGAGCACGAGTGACGGACGACGATCGCGTCCACTCCCATGGCCTCGAGGGTCCACGCCGTGTCCTTGAACGACTCCCCTTTGGCGACCGACGACTTCGAGTCGGCGCTGAAGTTGATGACGTCCGCGGACAGCCGCTTGGCCGCCAGCTCGAACGAGATGCGCGTGCGCGTGGAGGCCTCGTAGAAGAGGTTGCACAC
>DATADD010000119.1:0-8616 GCA_036258675.1 Actinomycetota bacterium | reverse complement strand
TCAGGCGCCACGGCCATCGACGGCGCGGAGCCTCCAGCTCGGACGCGTAGCGCCAGCCGGGCAGAAGCGGCGGCGGCTCCCCCGTCGCCTCGGACGCGGGCGCCGCCTCCGCCCCCGACGCCGGAGACAACCGTTGCGGGCGCCTCGGCGACCGCGACCGAGGCGAGAGGGCAGCCGCCTCCGCTTCTGCCGGGCTGGCGCTACGCGTCCGAGCTGGAGGCTCCGCGCCGTCGATGGCCGTGGCGCCTGAGGAGGCGGGAGCGGGCTTAGGCGCACGGGCGGCGCCGCACGGCATCGAGCGGTCCTCTCGCTTGCACCAGGTGACCGAGCGCGAATGGCGCGGCGCGCCCTACGGCCCGCGCAGGAGCCAGCGCGCGCATTGCACCATCTCGGGGATCACAGCGCCGTCTTCGAAGGCCCACGCCAGGGTCTGAGACAGCGTCCAGCCGCGCGCCCGCTCGGCATCGAGACCCAGCTCGGTCGTCAATCGAACCAGCCGATGACGGACGTGCTCCGCCCCGTGCCCGAGCTCACCGCCCCGCACGAGCGCGGCGATGCCGAACTCGCGCTCGCCGGCGAGCGGCTTGGGATCGATGACGAGCCACGGCTCGCGCGCGGCACGGAGGACGTTGTCGGCGTGGAGGTCCTGGTGCAGGAGAACCGTTTCTCCCTGCGACCCCGGCAGCTCGTGGAGCTCCCGCAGCGACGCCTCGAGCAGAGAGCGTTCGAAAGGCCTGCCGGCCCGGTCCCACTTCCGCGGCAGGTAATCGGCCCACCACCCCGCCTCATCTGCGAGCGGCCGGAACGGCGCGCCCGCGGGTTTCCACAGGCGCGGAAGAAGCCCCACCATCACGTCGAGGGCGCGGTCGGGTGGAAGCAGGGACAACGGTGTACCGGGTCTGCATCGCTCGAGGAGAAGCGCGTGGCGCTCGGGGTCGTGCGCCAGCAAGCGCACCGCGCCGTCTCCATCCCAGTGGGCGAGCGCGGCGGCCTCGTGCTCGCTCTCGCGATCGGGGAACTGGATCTTGAGCACCGCGTCCGTACCGTCGGGCAGTTCCGCCTCGAGCGCGAGAGAGGCGAAGGCGTAGTCGAACGGCGCCCCGATCCGCAACGACCACAGGTGCGCGCACTCGTCGACGAGGCCCGGCAGCGAGCGGAGCCACGCCCTTCCCGCCTCGGTGGCGCGGAGCCACTCGAGGCCCTCGTGCATCACCTCACCCGAGCCGCGCCGTACCGAGCGAGCGCGGTCTCGATGCCGTAACACGATCGACCCGTGCGACGAGGACGACCGCCCGGAACAAGGGCCCTGGGCCGAAGGCGCGCCCGAGGTGAGAGGTCAGCGCTCCCCGAAGGGGTTGGGGTCGTCGCCGCCGCCCGACTCGCGCAGGAAACGCTCGAGCTCGGCCGCGATCTCGTCCCCAGAGGGGATGCGTTCCTCGGCGCCATGGAGAGCCTCGAGCTGCTCGAGGTACGCCTGGGCCTCGGGCTGGGACGCCACGACCGCGTCCAGGCGCGCGCGGTGCTCCCGCGCCGCCTCGACGAGGGGCTCGAGCGGCAGCGGCACGCCGATCTGGCGCCCCACGTGCTCGAGCAGGGCGACGCTCGCGGCCGGATAGGGGCCGGCGACGTAGTGAGGAACCTGTGCGTAGAACCCCACGGTTGGGATGCCGGCCTCGCTCACCGCGAGCTCGATCGCGCTCAGAGCCGCGGAGGGAACCCGCAACAGCCCCTCCGGCCCCTGCACCACGCCGGCGTGAAGAAGGCCGGGCGCGGACGCGGTCGCGAGCACGGGGACGGCGTGTTTGTGGGTGACGGCCGCCGGGATCGCCCCCAGACTGATCCATTCCGTAACACCGAGTCGCAGCACGAGCTCCCGCACGTCGCTCGCGAGCTCCCTCCAGCGGAAGTCCGGTTCCGCGCCGCCGAACACGAGGAGGTCGCGCTCGCCCGCACGGGTCGCGCTCACGACCAGCTCGGGCCACGTCAGCTCACGCAGCGTCCCGTCGACGATGTCGAGTATCGGCCGGCGCGCCCTGAGGTCGACGAGCGCGTCGACGTCGAACGTTGCGACCACGTCTGCGTCGCGCGCCAGGTGGCCCACGCTCGAGCTCGAGGCCCCCGAAGCGTCGACCCAGCCGTCGAAGGCCGCCACGAGCACGGGCGCGGTCAGCTCTCGCGTCGCGCGCAGGCGATAGAGGCTCACCGCGCAAGGATAGTGGGACGAGCCCGTCTAGCCGGCGAGCTCCTCGGCCCTCATCTCCCCTCGGCGCCCTCCCACGACCAGGTTGATCACCCACAGTACGAGGCCGACCGCGAGCAGGATGCCTGCGCGCCAGTAGATCGGAGCGCCGTTGTCGAGCAGCGACTGGATCGCGAGAGCGATGCACACGAGCGCGCCCAGGATCGGCAACAGCGTGGGTGTGCGGTAGTGCTTGTGGTCCACGCGGTCCCGCCGCAGCACGAGCACCGAGATGTTGACCGTCGCGAACACGAACAGCAGCAACAAGACCGTCGTGTCGGCGAGGATGCCGAGATCGCCCGTGATGACGAGGATCACGGCGAGGGTCGTGACGAAAGCGATCGCCACCCACGGCGTACGCCGCCCGGGGAGCAGGGAGCTGAACGCGCGCGGCACCACGCCCTGCTCCGACATGCCGTAGATCAGACGCGACGCCATGATCATGTTGAGCAGCGCACCGTTCGTGAGCGCGAACAGCGCGATGGCGGAGAACAGCTTCTCGGGGACCGAGATGGTCCCCTCCTTGACGACCTCCAGGAGGGGCGCGTCCGACCCCGTCAGCTGCCCCAGGTTCACGACCATCGGCGCCACGAGCGTGACGAGCAGATAGACCACGCCCGCGGTCGCGAGGGCGCCGAGGAGGGCGGGCGGGAAGATGCGAGACGGCTCGCGGACCTCCTCCGCGACGTTGACGGAGTCCTCGAAGCCGATGAGCGCGTAGAACGCGAGCGTCGCCCCGGCCACGATCGCGAGGAGCGGTGCCGTTCCCTCCTTGAACTCGAACGCCCTGCCGGGGTCACCGTCGCCGCTCGCCAGGGTCACGGCTCCGATGATCAGGATCAGGGCCAGTCCGGTCACCTCGATCAGGGTGCAGATCAGGTTGAAGCGGACCGACTCCTTGATCCCGATGAGGTTGATCACCGTGATGACGCCCACGAACACGAGCGCGACCGCGAGGTCGGGGGCGTCGACGAACTGATGGAAGTAGTCGCTCGCGAAGCCCTTCGCCAGCGCGCCCGCAGAGGCGATCCCCGAGCACATGACCGCGAACGCCACCATGAAGGTGAAGAAGTTCTTGCGGAAGGCCCGGTGGACGTAGAGCGCCGCCCCGGCGGCCCTGGGGTACTTCGTGACGAGCTCGGCGTAGGACGATGCCGTCAGGGCGGCGAGGATGAAGGCGGCGAGGAAGGCGCTCCAGATCGCCCCTCCCGTCTCGAGCCCGACCTCGCCCACGAGGGCATAGATGCCGCCCCCGAGCATGTCCCCGAGGATGAAGAAGAACAGGAGCTTGCCGCCGATGGCGCGCCGGAGGCCGCCCCGATCGCCCTCGGCCGTCCCCTCGTCCCTCTCGGCGCGCCCCGCGCGCCGAGCACCTGCAGTCGCGTCCATCGCTTCCCCCCACGCGTCGCGGTCTACGGGGCCTTACCTTTCCACCCCGCCCACGTCCAAACAAAGGAAGCGATTTCCTCCCCTGCCGCCCCGGATCCCCGCGCCCCGATTTAGGGTTGGCCGATGGAGACGGAGTACGACTTCTCCTCGATCGAGCAGCGCTGGGCGAAGGAGTGGGCCTCCTCCAACCCGTGGGCCGCTCCCCGGGTCCCGGACCCGGCCCGCAAGCGCTACATCGTCACGATGTTTCCCTACCCGTCCGGCGACCTCCACATGGGCCACGTCGAGATCTTCTCGATCCACGACGCGATCGCCCGCTTCGCCCGGATGCGCGGCGCCGAGGTCCTGAGCCCGATCGGGTGGGACGCGTTCGGGCTCCCGGCCGAGAACGCCGCCATCAAGCGGTCCGTCCCGCCCCGGAAGTGGACCTACGACAACATCGCCAAGCACCGCTGGTCGATGGAGCGGCTCGGCTTCTCGTTCGACTGGGACCGTGTCTTCTACACCTGCGAGCCCACCTTCTACCGCTGGAACCAGTGGTTCTTCCTGCGTCTGTACGAGCGCGGGCTCGCCTATCGCAAGGAAGCGGCGGCCAACTGGTGCCCGAACGACAAGACCGTGCTCGCCAACGAGCAGGTGATCCAGGGCCGGTGCGAGCGCTGCGGAGAGATCGTCCTCAAGCGGTACCTGACGCAGTGGTTCTTCAAGATCACCGACTACGCCGACCGCCTCGTGGACGACCTCGAGCTGTGCACGGGGTGGACGGAGCGACTCAAGACGCTGCAGCGCAATTGGATCGGCCGCGGCCAGGGAGCCGAGGTCGACTTCCGCATCGAGGGCCGGGACGAGCCGGTCACCGTGTTCACGACGAGGCCCGACACATTGTGGGGCGCCACGTTCTTCGTGTTGGCGCCGGAGCATCGGCTCGCGGAGGAGCTCGTCGCGGGGACGCCCCAGGAGCGGGAGCTGGCCGAGTTCCGGCGCCAGCTCGAGACGCTCACCGAGGTGGACCGCACCGCCGCGGAGCGGCCCAAGAAGGGGCTGTTCCTCGGCGCCTACGCCGTCAACCCGGTCAACGGGGAGCGCATCCCGGTGTGGGTCGGCGACTACGTCCTGCTCGAGTACGGCACGGGCGCCATCATGGCCGTTCCCGGGCACGACGAGCGGGACTTCGACTTCGCGCGCACGTACGGGCTCGAGGTCAGGGTCGTGATCCAACCCCCCGGAGGGGAGCTCGACGGCGCCACGATGACCGAGCCCTGGCCGCACGAGGGGGTCATGGTCAACAGCGGCGAGTTCGACGGGACACCAGCCGACCGGGGCGTGGAGGAGGTCACGCGCTGGCTCGAGCAGCGGGGCATCGGGCGCGCCGCGAGCGGGTTCCGCATCCGGGACTGGCTCATCAGCCGCCAGCGCTACTGGGGCACGCCGATCCCCATCGTCTTCTGCGACCGATGCGGCGAGGTGCCCGTGCCCGACGACCAGCTGCCGGTAGTGCTGCCGGACGACGTCGACTTCACGCCGACGGGCGAGATCTCCCCGCTCGCCACGGCCGATGAGTGGGTGAACGCCGACTGCCCGCGCTGCGGGGGGGTGGCGCGCCGCGAGACCGACACGATGGATACGTTCGTGGATTCGTCGTGGTACTTCCTGCGCTACCTGGACCCTCGCAACGACGACGCTCCCTTCGACCCCGACGTCGTCGCCGCGTGGATGCCGATCGACCAGTACACGGGCGGGATCACGCACGCCGTCATGCACCTCATCTACGCCCGCTTCTTCCAGAAGGTGCTTCTCGACATGGGCATGGTGAAGGACCCCGAGCCGTTTCCGCGGCTGCTCAACCAGGGGATGGTCACGATGGGCGGGAAGTCCATGTCGAAGAGCCGCGGCAACATCGTGGAGCCGGTCGAGGCGATCGAGCGCTACGGGGCCGACGCGCTTCGCCTCTACATGCTTTTCTCCGGGCCCCCGGAGCAGGACTTCGACTGGCCCGAGGAGGGCATGACCGCGATCGGACGCGTGACGTTTCCGTGGCTCGGCCGCGTCTGGCGGCTGTGCGAGGAGAGCCGCGCCACGCTCGACGACCGGCCGCAGCAGGCTGCCAAGGCCGACGACGAGCTGCGCCGCTCGGTCCACCGCACGATCGAGGTCGTGACGCGCGACTTCGAGGAGCTCTCGTTCAACACCGCGATCGCGCGCCTCATGGAGCTCGTCAACGAGGCCTACCGCTACCGGTCGGCCGGGGGCCGCAACCCTCGCGTCACGCGGGAGCTGGTCGAGGCGCTGCTGCTCATGTTGTCTCCGATGGCGCCGTTCCTCACCGCGGAGCTGTGGCGGCGACTCGGGCACGAGCACCCGATCCATCGCGAGGCGTGGCCCGGCTTCGACGAGAAGCTCGTGGCGGAGGAAGAGGTGACGATGGTCGTGCAGGTCAACGGAAAGGTACGCGACACGATCACGGTGCCCGCCGAGGTTGACGAGCGCGAGATGCTGCGGCGCGCGCTGGCGTCGCCGAAGGTCCAGGCGCACATCGACGGGCGGGAGCCCAGCAAGGTGGTCGTCCGGCCCCCTCGACTCATCTCTCTGGTCGTCGCCCGCTAACGAGGGTCCGAGAGCCGTCGTTCAGCTTGTCGAGGCCGGGTCGACCCGCGGGGATGCGGGCGTCGGCCGTCAGCGGGCGCGCTGGTAGCGGCAGACCTGCACGCCCGTGCTCGCCGTCGTGACCGACGCGAGCTCGAACGCCCGCGCCTCGCCGTCGTCCGGAAAGATGGTCTTGCCGCCGCCCAGCACGATCGGCTCGATCATGAGGAGGAGCTCGTCGGCCAGATCGGCTGCCAGCAGCGTCCGCACGACCGACGCGCTGCCCATGACGTTGACGCAGCCGCCGGGACGCTCGCGCAGCGCCGATACCTCCTTCGTGAGGTCGGCGCCGCGGATGATCGTTGTCGGCTTCCACGTGAGATCCGCGTCGGAGAGGGTGTCCGACACTACGTACTTCTGGACGCTGTTCATCCAGTCCGCGAACGGGTCGCCCGCGCGCTCGGGCCACGCCCCCGCCATGACCTGCCACGTGCGGCGCCCCTGGAGGAGGGCGTCGGTGCGCTGGGACGCCTCGTCGATGGCCGCTCCCATGACCTCGGGGTCGAAGAACCTCATCGACCAGCCGCCGTGGCGGAACCCGCCGTCGGTGTCCTCCTCCGGACCGCCGGGGGCCTGGACGACGCCGTCGAGGCTGATGAACTCGCTGATGACGATCCGCATGCCGTTTCCGACTATGGCACAGCCCGGGACCCGTCGCGGGCCTGCGCGGAAACGTGTGGCCGGCTCCTCGACGTGACCGCCTCACGACGCCCGCCGACCCCCGGCGCCGTCGAACACGACGCGCGGCGCTCTCCTAGAAGATCTCGCTGCACCACGGCGTGCGCTCGGCTGCGAACAGGGCGGAGGCGCGCAGGGCCGCGCCCTCCTCGAGCTCGTGTACCCGCCCCGCCTCCACGAGCTCGCCGAAGCCGACGCCGCCCAGATACACGGCTCCGAGGTCCGCCGCGCTCATGGCCAGCTGCGGGGCGTCCGTCGTCCGCTCGACGCGCGCTCCCGATGCGCTCGTTTCGAGGCGCCACGTGCCCGAGTTCCACGGACACAGCTCGTCGCGGAGCGCGAGGACGAGCGTCCCCTCGCCCGCGTAGCCGCGCGCGCCGAGGGCGGCCGGAACGTCGACGACTCGCAGCCACAGCGCGTCCTTGACGACCATGCGGAGGCGGCGCGGCTCGGTGAGCATCAGGAACAGGGGATGGTCGATCGGCACGACCCACGACCGCACGCGCGCGACGAGATCGACGCCGAACAGGAAGCTCCATAGTGCTCGGGTCGCCGCGGGGGACGTAGCGATGGCTTCGGCCACGTGGAGCGAGCCGGCGGGCATGCCCTCCGGCCACTCGTGGTGGAGCCGGTAGAGCGCGTAGGCCTCGGCGCGCCCCTCGTTCTCCCACACGACGCGCCACATCGGGCCGTCCCCGCGCCGCCCCTCCTCGGGATCTGCGAGCGTGTGGGCCTCCCACCATTCCTGTGAGCGCGCGAACATCCCGGGCGTGCGGATGCGCACGCGCTCGTAGACATCGGGCAGCACCTTGACGGCCTCCGCGGTCGACAGCAGGCGGCTGCGACCCGGGTTGGGTGACTGGTCGATGAAGACGGCTCGGTCGCGCTCGACGTCGATCGCAGCCTGTTTGGTCGCGGGTCCGTAGCCGAAGCGTCCGTAGATCGAGCCCTCCGAGGCCCACAGGACCGCGAGCGGCTGCCGCCGGGCGCGGGCCTGCTCCAGCTGGTGACGCATGAGCCGGGTGAGCACGCCCTGCCGTCTGTGGCTCGGCAACACGCCCACGAGCGTCACGCCGGCGGCGGGGAGCTCGCCCCCCGGGATGGAGAGGGTGAAGCGGAAGGCCGCGGCGGTGCCGACCATCGCGTCGCCGTCGAACGCGGCGAGGAGGTCCGACGGCGAGAGGATCCGCTTGAAGCGCTCGACCATGTCGTCGTTCGGCTCTTCGCCGAACGCGTTCTCGCACGTGTCGAAGAAGCGGCGCCACTCGTCTTTCTTGCCGACGCGCACCTGTATGGACATCGGTCTCCTCGGGAGCGCGGGCCTTCGGTGGCCGCGAGGTCGACGTGTGACTCCCCTCACTGAGACCAGCGGGAGAGGTCACGAGTATAGGGAGCATGGACGAGATCACCGTCTCGAACGGGTGGAGGGATCGCCTCGGCAGCCTCGCGGGGCGCCGGCACGAGCTGTGGGTCGTGGCGCTCGCCGTCCTCGTCGCCGTGGCCGGCGGCGTCCTCTTCCTGGGCCGGCGCCCCCCGGCGCGCATCGCTCCGCCCGCGACCGCGCCGGACGTCTCCGCCCTGCCGACCCCCGGCCCCACCACGCCCGCGGGCGCGATCCTCGTCCACGTCGCCGGCGCCGTCCGCCGCCCCGGGCTCTACGAGCTCGC
>DATADD010000118.1:0-4909 GCA_036258675.1 Actinomycetota bacterium | reverse complement strand
CCTGCGCGCCCGCGGGATCGCGCCGGACCTCGTGCCGCGCCGCCACACGGGCGAGGACCTCGCCGGGGTCCTCGGCCGGGGCACGGGGCGGGTGCTTCTCCCCCGGGTCGAGGGCGCCCCGCGCGCGCTCGTCGACGACCTCGTCGACGCCGGCTGGGAGGTGGACGAGGTGGCCGCGTACCGCAACGTGCCCGCCGACCCGGGCCCGGCGCTCGAGGAGGTGCGCGCCGGTCGCTTCGACGCCGTCGTGCTCACGAGCGGCTCGACCGCGCGCGGCTTCGTGGACGCGGCGGGCCCGCCCGAGGGGCTCGGGCTCGCGCCCGGACAGCATCCGGAACGGGTGGTGGCGTGCATCGGGCCCCGGACCGCGGCGGCCGCCGCCGAGGCCGGGCTGCGGGTCGACGCGGTCGCGCGCGAGCACACGACAGCCGGCACCGTGAAGGCGCTCGAGTCCGGGCTGGGCGCCGCGTCCGGGATGCGACGATAGGCCCGATGCCCTCGTTCCCCGGCTATCGACCGCGCCGGCTCCGCCGCACGCCCGCGCTGCGCCGCGCCTTCGAGGAGACCTCGCTCCAGCCGGGGAACCTCGTGGCTCCCCTGTTCCTCAAGGAGGGCATCGACGAGCCGGCCCCGATCCCCTCGATGCCCGGCCACGCCCAGCACACGCTCGAGTCCCTCACCAAGGAGGCGCGCGCGCTCGCCGGCCGCGGCGTCGCGGGCGTGATCCTGTTCGCGGTTCCCGCGCGCAAGGACGACCGGGGGAGCGAGGCCTACGCCGCCGACGGCATCTCGCAACGGGGGCTGCGCGCGCTCAAGGACGAGCTTGGCGACGACGCGCTCGTGATCGCCGACCTCTGTCTCTGCGAGTACACCGACCACGGCCACTGCGGGCTCCTGCGCGACGACCGCGTCGACAACGACTTCACCCTCGAGGTGTACGCCGACGTCGCCGTGGCCCAGGCGGAGGCGGGCGCGGACGTCGTCGCGCCCTCCGGGATGATGGACGGTCAGGTGGGTGCGATCCGGGCCGCGCTCGACGACGCCGGCCACGCCGACAGCGCCGTGCTCGCGTACGCGGTCAAGTACGCCTCGAGCTTCTACGGTCCCTTCCGCGAGGCGGCCGAGGGCGCGCCGCGCTTCGGCGACCGGCGCGCCTATCAGCAGCATCCCCCCAACGCGGCCGAGGCGCTGCGCGAGGCACGTCTCGACGTCGAGGAGGGGGCCGACGCGCTCATGGTCAAGCCCGCGCTCCCCTACCTCGACGTGCTCCGCGCCGTGAAGCAGGAGCTCTCCTACCCGACCGCGGCGTACAACGTCTCGGGGGAGTACGCCATGGTGTTGGCCGCGTCGGAGCGCGGGTGGCTCGACGAGCGGGCCGCAACGCTCGAGGTCCTTACGTCGATCAGGCGCGCCGGCGCCGACCTCGTCGTCACCTATCACGCCAAACGGGCGGCCGAGTGGCTCGCGTGAGCGTGCGCCAGAGGCGCTCCGATGAGCTCCTGCAGGAGGCACGCGAGCTCATGCCGGGGGGTGTGTCGTCGCCGGTGCGCGCGTTCGACGCGGTCGGCGCAGAGCCCTTCTTCGTCCGTGCCGCATCCGGCAGCCGGCTGAGCGACGTGGACGGCAACGACTACGTCGACTGGGTGCAGAGCTGGGGCGCGCTCCTGTTCGGACACGCCCGTTCGGAGATCGTCGACGCGGTCCGAGATGCCGCCGTCCGGGGGACCTCGTTCGGGACCCCGAGCGAGCTCGAGGTCGAGCTGGCGCGGCTCGTGCACGCGCTCGTCCCGGGAGCGGAGCGGGTGCGCTTCGTGTCCTCCGGCACCGAGGCGGCGATGACCGCGGTGCGCCTGGCGCGCGGCGTCACCGGGCGGTCCAAGATCGTGAAGCTCGCGGGCTGCTACCACGGTCACGTCGACGCGCTGCTCGTGCAGGCCGGCTCGGGGGTGGCGACGCTCGGGATCCCCGGAACCCCGGGCGTGACCGAGGGCGCGGCCGCCGACACCCTCGTCGCCCCCTACAACGACGCGGACGCCGTCGAGGTGCTGATCGAGCCGTTCGCGGACGAGGTCGCGGCGATCCTCGTCGAGCCCGTCGCGGCCAACATGGGCCTCGTGGTGCCCTCCGACGGCTTCCTCGAGCGCCTGCGCGCGCTCGCGGACGAGTCCGGGGCGCTGCTCGTGTTCGACGAGGTCATCACGGGGTTCCGGGTCGCGCCGGGAGGGGCGCAGGAGCGCTTCGGCGTGCGCGCCGACCTGATCCTTCTGGGCAAGGTGCTGGGAGGAGGGCTCCCCTGCGCGGCGGTCGCGGGGCCGGCGGAGACCATGAGCCACCTCGCGCCCGAGGGGCCTGTGTACCAGGCCGGCACGCTCTCGGGAAACCCCCTCGCGATGGCGGCCGGCATCGCGTCGCTCTCGCTGATCCGGTCGGACGGCGCCCTCTACGACGGCCTCCAGGAGCTCGGGCGGGCGCTCGTGCGCGGCCTCGTCGGCGAGGCCGACGCGGCGCAGGTCGAGATGTACGGCGCGTCGGTGGGCGCGCTCGCGGGGATCTTCTTCACCGGCGAGGAGGTGCGGGATCTCGACGGCGCGCGCGCGAGCGACGGCGACCGCTACGCGGCGTTCTGGCGCGGCATGCTGGAGCGGGGGATCTACCTCCCGCCGTCGCGCTTCGAGGCGCTGTTCCCCTCCGCGGCCCACACGCGGGAGGACGTGGAGCGCACGGTGGAGGCGGCCGCCGAGGTCCTGGGCGCCCTCGGCGGCGCCCGACGCGCCCTCTGACCCGAGGTCACCGCCCGGAGGCGGCAAGGAGCGCCGCGAACGCGCGCGTCGCCGTTTCCGCCGCGGCGCGCTGGCCCGGGAGGTGGGGGCGCGCCGCCTCCAAGAGGCTTTCCTTCGTCACGCCCCAGACCCGCTCGAGCTCGTCGGGGTCGCTGTCGTCGCACCAACGCGCCAGCATCTCCGCGCTGACCTCGAAGTGGAACTGGACGGCGTAGGCGTTGTCGCCGACGCGGAACGCCTGGTGCGCGACCTCGGCGCCCGTCAGCAGGGGCGCCGCGCCCGCGGGGAGCTCGAAGGCGTCCTCGTGCCACTGGAACACGGGCGTGGCCGCGAAGGGCGCTGCTACGGGGTCGGCGCGCCCCTCGGAGGTGGGCGTCAGCTGCACGAAGCCGACCTCGCGCACGGGCGACGGAGCCACGGCCGCTCCGCACACGCGCGCGAGCGTCTGCGCGCCGAGGCAGATGCCGAGGTAGGGGAGCCCCGCGTCCAGCGTCCGCGCCGTCACGTCGCGCACGGTGCGCAGCCACGGGTAGCGATCGAGCTCGTCGACGTTCATGTCCCCGCCCAGCACCGCAACGCCCGAGTGGCCGCGCAGATCGGGCACCTCGGGGCTCTCCCACGCGTCGAGGTACTCGAACGGCACGCCGTCGGCCGCGAGCTCCTCGGCGATCACGCCCAGGTCCGCCGCGGGGCTGTGGCGGACCGCGAGGAGCGGCTTCAGGAGCGCTCGAAGTAGCGGGCGAGCTCCCAGTCCGTCACGACGTTGTTGTCGAAGATGAACTGCTCCTGCCTCGCGGTGTTGAGGAGGTGTTCGTACACGAAGTCTCCGAAGGCGGCGCGCGCGACCTCGCTCCGCTCGAAGCAGTCGACCGCCTCGTGCAGCGACGTGGGCACGCGCTCCACGTCGGTGGCCTCGTAGGCGTTCCCGGTGAAGATGGGCGGCGCCTCGATCTTGTTCTCGATGCCGTGCAGCCCGCCCGCGACCGTCGCCGCGAAGGCGAGGTAGGGGTTGACGTCGGCGCCCGGGATGCGGGACTCGATCCGGTAGCCCTTGTGCTCGCCGACGATCCTGAAGCCGCACGTCCGGTTGTCCTTGCCGACCGCGATCGCGGTGGGCGCCCACGAGGCCGCCTGGTACCGCTTGTAGGAATTGACGTAGGGGGCAAACATCCATGCCATCTCCCGGGCGGTGCCCATGAGGCCGCCGAGGTAGCGGCGGAACGTCTCCGACATGTGGTCGGGAGCGGAGTCGTCCCACATCAGCGTCTCGGTCCCGGCTTCGTTCCACACGCTCGAGTGCACGTGGCAGGACGAGCCCGCCTCCTCCATCTTCCACTTCGCCATGAAGGTGACGGACACGCCGTTGAGCGCCGCGATCTCCTTCACCCCGTTCTTGTAGATGGCGTGGCGGTCGGCCGATTCGAGAAGGTCGGCGTACGTGATGTTTATCTCGTGCTGACCGCGCCCGAACTCGCCCTTGGAGAACTCGACGGGGATCCCGGCGCCGAGCATGCCGTTGCGGAGCTGGCGGATGATCCACTCGTCCTTGGACGTCTGCAGGATGTGATAGTCCTGGATGTAGGGCGAGTGGGGCGTCATGTCGCGGTAGTTGCGCGCCTGGGCGTCGTCGAACGCGTCCTTGAAGAGATAGAACTCGAGCTCGGTCGCGCCCATGATCGTGTAGCCCTTCTCGGCCGCGCGCTCGATCTGCCGTTTGAGGATCTGGCGGGGCGAGACCTCCACCGGGTCGTCGGCGTGCTCGTCGTAGATGTCGCAGATCACGAGGGCCGTCTTCTCGAGCCACGGGATCAACCTGAGGGTGTTGAGGTCGGGGACCATGCGGAAGTCGCCGTAACCGGTGTCCCAGTTGGCGTACTTGTAGCCGGGCAGCGGCTCCATCTCCATGTCGACGGTGACGAGGTAGAGGCAGGCGTGGAGCCCCTCCTCCCCGAGGATGTCGTCGAGGAAGAAGCGCCCCGTGACACGCTTGCCCATGAAACGGCCCTGCATGTCCGTGAAGACGCACAGGACGGTGTCGATGTCGCCGTCGTGGATCATGCGCTCGAGCGCTTGGATGTCGATGTTGGAGGACACGCCTCGCCTCACCCCCTAAATGGACCTGCGGCGGG
>DATADD010000117.1:0-9500 GCA_036258675.1 Actinomycetota bacterium | reverse complement strand
GCGCGGCGGTGGCTGAGCCGGCGCTCGCCGTCCTCGGCTCTCTCGCCCACGGCGCGCCCGACCCGGGTGGAGGGGGCGGCGTGGCCGTTCGAGCCGCTGCTGTGGGCTTCGTGCGCGGCCGCGCGCAGGTACATCGCGATCGCGGCCAGGCACGAAGCCCACAGCAGCGGCTCGAACGGCCACGCCGCCCGCGCGCCCGACCCGGGCGGAGGGGGCGGCGCGCCGTGGGCGAGAGAGCCGAGGACGGCGAGCGCCGGCTCAGCCACCGCCGCGCGCCTTCCGCGCGGGGGGATCCCCGGTCGCGCGCGCCGGGGCGCCTACTCGACCGAGGCGGAGCCGTTCATCGCGGGATGAACGTCGCACTGGAAGTAGTACTCGCCCGGGGCCGGAGCCTTGAACTCGTAGTCGACGCTCTGACCGGGATCGACGATCTCGCCCTCGAACAGCGCGTCGGACTGGCTCGCGCCGGCCTGCTCGTCGGGGTACAGCGAGAAGTTGTGGGGGGCGGTGTCCTGGTTGTCGAGGGTCACGACCGCGTCCTGCCGCGCGGGCAAGGAGATGCTGTCGGCGTCGAACTGGATGGCCTCCGCAACGAGGGCGACGGCGTCTCCCGAGGCGGGGGCGGCGGCCTCGGAAGGGGCCGCGGCCCCGGCCTCCGCCGGCTCCGCCTCCTCTCCGATGCTCGTGTTGGCGATGACCACGCCGATGAGGACGGGGTAGAGCGCGATCAGAGCGATCTCGAGCACCCCGACACGGTGAAGGCGGGGCCGCAGGGCCACGAAGGCGCCGCCGATGAGGATGTTCGCGGCGGTGGCGATGGCGACGACGGTGGCGGCCTCGGGCGGCACCGTCAGCAGCACGCGCGAGAACCCGAACGCGAGGATCGCGATGACCGCGACCGCCGCCAGCGGGACCACGACCGGGAGCGGGAGGCGGAGGCGCATCTCGCCCATCAGATCGGGCCGGGACGGCGGTTCGCCTTGTGTCGTCGTCGGTGTCGTCGTCATCGTCTCAGGTCCCAGGCCTCCAGCTCGCGCTCGAAATCATCCCACGTGAGGACGTCGTCCTCGGTGGACTCCTCGGCCGCGTTCCAGCGGAAGAAGAGCACGGCGATGACGCCCCACAGAAGGAGGCCGCCGCCCAGCTTCATGATCAGCCCCGCGACCCTCTGGTCCGTGACGACGTCGAACCCCGGCCACAGGCGCGGCGCGAGCGCGTAGCCCTCGTACAGCGGCGAGCTCGCGAACGTGAGGAAGGAGGCCGGCACGGTGGGGACCACGGACTGCAGGAAGAGATACAGCATCTTGGCGGGCGGGGACAGCGACCGGCGCGAGGGAAGCGGGTCGACGACCGGCCACCACATGCATGCGGCGGTCACGAAGAGGACGCAGTGGACCGCGAGATGGAACGGAGCCGAGCGCAGCGACGCATCCACGAGCGGGGGCCAGTGGGTGACCGCGATGACCACGTTGAACGAGAGCAGGGCGACCATGGGGCGGGTGAGGAACCTCACCGCCGCGCCGACGGGGCGGGGGCGCAGGAGGTCCTCGAGCATCCACTTCGGGAGGCCGGCCAGCATCAGGGGCGGCGCGACGAACGTGAACAGCATGTGCTGGACCATGTGCGCGCTGAACAGGTAGTCCTCCGAGAGGCCGTGCAGGGGCCAGTCCGCGCCGGCCCACAGCGCGAGGACCCCCGCCGCGTAGAGGGCCTGGCGCCTCGGCTCCGGCCGGGGGGCATCGCGCCCTCGCAGCAGATTGGGGGCGAGCAGGTAGCCCGCCACGAGCACCGCCACGAGAGCCCACACGTCCGGCTGGGGGGCCCAGGTCCACGGGGAGCCCTCCACGCCGCCGTGGGCCAGGGGAGCCATCGCGCTCAGCCCTCGACGGTCGGTGTGACGCCGTCGAGCGTGCCGAAGAAGAAGGTCGAGAGCACGACGGCGAACACGAGCGCCGCGAGCACCAGGCCGGTGACGAACAGCCTCCGGAACAGACGGCTGTCGAACCGCAGGTGCATGAACCACGACACCACGAGAAGGAACTTGAGGAACGCGAACACGACGAGCATGGGCACGAGCAAGGGCTCGATCGATTCGATGTAGTAGATCGCGACCTCGGCGAGCGTGATGACCCCCAGCACGACCGCGATCGTGACGTAGTTGCGCGGGCTGGGGTGGTGCGCCAGCTCGGCGGCCTCGACCGGCTCGAGCTGCTCGGAGGGGGGCATGCCGGGGTCGCTCACAGCCTTTTCCTCAGTTCAGCGGGATCAGGTAGACGACGGTGAACACGACGATCCACACGATGTCGACGAAGTGCCAGTAGAGGCCGACGAGCTCCACCTTGCGCGCGTCGGTCTGCGGGATACGCCCGGCGAGCGACATGCCGACAAGCAGCAACAGCATGAGGATGCCGACGGTCACGTGCGCGCCGTGGAAGCCCGTCAGCAGGAAGAAGGCGCTGCCGGCGGGGCTGGAGGACAGCTTGAGACCCTCTTCCACGAACACGGTGAACTCGTAGATCTGGCCTCCGACGAAGACCATCCCGAGGAGCGCGGTGGCGAGCAGCCACGTCCTCAGCCCCTTGTGGTCTCCGCGCTGGATCGCGGCCAGTGCGAGCACCATCGTGAGGCTCGACATCAGCAGGACGAAGGAGCTGACCGAGGTGTAGGGGATGTCGTAGATGTCGTGTGGGTTGGGTCCCTGACCCGTCAGGACGCGGTCGCGGTAGAGCAGGTACGTGGAGATGAGAGACCCGAAGAAGAGGCACTCGGAGCCGAGGAAGGCCCACATCGCAAGCTTGACGTTGTCGAGGCCGGTGCTGGTGTGCTGCTCGTGGCCCGCGTCGACGGCGGCAGCCTGGGTCGCCACCTCTACTCCTCCGCCGAGGGCTCGAGGACCCACCCGAAGAGTCCGAACACGAGGATGAGAGCGCCCACCGCGACGAGCCCTCTGAGTCCGTCGTAGATCGCCCCGTATCCCATCAGAGGGATGCCCGCGGCGGCGAGGACGGGGAAGTACGACGGCGAAGGCATGTGGATCGCGTGGTCGTGGTGGCCGTGGCCGTCGGCGCCTTCCGCCCCGCCGGCGAAGACGCGCGCCGGGACCTCGTCGGGCCGCTCGACGTACTTGCGGCGCCAGAAGTCGTCGCGTCCCCGCACGAGCGGGATCTCCGCGAAGTTGTACTCCGGCGGCGGCGACGGCGTGGACCACTCGAGGGTGCGCCCGTCCCACGGGTCGGCGCCCGCGTCTTGTCTGCGGCGCGCGCTCACGACGACGTTGGCGATGAACACGAGCACCGAGACCGCGATGGTGTACGCGCCGATCGTCTCGATGAGGTTCCACAGGTCCCATCCCATGCCCTCGGGATAGGTGTAGATCCGCCGCGGCATCCCCTCCAGCCCCACGATGTGCATCGGCCCGAAGGCGAGGTTGAACCCGACGAACATGAGCCAGAAGTGGACCTTGCCGAGGCGGTCGGACAGCAGGTGCCCGAAGACCTTGGGCCACCAGTAGTAGAACCCGGCGAAGATCCCGAAGATCGCGCCCCCGAAGAGCACGTAGTGGAAGTGCGCCACGACGTAGTAGGTGTCGGTCTGCTGCGTGTCGTGCGGGACGATCGAGTGCGTCACGCCCGAGAGGCCGCCGATGATGAACATCGAGACGAAGCCGACCGCGAACAGCAACGGCGTCTTGAAGCGAATGTCGCCGCCCCACAGCGTGCCGAGCCAGTTGAAGATCTTGATGCCGGTGGGGACCGCGATGAACATGGTGGAGAGGGCGAAGGCGGAGTTCGCTACCGGCCCCATACCGACCGCGAACATGTGGTGGGCCCACACGCCCCACCCCATGAACCCGATCGCGATCCCGGCGAACACGATCGCGGCGTAGCCGAAGATCGGCTTGCGCGCGAACGCCGGCAGGACATCCGAGACGATGCCCATCGCCGGCAGGATCATGATGTAGACCTCGGGGTGGCCGAAGACCCAGAACAGGTGCTGCCACAGGATCGGGTCGCCGCCCGCCGTCGAGTCGAAGAACACCGCGCCGAAGACGCGGTCGAACATCAGCTGGAACAAGGCGACGGCGATGACCGGCATCGCGAACAGGAGCAGGAACGCCGTCGTAAGCGTCATCCAGGTGAAGATCGGCATGCGCATGAACGTCATGCCGGGGGCGCGCATGTTGAGGATCGTGACGATGAAGTTGACGGCGCCGGCCAGCGACGCGGCGCCCAGTATCTGCAGGCCGATCGAGTAGTAGGTCATGCCGTGGCCGGGGAGCTGGCGGTTGAGCGGCGCGTAGCCGAACCACCCCCCGTCCGGCGCGCCGCCGAGCAAGAAGCTCGAGTACAGGAACAGCCCGCCGAACAGGAACACCCAGTAGCTGAAGGCGTTCAGCCGGGGGAAGGCGACGTCGCGGGCACCGATCTGCAGGGGCACGATGTAGTTCATGAGCCCGACCCCGAGGGGCATGACGACGAGGAAGATCATCGAGACGCCGTGCATCGTGAAGAACTGGTTGTAGGTGTCGGCGTCGAGGATGTCGCCGTTGGGCTGCGCAAGTTGAGCCCGGATCGCGAGCGCCTGGAGCCCCGCGAGGATGAAGAAGACGAACGCGGTGGCGCAGTACATGATGCCGATCTTCTTGTGGTCGACCGTGGTGACCCAGCTCCACCATCCCGTCGTCGCGCGCGGGCGCCGGAAGAGCCCGTCCCGTGTCAGCGCTGCTGTGGCCATGCCCTCACCTTCTCATCACTCCAGACTCTGTAGATAGGCGACGAGCGCGTCGATCTGCTCCTGCGTGAGACCGAGGTCGGGCATGGTCGCGCCGGGCTTGACGTCGGGCGGCCCCGCGAGCCAGGCGCGCAGGTTGGCCTCGTTGTTGTCGAACATCGCTCCCGCGAACGTGGACCGGCTGGCGAAGTGGGCGAGGTTGGGTCCGATCCCGGGGCTCGACGGGTCGACCGCGTGGCAGGCGGAGCAGGCGGGCCCATTGGGGAACTGGCCCTCCTGGAACAACCTCGCTCCCTCCGCGGCCAGCGAGGACTCCTCGGGGGGCCGCGACTGCTCCCGCACCCACCGCTGGAACCCGGCGGGCGTGTGCGCGATCACGCGCAGCCTCATGTTGGCGTGGGACAGCCCGCAGAACTCCTTGCACTGCCCGAGGTAGACGCCGGGCTCGTCGGCCTGGAGCAGAAGGCCGTTCTCGTGCCCGGGGACCACGTCCTGGGCTCCGGCGAGGCGCGGGACCCAGAAGCTGTGGATCACCTCCGGCCGGGTCGCGTCCACGGGGTCGGCGGCCGCGCCGACGAGCGTGACCCGCACCGGCCGGCCGGTCGGGATGTGCATCTCGTTGGCGGTCTTGAAACCCTGTTCGGGATAGCTCATCTCCCACCAGAAGCGATGGCCCACGACCTCGACCTGGAGCGCCCCCTGCGGGTCGGCGGCGAGGTCGAACTGGGTTCTGACCGTCGGGACCGCGATGCCGGCCAGGATGAGGGCGGGAACGGCGGTCAGCGCCACCTCGAGACGCGTGTTCCCGTGGAACTGCGCTGCCTTGCGTCCGGGACGGTGCCGGAACTTCACAAGCGCATAAACGAGCGCAAGCTCGACCACGAAGAAGACGACCACCGCGATCCCGAACGTCAGGTCCCACAGCCGGTCCGCGTCGCGCGCGAACGGGCCCTCCGGCTTCAGCGCGTTCTGCGGGGTGTCGGAAGCACACGCCGATATCACCATGACGAGCAATGGGAGCAGCGCAGCGAGCCGCCAGCGGCTGCCGGTGCAGGGACGTGTCACGCGCTCTCCACGGGGGGCATCTTCGACGCGCGCAATATAACTGACCCTTCACCGATAGCCTGAGCGCCGTGGTGCCTACCGACGAGCTCGAGGGCTACGCGCGTTCTCCGTGGCATTCGAGGGCGCTCGGGGTGACCCTCCTCGTCGCGGCGGGCGCCGTCCTCCTCTATCTCGCCCTGCGCCCCGCCGATCCCGCGACCGTCCCCGATTTCAGGCTGCCGCTTCTGGACGGCGGCTCCCTGTCCAGCGACGAGCTGAGGGGTGATCCCGTCGTCCTCAACTTCTTCGCCTCGTGGTGCGCTCCGTGCAGGCAGGAGGCGCCCGTGCTCGAAGCCGCGTGGCTCAAGTACCGTGATCGGGGCGTGCGTTTCGTCGGCGTCAACGTCCGGGACGTCGACGCCAAGGCACGGCGCTTCGTGCGCGAGTTCGGGATCACCTTCCCCGTCGTGCGGGACGAGGAGCGCGTGCTGGAGGAAGGTCTGCGCGTCTTCGGGTTGCCGCAGACGTTCTTCGTGCGGCCGGACTGGACGCTGGCGGGGATGGAGGCCGGCCGCCGCGTCGGGGATGCGGACGGCGGGCGGACGGTCCAGCTCGGCGCGATCGACGAAGCCGAGCTCGAGCGCGGGATACAGGAGCTGCTCGAGGGATCCGGGTCGTCGTCGTGAGCGCGGCCGCGGCCGCCCCCTCACCCGAGGAGCGCGTGCGCGCGTCGGTCCTGGGCATGATCCTGTTCATCGCCTCCGAGACGATGTTCTTCGGAGGGCTCTTCGCCGCGCTCTTCACGCTGCGCGCCCAAGCCCCGGCGTGGCCTCCGCCGGGCACACCGGCGATCGACCTCCCCCTTCCCCTCGTCCTCACCGGTGTCCTCCTGGCCTCGTCGGCGACCCAGCACCTCGCGCTCGAGGCGGGCCGGGCCGGCGACGTCCGGGGAGCGGGGCGGTGGCTGGGGTGCACGGTTGCGCTCGGCCTGCTGTTCCTCCTCGGCGAGGGATACGAGTGGGCGGCTTTCTTCAACGAAGGATTCACGGTGTCGACGAACGTGTTCGGGACCCTGTTCTTCACGATCACCGGTTTCCACGGCCTCCATCTCGCGGCCGGACTCGCCATCCTGCTGCTCGCCGGAGCCCGCGCGCGGCGCGCCGCGGCGCGGGGCCGGCGGGTCGCGGCATTGGAGTCCGCGACGCTCTACTGGCACTTCGTGGACGGCGTCTGGATCCTCGTGGTGACGAGCCTCTACGTGCTCACCGCCCTCGCCTGAACCCCTTCTGCAACTCGTCCGTCGGCGCCTCTACGGAATGTCCATCGGCTACCCTGGAGGCCGATGGAAACCCCCGCTTCCCCATCGCTCAAGCGGCGCGCCAAGTTCGTCATCGGAGCCGTCGTCGTGGCGGTCGCGATGGTGAGCCTCGTCGGCTGGGCGATGAGCCGTCCCGAGGCCACCGCCTACTACGTGACGGTCGGCGAGCTGCGATCCGGTGACGGCCCCGAGGCTCCGGAGCGGGCCCTGCGGGTGAACGGCACGGTCGTCCCCGGGTCGATCCGGCGCGACGGCCTCGCGACGACGTTCGCGATCGCGGAGGGCGGGTCGGAGATCACCGTACGAACGCGCGCTCCTCTCCCGGACGCCTTCAAGGCGGGGTCCGAGGTGGTCGCGCGCGGCACACTGGACGGCGGCGAGCTGGCGGCCTCCGAGGTCCTCGCCAAGTGCCCGTCCAAGTTCAAGGCCGCGTGACGCCGGCGTCGTGACGTCGCTCGCGGCCCTCGGCCGCCCCTCGCTCGTGGCGGCGCTCGGCTTCGCGCTCGGGGCCGTCGCCTTCGGCGTCGTGGGGGGCGGGCGCGGCCTGCCCGGACCGGCCGAGGCGAGCCGGAGGTGCCTCCGGGTCGCGGCCGCGGGCACGGCGGCCGCGACGATCGCGTTGGTGAGCGCCTTGTTCGCGCACGACTTCTCGCTCGAGTACGTCGTCCGGTACTCGTCGCGCTCGCTCAGCGGCCCCTACACCCTCAGCGCGCTGTGGGGGGGGATGGAGGGCTCGCTGCTCTTCTGGACCCTGCTGCTGACCGTGTTCTCGGTCCTCGCCCTGAGGCGGCCCGGCGGCGCGCCGTCGCAGGCCTGGGCCGGCGCCGTCCTCGCCGGTGTGTCCTCCTTCTTCCTGCTCCTGCTCGTGGGCCCGGCGGACCCCTTCACGACGCTCGCGCCCCCCGCCGACGGCAGCGGCCTCAACCCATTGCTGCAGTCGCCGGGCATGCTCGTGCATCCGCCCCTGCTGTACACGGGCCTCGTAGGACTCTCGATCCCGTTCGCGTTCGCGATGGGCGCGCTCCTGGCGCGGGGGCACGAGGAGACGTGGCTCGTGTCGACGCGTCGGTGGACGCTGTTCGCATGGAGCGCCCTGTCGATCGGCATCGTGCTCGGGGGCGCGTGGGCCTACTCCGAGCTGGGGTGGGGCGGCTACTGGGCGTGGGACCCGGTCGAGAACGCCTCGTTCATGCCGTGGCTGACCGCGACCGCGTACCTCCACTCGGTGGTTGTCCAGGAGAAGCGGCGCATGCTCAAGGTGTGGAACGTCTCGCTCATCCTGGTCACGTACGCGCTTGCGATCTTCGGCACGTTCCTGACCCGATCCGGGCTGCTGTCCTCGATCCACACGTTCACCGAGGGTCCGATCGGCAAGTGGTTCCTTCCCTTCCTCGGGGTGCTGCTGATCGGGGGGCTCGCCGTCATCGCGGCCCGGCTCGACTCGCTGCGTGCGGAGAACCGCCTCGACTCGTTGCTGTCGCGTGAGTCCGCCTTCCTCGCGAACAACGTGCTGTTCGTCGCGGCCGCGCTCGCGGTCCTGTGGGGGACGATCTATCCCATCGTCGCCGAGACCTTCACCGGCGTCCGTCTCTCCGTGGGGCCGCCCTTCTTCAACGCCGTGTTCGTCCCCATCGCTCTCGCGCTCCTCGCGCTCACCGGGATAGGGCCGCTCGTGTCGTGGCGCCGGATGAGCAAGGGGGCCTTCGCGCGCATCGTGCGCGCGCCGGCGGCCGCGGGCGGAGGGTGCATCGTCGTGCTCGCCGTGGGGGGCGTCCGCAGCCCGGGGGCCCTGCTCGCGTTCGGGCTGTGCGCGTTCGTGACCGCCTCGATCGCGGGGGAGTTCGCGCGCGCGGCTCGAGCCCACCGGCGGCGCACGGGCGGCGGCTGGGTCGAGGCTCTCGGCCACACGGTCCTGCGCAACAGGAGGCGCTACGGCGGCTACATCGTCCACCTCGGGGTCGTCCTTCTGGTGATCGGGCTCGCCGGCAACGCGTTCAAGACCGAGCGGCGCGCCGAGCTCGCGCGCGGGGAGTCGATGCGCGTGGGCGACTACACGTTGACCTACGAGGGGTTGCGGCAGGACGAGACCGCGGAGAAGCAGATCGCGGCGGCGCGGATCTCGGTCGCGCGCGGCGGGCGGGACCTGGGGACCCTGTGGCCTCAGCGCAACTTCCACATCGCCCAGCGCCAGCCCCAGTCCGAGGTCGCGATCCGGACGACCCCGGTCGAGGACCTCTACCTCGTCGTCACGTCCTTCTCGGCGCGCGGCGACGCGGCCCTGCGCGCGTTCGTGAATCCCCTGACGTGGTGGATCTGGGCCGGCGCGGCCGTGATGGCCTTCGGCATGAGCGTGATCATCTCCGGCCCCACCCCGTCGCCGGCGCGTGCGCCGGCGGCGGCCCCCCTG
>DATADD010000116.1:0-8434 GCA_036258675.1 Actinomycetota bacterium | reverse complement strand
GCGCGCCGCGAGGCGGCGGTCGCCCCGGCGCTCCGCCGCGTCGAGGACGCCGCGCAGCGTCGCCTCCGCGCCGCGCAGGTCGCCGACGTCGACGAGGTAGGAGGCGAGCTCGACCAGCAGCGGGCCGCGGGCGCCGTCGTCGGGGGGCAGGAGGTCCGCGGCGCGCGCGGCGAGGCCCGCCGCAGAGGCGAAGTTCCCCTGCAGAGACGCCCGGCGCGCCGCCGCGCCGAGGCGGGCGGAGGCGCGCCGAGCGAGGTCCGCCGTCGCCTCGTCGTCGCGGCCGAGCTCCCGGCGCAGCGAGCAGGCCCGCTCGAGGTGGAAGCCGATCCGCTCGTCGCCGGCTTCGGCGCGCGCGCCGGCTTCGAGCCACGACGCAAGGCGCTCGTGGAGGCGCGCCCTGTCCGCCTTGGTCACCCGTTCGTAGGCGGCCTGCTGGATCAGCGCGTGGCGGAACCGGTAACGGGGCCCCGCCCTGCGGACGAGCTCCCGGCTCTCGAGCCCCGCGAGGTCCTCCTCGAGCCCCGCGTCGCCGCCGGGGCGGAGCCCGGCCACGGCGGCGGCATCGAACTCCGTCCCGACGACCGCGGCGAGCTCGATCGCGCTCCGCTCGCCCCGCTCGAGCCGGTCGAGGCGGGCCCCCAGGAGCGCCTGGATCGTGGGCGGCACCGCCACCCCGGGAGTCGCGTGCGCGGCCACCCAGCGGTCCCCGTCGCGCCGCAGGACCCCCTCGTCGATCAGCATCCTCGTCATCTCCTCGAGGAACAGGGGGTTGCCGTCGGCGGTCCTCACGATCCGCTCCCCCACGCCGCCGTCGAGCAGGTCGCCTCCGAGGAGGTTGCGCAGCAGCCTGTCCGAGTCCTCGGTTCCGAGCGGCTCGAGCTGCACCGTGGAGGTCGGCGCGTCGATCCGGCCCCACGCCGGGCGGTCCCCGAGGAGGTCGGGGCGGGCCAGGCACACAAGGAGCAGCGGGACGCCGCGCGACCGCTGGGCGACGTGCTCGACGAGGTCCAGCAGCGACGGCTCCGCCCAGTGGAGGTCGTCGAGCACGACCACGACCGGGCGCCGGCGCGCGAGGGCGTCGAGGAAGCGTCGGACGGCCCAGAAGCCGTCCTCGAGGGCGCCGAACGCGGGCGCCGCTCCGATCAGCTGCGCGAGCCGCTCGGCGACGAGGCCGCCGTCGGGCTCGTCGCCGAGCGTCCTCCCGAGCGCGGACACGACCTCGTCGTCGTCCTCGCCCCCGCGGAGGCCGGCGGCGCGCCGGACGACCTCCGCCACGGGCAGGAACGTCACTCCCTCCCCGTAGGGGCGGCAGCGGCCGACGAAGGTGGCCGCGTCCGCCGGCACCGCGCCCACGAGCTCGGCGGCGAGGCGCGACTTGCCCACCCCCGGCACCCCCGTAACGGTCACCAGGCGGCACCGGCGCTGGGCCCGGGTGGCCTCGAACTCGTCCAGCAGCAGCCCCAGCTCGGCGCGCCGGCCCACCAACGGGGCGTCGAGCCGACGGACGGTCGCGGGGATGCCGTCCCTCGTCTCGAGCACGCGCACCGGGGTGATCCGGCCCCGCCCGCGGCCCGTCAGCGGGGGCCCGTCCTCGACGGTGACCCCCGTGCGCACGAGCGCAAGCGTCCGGGGGGAGATAAGGATCTCGCCCCCCTCGGCCGCGTTGCAGAGCTTGGCCGCGAGTCCGATGACCTCGCCGCCCCGCTCCGACAGCGAGCCCGACGCGGGAACGATCACCTCGCCGGTGCTGATCCCGAAATGAGCCTCGGGGGCGAGGCCCGGCGCGCCGGCGGCGGCGCACAGCTTGGGCAGGTCGTCGCGGATCTCGACCGCGGCCCGCAGGGCGCGCGCGGCGTCGTCCTCGTGCACCACCGGGACCCCGAAGACGGCGAGCATCTGGTCCCCGACGGCCCAGCGCGCGGAGCCCCCGTGGCGCCGGGCGACCGCGGCGACCTCGTCGAAGAGCTCCGTGAGGGCGCCGTGGACCGCCTCGGGATCGACGCCCTCCTCCACCGTCGACAGCTCGACGCAGAGGGCGGTCACTGTCTTGCGGGTCTCGGCCCCGGCCGCATCCGCGGCCGCGCACGCGTTGCACAGGTCGACGCCCTCGGGAAGGGGCCCTCCGCAGCCCGGACAGGGCGGAGGGGCGATCGGAGCGACCGCCACGGGGGCGGCCACGGAGGGGGGATCGAGCGCGGGGTCCTGGCGCAGGATCGCCGTCTCGAGACCCTGGAGCGCAGGGCTGGGGTCGATCCCCAGCTCCTCGTCGAGGACCCGACGCGCGTCGGCGTAGGCGGCGAGGGCGTCGGCCTGCCTCCCGGACCGGTAGAGCGCGAGCACGAGGTGGCCGCGCAGGTCCTCGCGCAGGGGGTGGCGGGCCACGAGAGCCTCCAGCTCGGGAACGAGGGCCGCGTGGCGCCCGAGGTCGAGCTCGGCCCGGATGCGATCGTCGATCGCCGACATCCGGAGGCCCTCGAGCCGGTCGATCTCGGGCTGGGCGAAGGCGTCGTAGGCGAAGTCGGCGAGGGCGGGTCCCCGCCACAGGGCGAGGGCGTGCGCCATCGCCTCTGCGCAGGACGCGGCGCGCCCCGCGGCGAGGGCGGCGCGCCCCGACCGCACCAGCTCCTCGAAGACGAGGGCATCCACGTCGGCGGGCTCGACCTCGAGCACGTACCCGTCGCCCCGGCGGGCGATCGGCCCTCCCGCCGCGCCCCGGGAACGGTCCGGGTCGAGCAGCTTGCGCAGGCCGGAGACGTAGACCTGGACCGCGTTGGGCGCGGTCTCGGGCGGCTCCTCGCCCCAGATGTCGTCGATGATGCGGTCGAGCGACACGATGCGCCCGGCGTTGATGACCAGGAGCGCCAGCACGGCGCGCTGCTTGCGGGCCCCGATCGTGATGATGCCCCCGGGGCGCTCGACCTCGAGGGGCCCCAGGATGTGAAAACGCAAGCGGCATCCCCCGATCGGCTGCGGCGCGATCGACCTCAGGCTATCAAGCGCCTCGGCGCCCCCTCGCTGCGACGCGGGTGGGGGGCTCTGAGTCGAGAGGGGTGCGGATCCCGAGACGCGTTCGCCGAGGATCCACGGCTTCAGCGAGCCTTAAGCGCGGTCCTTCATCCTGCGGTCACAGCGAACGGGGCGACGGCAGGAGAGGAGGTGCCCAGAGTGATCGAGATCAAGGTGTCGGACGACTTCAACTGGAAGGGTTGATCCCCCGGCAAGGAGGGACCATCGGAGAGGCCGCCCGAGAGGCGGCCTTTCTCGTTAGACCCCTGGGCGAGGAGACAACCGGGCGATCGGGCCGCTATCCCCCGTCCTTGATCTTGACTCTCGGCACGTCCCCGATGTGCAGGTCGACACCCAAGAGGACGAGGGGCCACAGCCCCACGCCGAGCACCGCGGAGACGACCCGAGCAAGCGTATCGAGATCGTTGAGGTAGCCGTTGTTGCTGGCGACCACCAAACCGATCGCCAGGTATGCCACAACGACGAGCGCCCGGAGCACCGCAGGAGCCTACCGCGAGGTCCTTCGGGGGCCGAGGTGGGGCGGGGCGGGCCGCGTGCGGAGACTCTTCACTAGCCCTTCGCCTCGGCCCAGTCCGAGCCGAAGGAGATATCGACCGCGAGGGGAACCGCCATCTCCGCCACGGAGATCATCTCCCGCTCGACCAGCTTCGCGGCGCGGTCGCGCTCGTCCTCGGGGACCTCGAAGAGGAGCTCGTCGTGCACGGTCAGGATCATCGCCGTGCCCATCGCCTCCTCCGCGAGGGCGGCCTCGACGTTGATCATGGCGAGCTTCATGATGTCGGCGGCCGATCCCTGGATCGGCGCGTTGAGAGCTTGCCGCTCGCCGATCGCGCGCACCCTCGGGTTGCCGCTCCCGAGCTCGGGCAGGTAGCGCCGCCGTCCGAACATCGTCGTCGTGAACCCGTCCACGTGGGCGCGTGCGACGACCTCGTCGAGGAAGCGCTTCACGCCCCCGAACTGCTCGAAGTAGGCCTCCATGACGGCCTGCGCCTCCCCCACGGGGACGTTGAGCCGCTCCGCGAGGCCCGGCGCGCCCATGCCGTAGGAGAGCCCGTAGTTCACCATCTTGGCGGTCGAGCGGTGCCCCGTGCCGAGCTCGGACGGGTCCTTGCCGAAGATGCGCGCCGCGGTCGCGGAGTGGATGTCCTCGCCGCTGGAGAAGACCTCGAGCAGGATCGGATCGCGCGACAGGTGCGCCATGACCCGCAGCTCGATCTGTGAGTAGTCGGCGGACAGCAGCAGGCATCCCTGCTGGGGGACGAAGGCGCGCCGGATCTGCTTGCCGAGGTCGGTGCGCACGGGGATGTTCATGAGGTTCGGATTCGTCGAGGACAACCGCCCGGTGGCGGTCGCGGTCTGGTCGTAGGTCGTGTGGACGCGGCCGTCGCGCGGGTCCACGAGGGGCGGCAGCGCGTCGACGTAGGTGTTCTTGAGCTTGGCCAGCTCCCGGTACTCCATCAGCTTGGCGACGAAGGGGTGCTCGTCCACCAGCTGCTGCAGGGCGCGCACGTCCGTGGACATCCCCGTCTTGGTGCGCCGCTTCGTCTTGAGCCCGAGCTTGTCGTACAGGAGCGACCGCAGCTGCGGGGGCGAGCCGAGGTTGAGCCGCTGCCCCGCGAGGTCGTAGCACTCCTGCTCGAGAGCGTCGATGCGCTCGTTGAGCGAGGAGGCCATCTCGGCCAGGTAGTCGAGGTCGACGCCGACGCCTCGTCCCTCCATGCGGGCTAGGACCGGCACGAGCGGGTGCTCTATGTCGCGATAGAGGTCGCGCATGCCCAGGCGGGCGAGCTCGGGCTCCACCGCGCCCGCGATCTCCGCGATCGCGAGCGCCCGCAGGCAGGCCTCCTCGGCCTCGTCGACGTCGGCGTCGCCCGGAAGCTCGAGGGCGCCCTGCGGGCTCTCCCTCTCTGCCTCTGCCTGCCGCACGGCCTTGAGCTCCCTTCCCGTGTACTTGCGCGCCATCTCCTCGAGCGCGTAGCCGGACGCGCCCGGCTCGAGCAGGTAGCAGCCGACGTGGGTGTCGAGGTGGAGCCCGCCGAGCTCCACCCCGATCGCCTCGAGCGACAGGATCACGGCGCGTGCGCCGTGCGCGATCTTTGCCACCGCCTCGTCGGCGAGCAGAGGGCCCAGCGCGGCGCGCACCTCTTCGGGGCTCGAAGCGTCCCCTCCGCCGACGGGCGCGAACGCGACCTCCCCCTCCGTCCACGACAGCGCCAGCCAGCGGGGCCCCGCCCGGGGACCGGCCGGCAGGAGGTCGATGGCGACGCGCCCCGCGGCGCGCAGCTCCTCGGACAGAGCGCGCAGGGCGCCCTCTCCGACGACCTCTCGCACGCTTATCTCGAAGGGGCGTCCCTCCCCCTCCGCCGCCTCCGGGAGGTCCGCGAGCAGCCGCTCGAGCAGGGAGCGGAACTCGAGGGACGTGAACAGCTCGCGCACCTCCTCGAGGTCCCACGCCCCCATCTCCAGATCGGCGAGGGACACGCCCTCCAACGGGACCTCGACGAGCGTCGACAGCATCTTGTTGAGCGAGACCTGCTCGCCGGCTTCGGCGAGATTGCGGGCGAGCTTCGGCGTCTGCTCGCTCGCGTGCGCGACGACCTTCTCGGCGGTGCCGTACTTCTGGATCAGGCGCGCCGCCGTCTTGGTGCCGACCCCGGGAACGCCGGGGAGGTTGTCGGACGTGTCCCCCTCGAGCGCCTTGAGGTCGACGTACTTGGCCGGCGGGACGCCGTAGCGGTCGAGGACGGCGGCCGCGTCCATCTCGATGATGTCGCTTATCCCCCGCCGGTTGTAGAGAACCTTGATGCGGTCGTCGACGAGCTGGAAGAAGTCGCGGTCCCCTGTGACGATGCGAACGTCCGCGCCGTCCTCGCAGGCCCGCCGCGCGAGGAAGGCGATGATGTCGTCGGCCTCATGGCCCGGCGTTTCGAACACCGGGATCCTCATCACGCGCAGCACCTCGCGGATGAGCGGAAGCTGGGGCGAGAACGTATGGGGCGCCTCCGTGCGCGTTGCCTTGTAGTCCGAGAACTGGGCCGTGCGCTCGAGCGGCTCGCCCTTGTCGAAGCAGCAGGCGATGTAGTCGGGACGCTGCTCCTGCATCAGCTTGATGAGCATCGAGGTGAAGCCGTAGACCGCGTTCGTGAAGGTGCCGTCGGTCGTCTGGAGGTCCTCGGGGAGCGCGTAGAAGGCCCGGAACGCGAGCGAGTGGCCGTCGAGCAAGAGCACCTTCGGACGTTTCGCGGCCATGGGCCTCGAGCCTACAGGCGGCCCTCCGCGCCGCCGCCAGGCCCCGAGGCGGGCAGCAGAAGAGGGAGCCGGGGAACGTTCTTGGCTCCCTCTTCCCGAGCCGGTGCGGCCGGCCGGCCGTCCCCCCACGCCGACGCGACGGCCGCTCCGGCTGCCGAGCGCGGCTTCATCCGCCTGGCAATAGTTACCTGCTCGCCGCCTCGGCTCAATAGCCCGTTCGGGCCATCTGGAGCCCGCGTAGAATCCCGCGATGGGCGCCGACGCCTCCCCCGACCTGCGCTCGCTCAATCCCTCGTCGAAGGAGTACCTCGAGGCCGTCTACGAGCTCGAGGAGGAGGGCCAGAGGATCCTTCAGGCGCGGGTCGGTCAGCGGCTCGGGCTCGCCGCGGCCACCGTGTCCGAGGGCATGAGGCGGCTCGTCGCCGATGGTTACGTCGCGATCGACAACGGCCGCGACATCGTCCTCACGGAGGCCGGCCGCACCGTGGCGGAGACGCTCGTGCGCCGGCATCGCCTCGCCGAGCGCATGCTCACCGACATCCTCGGGATCCCCTGGCACCTGTGCCACCACCAGGCCGAGGACTGGGAGAAGGTCATGACGCCCGAGGTCGAGCGCGCGATCCTGGACCAGCTCGAGGGCGAGCTGACCTGTCCTCACGGCAACCCGATCCCCGGGGCGCCGAGCGCGGTCCCGTGGTCGCGGCTGCGGCCGGTGTCGGAGCTCGGCGTGGACGAGGGAGGGCGGCTCACGCGCCTGCTCGAGGATCTCGAGCTGGACGGGGACGTTCTCAGGTTCCTCGAGGACCACGACCTCACGCCGGGCCACGACGTCACCGTGGTCGAGATCGGCCCCGACGGGACCCGCACCCTCGAGGTCGCCGGTCGCAGGGTCGCCCTCGGAAGGCGGCTCGCCGGCAACGTGTGGATCCTGCCCCGCCCCTCGTAGCGCCGGCGCGGCCCCGCGCTCACTCCTCGCGCGCGCCGAGCTCCTTGTCGAGCAGGTAGAGCGCCTCCCCCCGGTCGCCGATACGGCGCAGAGAGTCGACGATCTGCCCGACCGTCTTCTCCTCCTCGACCTGCTCCGTGGCGAACCAGTCCAGCCACGCCTGGGCCGCGTAGTCCTTCTCGCTCACGACGAGCCCGTAGAGGTCCGCGATCGAACGCGTCACCGAGCGCTCGTGCTCGAGCGCCTGTTCGAAGACCCCGAGCGGCGAGGGGTAGTCCTCGCCCGGGCGGTCGAGGCCCTCGAGGCGGACGCGCGCGCCCCGGTCGACGATGAACGTGTAGAAGCGCATCGCGTGGTGGAGCTCCTCCTCGGCCTGCGCGCGAAGCCAGCGCGCGCACCCGGGCAGGCTCTGCGCCTCGCAGTAAGCCGACATCGCGAGGTAGACGTAGGCCGACTGCAGCTCGACCCGGAGCTGCCCGTTCATGGCGGCCTCGACCCTGTCGGTCAGCATCCCCTACGCTCCCTTCCGCCGCTTTCCGTCGCGGCCCAGCGCCGAGAGTACCGGTCCGTTGACGCGCGGCGGGAGCTCTGAGTTAGGGCGCGAAGACGTTCCTCAACGGGCTCTCCGCCGGCGTCCTCCTGTTCCTCGTGCTCGACATCTTCTCGCACGCCGGCGAGGAGGTGGAGCATGTCCTCGCGGCCGCGGTCGAGGGCGACGGGTCGTGGGCGCGCGTGGCGCTGATCGGCCTCGTCTACGTCGTGGGCTTCGGGCTCGGCCTCCTCAGCCTCGTCTACGTCGCGCGCATCGGGCGCAGACGATCGCGGGGCGCCATCGTCTACGTCGTGGCCGAGCTGTTCAACGTCGGCCGGCGGCTCTCGTGGGAGACGACGCTGTGGGGCGTCGCGGGAGGGTTCGTGTTCGCGTTCATCACCGAGCTCGTCCTGGAGATGGCCGGGGGCTGAGCTCTCTCCAGCGCGCTCCTAAGAGCTTCCCCACTTCACGCTGTCGAGCACCCTTTGTGCCCTGGCCGTGAACTCCTTGAAGCCGGCAGGGGTTGTCTCTTCGATCACGGTCACCGTTTGCCCTCCCACATCCTCCACTACGATGAAGCGAAGCTTCTCCCCCTTGTTCACACCCCAAGTCGCCCCCGCGCTCTCGTAGACGAGGCCAAGGTCCGGACATTCCGAGCACGCAGGCTCTTTCGGGGCTTT
>DATADD010000115.1:0-10462 GCA_036258675.1 Actinomycetota bacterium | reverse complement strand
CGACGGGGTCGCGTGCGCGACGTGCGGGAGGCGCTTCCGCACCGAGTTCGACCACGTCGAGCCCCACGCCGCCGGCGGTCCCGTGTCGACGAGAAACATCAACCCGCTCTGTTGGACGTGTCACCGGGACAAGACGGCGCGCGACCGCGAGGCGGGCAGGCTGGGAGTCCCGGGAGGCGGGGGCGAGCCGCCCGAGCCGTGACGGGTGGGACTAGCGGCCGGACAGGAGCCGGACCCTCACGTCGCACTCCATGAGGAAGTCGCGCACGCGGGCCCACCCCTCGTAGGGATCGCCCTCGGCGACGACCTCTGCGATCCCGGAGTTGGCGATCAGCTTCGCGCAGCCGAAGCAGGGCACGCCCGTGATGTAGATCGTCGCCCCGTCTCGCTCCTCGGGCGCGGAGTACAGGATCGCGTTCGCCTCCGCGTGTATGGCGACGCAGTTGTCATGGGCCCAGCCGCTCGCCCCGTCCGCGTGCGCGCGCGGGCACGCGCCGGTGTCGCAGTGCGCGTGTCCCGAGGGGGGGCCGTTGTAGCCGGTGGAGCGGATCCTCCTTCGGCGCACGATCACCGCGCCGTGCTGGCGCCGGATGCAGTTCGACCTGCGCGCCGTCTCGCGTGCGATGTTCAGGAAGTAGCGGTCCCAGTCGGTGGTTCGCTGCGCCTCCACCCGCTGCGCGATGCTCATCCTCCCTCCCGACAGTCGAGTCGCTGCTGCGGCCACGTTCCGCCGGAGGGAAGTCGCCCAGGGGCGCGCCGGCTGGAGCATGCTAACCCCGTCCGTGGCGCGCACCCCGGAACCCCGGGAAGCCGCCCTTATCCTGGCGCCGGATGCGCACGGACATCGACGCGGACGTCCTCGCCGATCTGCTTCGTTCGGGCTGGATCGTCGAGGCGGCGCGGGCCCGGGTCCTGCGCGCGTGGGCCGAGGCGGACGAGCGCTTCGATGCGGCGAGCGCGCGCGCCGAGGAGCGCGCCGATCTCGTCCTTGCCGCCCTGACCCCGTCGGGACGGGGGCCGGACGACGGGCTCCTTCTCGCTCACGCCCGCTGGATGGCGTACTGCGCCGGGGGGCCCGAGGAGGTCTTCGCCGACCTCTTCCTCGCCCGCCTCGGGGGTTGGGTCGATGCGCACGTCGCACCCTTCATGGCGCGCGGGGCCGACCGGCTGGTTGCGCTCGGCCGCGAGGAGACCGCCTCTCTGGCGTGGCCCGAGACGATGCCGCCGGCCCCGCCCTTCGCCCCCCTCGATCCGCCGCCGGAGCGCGGGCCGGACGTGGCGGCGCGCATCGCCGTCCTCGGCGACCTCCACCTCGGATCGCCCGACGCGGAGGCGCTCGCGCGCGCCGCGGTCGCCGACGTCAACGCCGCGGGCGCGGACCTCGTCGTCCAGCTCGGGGACCTCACCGACCGGGGAGAGCCCCAGGAGTTCCAGGCCGCGAGCCGCCTGCTGGCAGACCTCGAGGCCCCATGGGTTGCGGTCATGGGCAACCACGACGCCTACCGCGTGAGCGAGGAGCGGCTCGCGGGGCGGACCCTGTTCGAGCACCATCTCGGGCGCTCGCCGGACGGCGCGCTCGTCGAGGTGGAGGGCTTCCGGGTCGCGGTCCTCGACTCGGTCGAGCAGGCGGTGTCGCCGTTCCCCCCTTACGACCTCGTATCGGGGACGTTCACCGCGGGACGGGGAGGGGCGAGCGTGCGGGGGGTGCTGTCGCCTCGCCAGCACGACATCCTCGCCGACGTCGCCGCGCCCGGCTCGAGCCGCGCGTTCGTCTTCCTGCACCACCCTCCGCAGCCCTTCAGCGGCTTCCCTCCGGTCGTGTTCGGGTTGCGGGACGCGGACACCGGCCGGCTCCACGCGACGTGCGACGCGGGCAACGTATGGGGCGTGTTCGCCGGCCACACGCACCGCAACCACGCGGGGCGCGGGTTCGACGGTGTCCCCGTCCGCGAGGTGGCGGCCGTCCGGGACTTCCCGTTCGGCTACGCCATCATCGATGCGTCGCCCGAGGGCTACACGTTCTCCTTCGCCCAGATCTCCCACGAGCAGCTCCTGCGCACCGGATACGAGCGTACGGGCGCGATCCAGCGGCGCTACTCGCTCGGCGCGCCGCACGAACGAGCCTTCCGCTGGGCTCCTCACACGGCGGGGCGGTGACGCCCGACCCGCTCGAGAGCGCGCCGATAGAGCCCGGGGGCGAGAGTGCGGCCGACGACGAAGGCCCGGTACCACGCCGGAACGACGATCTCCGGCGCGCCGGTGGAGAGGGCGCGCAGGACCGCACCCGAGACGTCCTCCACGGGCCGGAGCAGGAGTCTCAGCAGGGGGTGGGCGCGCAGGCCCGTCGCGGGGAAGCCCTCCGTCGGCACGAACCCCGGCTCCACCAGGCTGACGCGCACGCCGCGAGGCGCCAGCTCGGCGCGCAGGGCCTCGGACCATCCCGCGAGAGCGAACTTCGAGGCCGTGTACGCGCTCGAGCCGGGGACCGCGATCCGCCCCGCGACGGAGGCGACGTTCACAACCGCTCCCGTCCCCGCCTCGAGGAGCGACAGGAGCGCCGCGGTGCACCGCACCGCCCCGAGGAAATTGGTCGCCATGACGGACTCCGTCGAGGCGACGGCCGAGGGCCCCTCGAAACGGGCGCTGCCGGGGTAGCCGGCGCAGTTGACGAGGGCGTCACAGCGGCGGTGGACGCGCTCTACGTGCTCGGCGAGGGCGCGGACGTCGGCCTCTTGCGACACGTCGCAGCCCATCCACGAATGGCTGGCTCCTCCGAGCTCGGCGACGAGTTGCGCGAGCCGGTCGGCGCGCCGCGCCGTCGCGCACACCGTCGCCCCCTCCGCGGCGAGGTCGACGGCGACGCGCCGGCCGATGCCGCTCGAGGCCCCGGTCACGACGCAGACCCAGCCCTCGAAGCGGCGTCGGCGGCTCACGGGGGCGCCCCGGGAGTTTGGAAACGGGCCGGAGGGGTATAGAGGTGGTCGACCCGCTTCTCGAACAATGGGGGAAGGAACCGCATGGAGTGGATCGTCACGATCATCGTCGGACTCATCATCGGGGCCGTCGCCCGCTTCCTCATGCCGGGCAAGGACCCGATCGGTATCGTCGGCACGCTCGTCATCGGTGTGCTCGGCGCTCTGATCGGCACCTGGCTGTGGGAACAGGTGCTGTTCAAGAACAGCGACAACGAGGGCGTCTCCTGGATCGGCGGAATCATCGTCGCGATGATCCTGCTGTTCATCTACCGGCAGATGACCTACCGCAGGGGCGCCGTTCGCTAACAGTGCCCTCCACCATCACCTGAAGGCGTACGACCCCCGGGCCCACCCGGGGGTCGTTTCGCGTTGGCGTGCTCGTGCTGCCCCGCGCCGCGCGCGCGAGCGGGGCCCTCTCAGTGGTAGATGCGTACCTGAGTGCCGATGTCGGCGCGCCGGTAGATCCACACCGCGGCCCACATCGGCACGCGCGCGCACCCGTGGCTGGCGGGGGTCACCGGCACGTCCGGCCACCCGTGGATCGCGCGCAGTCCGTCGAAGTAGCTCGGGTAGTAGAGGCGATTGGGTGAGTAGCCGGCGAGCTTGCGATGGACGGTCCAGACCCCGTCCCTCGTGACCCCGTTGGCCCCCGTCGAGGTGTGCAGGATGCGCTTCACCCGTCCCCGGCGCACCACGTAGAGCACCTGCTTCGTCTGGTCGATCTCGATGTGGAAGCCTGGCTTGCGCCGCCGGGGACGCGGCTTCCTCGGGTGCGCGAGCGCCCGCCACGTGGGCTCCCGCACGATCCCGCTGCGGGACCTCCCCTGGACCTTGTGGAAGGCGCGCACCGCATCTTCCGTGCGGCCGTCGAAACGCCGGTTGACCTTGAACAGCAGGTAGCCCAGCCGCACGAGACGTTTCTCGAGCTGGCCCACCATCACGCCGTGGGCGCCCCGCGCGAGGCGGGGCATGCGCGTCCTGTGCGAGCGCGACGAGTCGCGCGCTCTCGTACCGCGGGACGGCCGGAACGTAGCCCCCGCGCGGTACCTGCCGGGACGGCGGATACGGAAAGACGCCCGGAAGCGCCGCCCTCCGACGAGGTCAACGGTCCGGCGGCGCAGGAGCTTGCCGTTGCGCCACAGCCGCACGCGCACGGCGCGCCCGGGATGGCGGGGGCCGACCCGGCCCCGGACGCGCGCGCGCGCGAACAGGCGCACCCGACGGATGCCGACCACGAGGCGGGGCCGCACCCTGACCCGCACGGCGGGGCTCGAGGCGCGCCGCCACCGGGCTCGCAGGGCGACGCTGCGGCGGGGCGACAGGCGGACGCGGAAGCGCCCGTCGCGCGCCGTGCGCACGCGCGCCCTGACCTCGCCGGCCCCGTCGACGATGCGGACCCTCGCCCCCGGCCGAGTCGGCGAGACCCGCCCCCGCAAGAGGACCTCCTGGCCCGCGGTGATCAGGGAGCGCTCCGCACGCAGCCGGACGCGAGGTGCGGCCGCGGAGGCCGCGGGGGCGAGCGCGACGAGGAGCGCCGCGGCGAGGGCCGCAGCCGCCCATCGACGGGCGGTCACGTGCGGACGCACCGCCAGATGGCCAGGCGCCACAGCAGCCGGCTGCCGCGCAGGGAGAGGTTCAGCAGGCCGTCCGAGACGAGCCTCGCCACGGCCTTGGAGCGCGCCACGAGGTTGGGCAGGGGGAACTCGCGCTCCGCGACGATCTCCATGTTGGCGGCGCCGAAGACCCGACGCGCCACCTCGAGCACCTTGTTCTCGGCCTGGATCGTCCCCGTGGGGAGGTAGAGGCGGCCGCCCCGCTTGAGGCAGTCCCCCATGCCCTCGAGCATCGCCACCGGCAGCTCGGCGCCGGTCGGCCCCCCGCCCCGGCCCTCGGGGAACCAGCCCGTGATCTCGGCGACGGGGTCGGGGATCCCCGACACGTCGCCGATCACGACGTCGGCCGAGACGTCGGCGACCGGCTCGAGGAGGTTGCCGACGCGGAACTCGGTGCGATCGGACAGGCCGAGGCGAGCGGCGTTGGCCTCGGCCGCGGCGACCGCCTCGGGCGACACGTCGCAGCCGTACACCCGCCCCGCCGAGAGGCGGGCCGCCACGAGGCTGAGGACCCCGCTCCCGCAGCCGACGTCGATCACCACCTCGCCGCCGTTGACCTCGAGCGCGTCGGCCAGCACGAGGCTGGTCTTGCTCGGGGCGAAGACGCCGGGGGACAGCGTGAGCGAGAACGGGCCCGTGCGGCCCGTCCACGAGAACTCGGCGTGGTCGGTCTTGGCTTCCGTCGCGAGGGCTCCCCCGTGTGCGCTGCGGGGATGATAGCCCCGACGGCCGGGTTTCGACCGTTCCGGGGCGAGCCGGGCGCGCCCGCGCCATTTGCGTATTGAGGGCGGGGGTCCGCGCGACCCATCATCGGACGATGTTTCGGGGGGAACGCCCCGCGGGGGGCGCCGACGTAGACGGCAGGGGGCAGGCACACATCCTCTGGGTGAGGTGCTGCCCCCGCTGTCTTCGCATCGATCACCGCCGCTGGTTCGAGGAGCCCGCGCAGGCCGCCGAGGGCGAATGGTCGTGCGACGGCTGCGGCGGCCCCGACTACTCCCTGCTCAGGACGCGCTGGTAGCCTCCGCCAGCCTCCCGCGAGCCCTCCGGCGCGCCGCGATCTCGAAGGGGTTGTCCCGGTAGAGGTCCCGTCCCCGCAACGCCGCGAGCAGCGATGCGCCCAGGTAGCAGGGCACGAACAGCGCCCCCCACCTCTCGTACTGGGCCACGTGCACGAGCTCGTGCGCCAGAGTGGCCTCGTCGATCTCGTCGATGCACAAGACGACGTGCCCGAGCGTCATGGCGCGATGGCGGAACCCGAGTCGTCGCGGCCACGACGCCCCTTCGCACAGCAGGACGCCGGCGCGCCGGCGCCTCCGCGCGAAGAAGGGAGCGAGAGCGAGTCCGGCCACCGAGGCAGGCGCCGCCCACGCGCGCGCGAGCACCCGTGTCGCTCTCACCTCGGCCCGCGGCTCACAGAGGGACGTTGGAGAGCACGAGGATGCGCGGCTCGGTCATCTCCTGCATCGCGTAGCGGAGGCCCTCCCGCCCCGTGCCGGAGTCCTTGGTGCCCCCGTAGGGCATCTGGTCGGCGCGGAAGGACGACACGTCGCCGACGACGAGCCCACCGACCTCGATGTCGCGGTGGGCGAGCATGATGCGGCCGAGGTCGGACGTGAACAGGCCCGCCTGCAGCCCGTAGCGCGACTCGTTGACCTCCCCGATCGCCTGCTCGAAATCCGAGTACGTCCCGAGCGTGATGACGGGGCCGAAGATCTCCTCGCACCGCACCTTCATCTCCGGACGCGTCCGGACGAGCACGGTGGGCACGTAGAAGGGGTCCTCGCGCTTGCCCCCCGTCAGCACCTCGGCGCCGCTCTGGACCGCCTCGTCGACCCATGCGGAGATGCGCTCGAGCGAGTCGTTGTCGATCACGGGCCCGACATCGGTGGACTCGTCCAAGGGGTCTCCGGTGACGAGCTTGTCGACCTCGGCCACGAGCCTGGTCGAGAGGTCCTCGGCGACGGAGTCGTGCACGAGGACGCGTTGGACCGCGATGCAGGACTGCCCCGCCTGGTAGTAGCCGCCGAACGCGATCCGGCGTGCGGCCGTGTCGAGGTCGGCGTCCGAGTGGACGATGACGCCGGCGTTCCCACCGAGCTCGAGCGTCACGGCCTTCCTCGGGTCCGCCTTGCGCAGCTCCCATCCCACCTGGGAAGAACCCGTGAACGAGATCTTGCGGAAACGCTCGTCGCGCGCCATCTCGCCGGCCTCGCGACCGCCCACCGGCAGCACCGAGCACATGCCGGCGGGAAGATCGGTCTCCGAGAACAGCTCTCCCAGCAGCAGCGCTCCCAGAGGGGTCTTCGTCGCCGGCTTGACCACGATCGGCGCGCCGACCGCGAGCGCGGGCGCGAGCTTGTGCGCGACGAGGTTCACGGGGAAGTTGAAGGGCGCGATCGCGAGCACGGGACCGAGGGGGAACCGCCGAACGAGGCCGAGGCGGGACCCCAGCGACGCTTCCGTGTCGAGCCGCATGAGCTCGCCGCCCTCGCGGCGGCATTCCTCGGCGGCCCAGCGGAAGGTGGACACCGCGCGCGCCGCCTCGACGAGAGCCCACTTGAGCGGCTTGCCCCCCTCGCGCGCGATGAGCTCGGCGACCTCCCTCTTGCGCTCGTCGAGCCGCCTGCTGATGTGGGCGAGAGCCTCCGCGCGCGCGTGCACCGGCAGCTTGCGGGTCTCCTCGAAGGCGTCGGCCGCGGCCTGGATCGCTCTCTCGACGTCGCCCGGGCTCGGCTGCGCAACGGTGGCGACCACCTCGCCGTCGTAGGGGTTCGTCACGTCGAACGTCGCCGTGCCCCTCTTCCACTGTCCGGCGACGAGGTAGCCCTTCGTCTCTGGCATGGCATCTCCCCTCGGTGCTCCCGGTGTGATGCCATGGTATCGCCGCGCCGCTCGCGGCCCGGGGGGCGGCGGGCTTCGACCCCCGCCCGCCACGGTGTCCGGCTCCGCTCGGGACGCTCCGTCAGCCGTGCGCGGCCGGCGCCACAGATGCGCTCGTCTCGCGCAGGAGGTCGAGAACGGCCTCGACGACGCGGGTCGGTGACACGAGCCGGAGGCAGTCGTGGTGGCCGAGGGGGCAGACGCTGCTGTAGCACCAGCGGCACTCGACGTCGTGCGACAGCACGCGCGCGGGCACCATCCACGGCGTGTGCTGCGGGTTCGTGAGCGCGTAGAGATCCACCACAGGGGTTCCGACGGCGGCCGCGATGTGCGCGGGACCGGTGTTGTTCGTAAGGAGCAGGGGCGCCCGCGCCATGACCGCGGCGAGCAGCGGAAGGTCGAGCAGGCCCGCGAGCGACACCGTGGTCGAGCCCGCCTCGGCGCGGATGCCCTCGACGAGCGGAACCTCGTCGGGCGTTCCGGTGAGCACCACCCCGAGGCCCCTCTCCACGAGCCCCCTCACGGCGGCCGCGTACGCCTCGGGCGGGTAGCGGCGGGAGGGAGCCGTCGCACCGGGGTGAACCGCGATCCATCCCCGTTCGCCCACGCCCGCGCGCGCGAGCAGTCGAGCCGCCTGAGCGCGCGCGCCCGGCGGGATCGCGACGGACATGCGCTCGTCGCGCGCGGTGGCCCCCACGGCCGCGGCGAGGTCGAGCTGGCGGCGGACCTCGTGGCGGATCAGCTGCTCCGGCTCGGGCTCGGGGACGCGGTCGGTGAGGAGCCCGTACGCCTTCTCCCGGCAGTGGGCGGCGCGCAGACGGACGCCGGCGAGGTGGCAGATGAGAGCCGCGGGCAGAGGGCTCTGGCTGTAGACCGTGAAGATGACCGAGGCGTCGAAGCGGCGGGCGCGCAGCAGCTCGACCATGGCGAGGTCCGCGCCCGGATCAGGGCGCGCGGGCGACGCCTTCAGCCACGGGGCGTCGTACACGATCGTGTCGTCGACCGAGTCCAGCAGCGGCGCCGCGGCCGCCCCCGCCGAGGACGTCAACAGGGTCACCCGCCGACGCGGCACCGCCTCCCGCAGGGCCCTCAGCGCGGGCGTCGTCATGAGAACGTCCCCGATCGTGTCGAGCCGCACGCACAGCAGGTTCGACGCGGCGCCCCACCCGCGGGCGGCCGTCACGGCGCGCTCTCGGACGACGCGCGGATGCGCTCGAGCAGCCCCGTGGTCGAGATGTCCTCGACGTAGGGAAGGATGTGGACCTCGCCCCCGAGCGAGCGCACGAGCGGCGCCTCGGGGAGGCGCTCGATCGTGTAGTCCCCGCCCTTGACGAAGACGTGGGGACGGACTCGCTCGATGAGTCGCTGCGGGGTGTCCTCGCCGAAGGCGACCACGTGGTCGACGCTGCTGAGGGCGGCGAGCACCTCGACGCGGTCGGCGAGAGCGTTCACCGGCCTGGAGGGCCCCTTGAGGCGACGGACCCCCTCGTCGCTGTTCACACCGACGATCAGGACGTCGCCCATCGTCTTCGCCTTGCTGAGGTAGGTGATATGGCCTCGGTGAAGGATGTCGAAGCACCCGTTCGTGAAGACGATGCGCCTGCCCTGCGCCCGGTGCGCGTCCACCGCCTCGATCAGCGAACCCTCGTCGGCGAGGTACTTCCGGCCGGCAGAGAAGGCGGCTCTGAGCTCGCTCGCCGAGCACGTCGCGGTCCCCTCCTTGCCCACGACGATGGCGGCCGCGGCCGAGGCGAGCTCCGCGGCCGCGGGCGCGTGGGCGCCGCCCGCGAGCGCAAGCGCAAGAACCACCGCGAAGGTGTCGCCCGCGCCCGCGGCCCGGACGTCGCTCACGGGACGCGCGTAGATGCGGTAGGCGGGCTTGCCGCGCTCGAGCACGCACGCGCCGTCGCGGTCGAGGGTCACGACGGCGAGCTCCGCGCCGGTCGCCTCCAGCAGCCGCGCCCCAACCGCAGCGATCCAGTCCGCCCGCGCCTGGCCCGGCGAGGGTCCCCCGCCCAGCAGCGCGCGCACCTGGTCGAAGTTCGGCTTGATCGCGGTCACGCCGATCCCCCGGAGCGCGGCGAGGTGCTTGGCGTCTGCGACGACGACCCGGGGAGAGCGGGCTTGAAGCCGCGCCAGCTCGGACACGAGGCCCGGGGTCATCACACCGTAGCCGTAGTCCGACAGCACCACCGTGTCGCAGCACGACCACAGCGCCCGGATGCGGTCCACGAGCGCGCTCTCGACCTCCGCGTCGACCGGCTCGGTCGTTCCCGCATCGAAGCGGACGAGCAGCTGCGGGCCGGCACTCAGGCGCTGCTTCGCGAGCGTGCGGCGCACGGGGTCCTCGACCACGTCGTCGGCGGACACGCCGCGCTCCTTCAACGTCCGCCGCACGGCGTCCCCCTCGGGGTCCGCGCCCACGACCGCGACCAGCGCCGCGCGCGCGCCGAGCGCGGCCGCGTTGACGGCGGTGTTGGCGGCGCCCCCCGGTACGTCGACGCGCTCCTGAACGGCCACGATCGGCACTGGTGCCTCCTGGCACAGGCGCGTGCTGGTGCCCCTCAGGTAGGTGTCGAGCATCGCGTCGCCCGCGACCAGCACGCGGCGGGCGGAGAAGCCGCCGGTGAACGATGTCAGGGCGAGGCTCACGACGGGCCTCCCGACACGGCCGCGTTTGACGCGGCGACGATCGCCTCGGCCGCCGCGGGGAGGTTCGGCACCACGAGGTCGGGCCGCCGCAGGGGGCCCACGTCCCACTCCGTCTCATGGCCGATGTCGACGAGAACCGTCCTGCACCCGGCGCGCCGCCCCGCCTCGACGTCGTCGAGGATGTCGCCCACCATCCAGGAGCGCGCCAGCTCGAGCCCGTGATCTGCCGCGGCGCGCTCCAGCAAGCCCGGCATCGGCTTGCGGCAGCAGCACGCGACCGCGTACTCCCGCACCCGCCCGTCGGGATGGTGCGGGCAGAAGTAGAAGCCGTCGAGCCGG